>CAZOJS010000188.1:0-30398 GCA_964580175.1 uncultured Anaerolinea sp. | reverse complement strand
GAGCGCGCAGCCGCTCGCGGGTTCCGCCCAACGCCACCAATTCCGTGCCGTACGCCTCGGCCAACGCCGCAAGGACCTCCTCGGGACGGCCGACGCCACGTTCTGGCGAGTATCGGACCCGGATTCGGAGCGTAACCGACGGCTCCGGTTCTACGGGCATGGCCGGCACCACCTCGATGTCGTCGAGCAGCGGTCGAAGGTCGTACCGAACGGACTGTCCGCCCTTGTCTCGGCTTCGCGGCAGCTCGGCGGCCGCAAGGAGGTCCCGGGCGGCCGCGGCAAGCGCCGTGGGATCGGGTGGGCCGCCGACCGCGGTCACCGTCAGCCGGTAGTCGGCCGCCACGACCCGGCCCGCGAGTGGTGGTTCGCCGAGCCAGACGTCGTGCAGATCCACCAGCTCATGACCGGACGGCAAGCATGCCATCAGACGGGTCCGGACGTCGGATACCGGTCGTGGTTCGACCAGGAACATGTCCATGAGCTCGCGTTCCGCGGCCATGCCGACGCTCAGCGCTGCCCCAAAGGCGAGGCGCGCGCGAGGAACCGGGAGATCGCTACCGGCGATTGGCAGGCCGGTCGCCAGCAGCGCGGCCTCCCAGGCCGCGTTCTGGTCACGTTGTGGCAGCGGCGGAGCGTCGGGGCGGCGACGGTAGACGAGCCGCCAGCGCTGCCGTGCGTCGGCCGGCGCTGGTGCTGGGCTGGTGGGCTCCATGGCTCTGCTAGTCTGCCGGAAGGATGGTCATGACCGCCCGCAACTTCCCTCCGGTCTCCCCCCGCGTCGCCCTGCTCGTCGGCGCCGCGATCGTCCTTTCGATCGTGCTCTACATGGGGCGCGCAGCCCTTGGCCCGTTCATCATTGGCCTGCTGTTCGTGTATCTCCTCGCGCCGCCGGTCGAGTGGCTGTCGCGCATGAAGGTGCCGCGACCGCTTGCGATCCTGGCCGTGTACGTGGTGACGGTCACCCTCGTGGTCGAGGGGCTCAACGTCATGCTCCAACCCCTGGTTGACCAGATCCGCCAGTTCGCGGCTGATCTGCCTGGCCTTGTCGACCAGCTGCGTGTGCAACTGGATCAGTTTGGAGCCGTCTATCGCGGCCTCGAGCTGCCGCCGGCCATCCGGCAGGCGATCGATGACTGGCTGGCCAAGCTGGCAACCGGCGATGTCGGCGTGGATCCGACGGTCCTCCTGCCGGTGCTCCAGGCCACGACCGGATTCGTCGTCTCGGTCCTGACCCTGCTGATCGTGCCCGTATGGGCGTTCTTCGTGCTCAAGGATCGGCCGCGACTGGTGCTCTCGTTCCAGTCGGCGATTCCGCGGGAATGGCTGGCCGACGCCGAGGCCATCGCAGCCATCGTGGGGCGGGTGTTTGGATCGTGGATCCGTGGGCAGGTCCTGCTCGGCCTGACCGTCGGCGTGGTGACTTTTGTCGGGCTCCTGGTCCTCGGCGAGACGGTGAACCCAATCTTCACCCAGTTCGCGGTGCTGCTGGCCGTGCTTGCCGGCGTCCTGGAACTGCTGCCGATCATCGGGCCGATCATCGCCGCCATCCCGGCGATCCTGCTCGGTGCCACGACCGGGATCGAGGCGACCGGCGCCGCCTTCCTCCTCTACTTCGGCATCCAGCAGCTCGAGAACAACTTGCTCGTCCCAAAGATCCAGGGGGACGCCACCAACCTCCACCCGAGCGTCGTGATGGTGGCCCTGATCGTCGGCGCCACGGTCGCCGGCCTGCTCGGCGCGATCCTCGCCCTGCCGATGACCGCCGCGGCCCGCGACGTGTACATGCATCTATTCGCCCGCCTGAGCGAACCGCTCCAGTCGTCTGAAGCATCGGCCGCGTCCGCCGCCCCGCGCGCGGATGCGACTGCCGGGAGCGAACCTGGGGGCCACGCTCCCTCGGTACCGGAAGGCATCCTGGACGACTCGACCCTGGCGGCCGGACCGGATCCGGTCGGAAACTGATCCCGGCGGGCGCGCGCCAGCGCGGCCTGATCAGTTGAGGTAGCGGATCCAGACGTAGACCGTCGAGATCACGAGCGATTCGAACGTGACCAGCAGGCCGTAGGGCAGGAACGCTCGGAAGGTGATCCTGTGCCCAGAGCGATCGGCCAGGTTGGCGACGACCACGTTGGCCGACGCGCCGATGATCGTGGCGTTGCCGCCGAGGCAGGCGCCGAGCGCAAGCGCCCACCAGAGGGGCTCGACCCCGAGGCCCGCGTCGCCCAGACCCTGGACGATCGGGATCATCGTCGCCGTGTATGGAATGTTGTCGACGATGCCCGAGGCGACGCCGCTCAGCCAGAGGAGCCCAAGGGTCGTCACGGTCCCGTCGCCGCCCGTCAGATCGAACAGGGCGTCTGCCATCGTCCGTAGGATGCCGACGTGGACGACGCCCTCAATTGCGATGAAGAGGCCCACGAAGAAGAACAGGGTCGGCCATTCCACCTCGCGGAAGACGGATTCCGGGTCCATCCGGGCAACCAGCATCAGGACGGTCGCTCCCAGCAGGGCGATCGTCGCCGGCTCGTAGCCCAGCGGGCCGTGCAACAGGAACCCGACGAGCGTCGCGCCGATTACGACGAGGCTGCGACGAAGGAGCTGCGGGTCGGAGATGACGCCTCGCTCTTCCAGACCGAGCGCGGCCTCGCGAGCCTCACTGGTTACGCTCAAGGCGCTCCGGAACATCACACGGAGGGTGATCAGAAAAACGACGAACACGATCAGGACGATAGGTCCCATGTTCGTGAGAAATGCGACGAAGTCGAGGCCGGAGGCACTTCCGATCAGGATGTTCGGCGGGTCCCCGATCAGCGTCGCCGTACCCCCGATGTTGGAGGCGAAGATCTCGGCGACCAGGAACGGGATCGGGTTGACGCCCAGGATGGATGCAATAGACAGCGTCACGGGCGCGATCAGGACCACGGTCGTCACGTTGTCGAGCACGGCTGACAGCGCGGCGGTCACCACGCTCAACACGATCATCAGCCGGAACGGATGGCCCCCGGCAACCTTGATCGAGCGGATGGCGACCCACTGGAAGAATCCGGTTCGGCGCAGGATGCCGGCCAGGACCATCATCCCCGCGAGCAGGAAGATCACGTCGAAATCGACCGCGTGGAACGCTTGCTCCTGGTCGATGACCCCGAAGATGATCATGGCGAGGCCACCGAGCAGGGCGGCGACCGTCTTGTTAATGGTGTCTGACGCGATCAACCCGTAGGTAACGAGAAAGATGACCGCAGCGATCGTGACGTCGTCGGGCATCAGCGGATTTGCTCGGTCGAACCTGCAGTCGAACCTGTGTCATGTGGAGCGGGAATGTCGTCCAGGGCGCGAACATAGACGACGGCGAGCTCGAGGAGATCGAGGTAACCGGTCGGCCGATTGTCGGCGTCAACGACGTAGACGCCGCCGAGGCGCCGCCGGTGCATCAGGCGGAATGCCTCGCCGATCGTGTCCGTCGCGCGCGCGCTGGCAGCCGGCAGCATGATGTCGGCGGCCAGGCGGTCCTCCAGGCTGTGGCTGAACTCGGCGGCAGTTTCCGCGTCCTCCACGTCGATGAACAACGACTCCGGAACGACGCGCGCCACGATGGACTCGGCCACACGCGTGACGGGAATAACGCCGGCCAGCCGGCCGGACGGATCGACAACGCCGATGAGCCGCGTCGCGGGCTGCTGGGCCGCCATGCGAAACACGTCACGAAGATCCGCGTCGAGCGGGGCGAGCAGAGGCCCGATGGCCAGAAGCGCCTCAGCGGCGCCAACGGTCGTGTCCCGCGCGAGCCGCTGACGATCGCTCATCGTGCCGGCGCCGCGGGCAGCCTCGGGGCGGAGCCGGGAGCAGCGGGTATGGCCGGTGGCCTGGGCTGCCTGGGTTTCTGGGCCGCGAACGAACCGTTCATGCGTCGCCCATCGTACCCGCCCCGGGCCGTCATAGTCCGCCACGTGCTCGGGTGTATCGGGCGAGACGGAGCACCTACCAGTCCGCGCGTTCCTGCCGGATGTTGATGCTCTCGAGAATGCCGAGGCCCGCGGCCAGGCTGATCAGGGACGCCCCTCCATGCGTGATGAACGGAAGGGGAATGCCGGTGATCGGCATGATTCCGATGACCATCCCGACGTTCACGAACAACTGGAAGACGAGGACCGACGCCAATCCGGCGGCGAACAGCGTGCCGAAGGGATCCTTCGAGCGCCAGCCGCTCAACAGGATGCGCCAGATGAGCGCGAGAAAGAGGGCGACAACAACAAGGCCACCGATGAATCCGAGCTCCTCAGCCAGGATCGCGAAGACGAAGTCGGTCGTCTGGACGGGCAGGAAGTCGAGCTGGTTCTGGGTGCTGTTGGTCAAGCCCTTGCCGAACAACCCACCCGACCCGACCGCAATCTGTGACTGGTACAGCTGATAGCCTGCGCCGCGGACGTCGGACAGGGGGTCGATGAACGAGGTCAGGCGTTCCTTCTGATAGTCGCGCAGCACATAAGCCCAGATGAACGGCAGGGCCGCGGCAACGGCGAGCGCCATGGCGCCGAGCCAGCGGAGGCTGGCGCCACCGATGAACAGCATGCCGACCAGAATGGCGCCGAAGACGAGAGATGTTCCGAGGTCTGGCTGGAGCAGCACGAGGGCCCACGGCGGCGCCGCCAGCACGCAGGCGCCGAAAACGTTCCAGACCGAGTGCATGCGGCCCCGCCGCGCGGTCAGATAGGTCGCCAGAATCACGATCATCAGGATCTTGGCGAGCTCGGAGAACTGGAACTGGAGGCCAAGAACGCTGATCCAGCGGGACGAGCCCCCGACGCCCGTCCCGAGCGAGAGCGTCATGGCGAGCAATCCGATCTGGAACGCATAGAGGGGCCAGACGAGCGTCTTGAGCCAGCGATAGTCGAACGAGGTGGCCACGACGAACACGACCAGGGCGATCGAAGTCCACAACAGCCCGCGCAGGAAGACGGACCCGGTGGCGAGGGCCCCGTTGCCGCTGGCCACGCTGTTGCTGTAGGCCATGACCAGGCCGAAGCAGGTGAGCAGCACGGCATAGGTGACCATCTGGAAGTCAAACGCCCGCCAGATCGTCCCCACCGACCGGGACCCCCAGTCGATCCCCCTGGCCGAGCGTGCGTCTAGCGCTCCCACATCATTCCTCAGTTCGACTGGTAGAAGTTGCCGCGTTCGAGGAGATCGAAGTTCCGGTAGTCCTTCTTGATCCCGAAGTGCTGCTGCAGGTAATACTTGACGATCTCAGTCGCCACGTTGCCCTTGGTCCCGGAGTCGTAGGCGAAGGCCAGAACCGCCAGCTCCGAATCCGTACCTGAGATGGCCTGCATGCCCGTCGGGTCGTTCGACGTCAGGGCGGGATCCTTCGGCACAAACGCGACAAACCAGGAGTGGAATGGCAGCCGGCCCTCAGCGTCACGGGTACCGAATTCGGCCGTGCCCGACTTGCCGGCCACGACAATCGGCAGCTCGACGAGGTTGTAGGTATGGCGCACAAGGACGACGTTTCGAGCCGCCTGGCGCATGGTTTCGAGAACCGACGGGTCAACGTCCAGCTCGCGAATCACCTTCGGTTCAAACGGACGAATGACCTGCCCGTCCACATCCTTGACTTCACGCACGATCTGCGGCTGGTAGAGCGTGCCGCCGTTCGCCAGCGCGGCATAGGCGTTGAGCAACTGGAGCGGCGTTACGACGTCGTACCCCTGGCCGATCCCAGCCTGATAGACCTCGCCGGCGTAGATCTCTGCTCCGAGCGTGTCGAGCTTCCACTGGTTCGATGGCACCGTGCCCCTGACCTCGCCGGGAAGGTCGATACCGGTCCGGGCGCCGAATCCGAACTGATTCGCCCAGTACGCGAGCCGATCGATCCCGAGCATTCCCGCGAGCTGGAAGAAGTAGGTGTCGCTGGAGTGCGCGAAGCCACAGAGCATGTTGCACTTGCCCCAGCCTTTGCGATTCCACTCGTAGAACTTCGTTGTTCCGAGGGTCAGGTATGGCTGCGTGGTGAGCTGGGTGGATCGGCTGATCTTGCCGTCGGCCAAGGCCCCAACTCCGGTCACCAGCTTGTAGGTCGATCCGGGCGGGAAGTTCTCCGCGATGGCGTGGTTGATCAGCGGCTTGTCCGGATTGCCGAGGAGATCCTGATACTCGGCGGTGCTGATGCCGCGGGCGAAGACGTTGTCGTCGTAGGTGGGCAGGCTAACCATGGCCAGAATCTCGCCGGTCTGCGGGTTCATCACGATGACAACGCCCCGCTTGAGGCCGGCTTCCTCCATACCCCACTTGAGCGCCAGCTCGGCGTACAGCTGTTCCTGCACGTCAATCGTCAGATCCAGGGAGTTGCCGGCCTCGGGCTCCTGGACCGTCTGGAGCACCTGCAAGCGACGGCCGGACGCGTCCTTTTCAACGAGCTCTTCGCCGTAGGTGCCGCGCAGATCCGTCTCGTACGCGGCCTCGACGCCGGTCTTGCCGATCAAGTCGTCCGGGAGATACCCCTGGACGCGCAGGTCGTCCAGCTGTCGCTGGCTGATCGGCGCCGTATACCCCATGACTTGCGCCAGGAGCTTCCCGGTCAGGTATTCGCGGCGTGACTCGACCACGACTTCGGTACCCGGCAGGTCCAGCCGGGATTCGGCGATGAAGTTCGCGACCCTGGGATCGATGTCGGAGGCAACCCGGACGAGGTCGAACCGAGAGCCGGGGTTCGCGTCGATCGTGACATTGATCTCGGCGGGATCCAGGTCCAGCAGGGCGGCGAGCCGCTGCACCACATCCGCCCGTTCCTCCTCCGGAAGATCGGCCGGCCGGATCTTCACCGAGTACGAGGGCACGTTGGACACGAGCGGGGCGCCGTTGCGGTCGTAGATCACGCCGCGGGTCGACAGCACGGGCTGACTGACGGCCCGATTGGATTCTGCAAGCGTGGCGAACTGGCCGCTGTCGGCGACCTGGAGCATGAACAGGCGGATCCCGAGCACCGCCGCGAGGAGCGCGGTGATCAATCCGAAAACCAGGAAGCGGATTGGCGACCGCTCGTCGCCGGTTCGCTCGTCGCCGCTGCCGACCGATCCGGCGCTCACCAGTCCACCCGCTCCTCGGGACGATAGCGATCACGGATCGAGAGCAGCAGCGGACCGAACATCAGCCCGAGCACGGCGTCATAGGCGGCCCCCGGCATGAGCGCGGCAATCGGATCGACGACGATCACCGGCGGACGGATCGCCGCAAGCAGCGCAAGCAGCACCAGCGAGTACACCAGGCTCACGATCGGCACCGCGATGACCGGCGCGAGGGGTCTGATGCGGATGAATGAGCGGGCGATGACGGCAGCGACGCCAACCGCGATCACCATGGCAAAGACGGACGTCCCGAACGGCCGCGACGCGAGGCTGTCGAGCATGACGCCACCCACCAGGGCCCAAACGAGCCCGATTTCGAGTCTGGTTGCGATCGTCCAGATGACCCCGAATACCAGGACCGGATGAGGGTGCGCGTCACCGATCCGGAGGTACGGGACAAGGCTCAATTCGAGGAGCGCGGCTAGCGCTGCACCGATCGCGGCCAGTAGATGCGTCATCAGATGGTATGTCGATCCTTGGCGTGCCGGCCAGGGGTCGAATGCGGAGCTGGTACCGCGCTTACCGCGAAGGGACGGCCGGGCCGCGTCCGGCCAGCAGTATCCCACGGGCACTGCCGACCGGCAATCGGTCGTGCAGAGGCCGCCGACGAGGCCCTGCGCACCCGCGCAGACGTGAGCACAGACGACTCGTCCAGGCCCGGTTGGCGGAGACGGTGTTTCACGTGAAACCGAAGAAGCATTGCGGGCGATGCCGGAGTCGAGCCCCGGAAGAGGGACGGGCGACACGATGTCGCTCGTAGCCGCGCGGTATTCCGCAATCCGGGCGTTTGGGTTGCCCACGAACGCGGCCGCGAGGTGGTCGGAGGGCCGGAAATGCTAGAATTCGTGCTTGTGAAGCACCTTTGGACGGGGACCTAGTGGGTCGAGCGATCGCCTGCACGAATCAGAAGGGCGGCGTCGGCAAGACCACCACGGTCGTGAATCTCGCGAGCTATCTCGCGCTCGCCGGGGATCGGGTCCTCGTCATTGATCTCGACCCACAAGGGAACGCCACCAGCGGCCTCGGGATCGATCGAACACAAGGGTCTTCTGTCTATGAAGCGGTGGTCGACGATGTTGAGCTCCGCACTCTCGTTCGAGCCACCGCGATCGTCGGCCTCTCGGTTATTCCCTCTTCGATCGCTCTCGCCGGCGCAGAAGTCGAGCTGGCTCCCCTGGAGCAGCGGGAACGACGACTTGCCCGACTTATCGCACCGATCCGCGACGATTACGACCACGTATTCATCGACTGCCCGCCATCGCTTGGCCTGCTCACGGTCAATGCACTCACCGCCGCAGATGCGGCGCTGATCCCGATCCAGTGTGAGTACTACGCGCTCGAGGGTCTCTCGCAGTTGCTCGCCACGGTCGCGTTGGTTCGTGATCATCTGAACCCGCGGCTCGAGATCGACGGCGCCGTCCTGACGATGCACGACGCGCGCACCAACCTGGCAACACAGGTCGCCGCCGAGGTCCGCGCCTACCTCGCGGATCGCGTCTATGGAACGGTGATCCCGAGGAATGTGCGACTGTCGGAGGCACCGAGCCACGGGCTGCCGATCCACCTGTATGCGCCCGAATCCCGGGGCGCGGTGGCGTATCACGCGCTGGCGGACGAGTTTCGGGTCCGCGCCGCCCGCGGGCTCACCGACGCCATGCTGGTGGCGTGATGACGGAACGGATCCAGCGAACCCACGGCCTCGGGCGCGGTCTCGCAGCCCTGATCCCGCAGCGCTCGCCACAGGGAACGGGCTCCGTCGAGATCCCACTCGACCGAATCCGGGCAAACCCTCGACAGCCCCGCGAGCGCATGGACGACGCGGCGCTGGCAACCCTCACTGCGAGCATCAGCGAGCACGGTGTCATTCAGCCGGTGCTGGTCATAGAGACGATCGAGGGCTACCAGCTCGTTGCAGGGGCACGGCGAGTGCGGGCCGCCCGGGCCGCCGGTCTCGAGCGCATCCCGGCCGTCGTCCGCCAGCTGGCGGATCGCGAACAGCTCGAGCTCGCACTGGTGGAGAACCTCCAGCGAGAGGACTTGAACGCGATCGAGTCGGCTCGGGCGTACCGCCAGTTGATCGTCGAATTCGGGTTCTCGCAGGAAACCCTCGCCGCACGGGTCGGACGAGCACGATCGACGGTCACGAACACCCTGCGGCTGCTGGATCTCCACCCGTCGGTGCAGGCTGCGGTCGCGGACGCCTTCATCAGCGAGGGTCATGGTCGGGCGATCGGCGGGCTGCCGCCCGAGATGCAGCCCAGGGTCCTCGCCGCGATCGTGGACCAGGACCTATCGGTGCGCCAGGCCGAGGAGCTCGTTCGGCGTCTCCGAGAGCCTCGCGGAGCAGAGCAGGCCGCCCGCCCGACGGCCGATCCCGAGATTGAGCGCCTGGAGGCGGACCTCCGCGGGGCGCTTGGCACAAGGGTTCGTCTGGCACGCTCGCGCCGGGGCGGACGCATCGTCATCGACTACTACAGCGACGAAGAACTCGGGCGCCTTTACGAGCGCCTGATGGGAGGAACCGCGTGACCGAGCCTAGTGTCGGACCCAGGGCCGCATCCGGGGCGGGTTCATCCCGCCGCAAGAAGGCGGCCGGGTCGGACTACACCGCGGCCAGCATTCAGGTCCTCGAGGGCCTGGAGGCTGTCCGGCGGCGCCCGGGCATGTACATCGGGTCGACGGACACGCGCGGCCTCCACCACCTGATCTGGGAGGTCGTCGACAACTCGATCGACGAGGCCATGGCCGGTCACGCCACGACGATCCGGGTGACCATGATGGCCGACGGCAGGGTCGAGGTCGTCGATGACGGCAGAGGCGTGCCGGTCGGCAAGCACGCGACCGGCAAAGACGCGCTGGAGGTCGTGCACACCGTGCTGCACGCCGGCGGCAAGTTCGGCGGAGGCGGCTACAAGGTTTCCGGCGGGCTGCACGGCGTCGGCGTGAGCGTGGTCAACGCCCTGTCGGACCATCTCCGCGTGGAAACGGCCCGCGACGGGTTCATCTGGTCGCAGGAATACGTTCGCGGGAAGCCGACCGGATCGGTCAAGAAGGGCGGACCGCAGGCCAGCCGACGTGGCACGAAGACGATCTTCAGGGCCGACTTGGAGATCTTCGAGACGATCGAATACTCGTTCGATACGGTGGCGCAGCGACTTCGCGAATCCGCCTACCTCACGAAGGGCGTCTGGATCACGCTGATCGAGGAGGCCACGGATCGCGAGCGCTCGTTCTACTTCGAGGGTGGCCTGCAATCCTTCGTCCGCCACCTCAACCGCAACAAGGAGCCGCTCCACGCGCGCCCGATCTACGTCGAACGGCGCGAGGGCTCAACGGCCGTGGAAGTGGCGCTCCAGTACAACGACACCTACACCGAGAACGTGCTGGCCTTCGCGAACAACATCAACACCGTCGATGGCGGCACCCACATCACCGGGTTCCGGGCGGCCTTGACCAGCTCCCTGAATGACTGGGCGCGGAAGGCAAACGTGCTCAAGGACGCCGACGGCAATCTGTCCGGCGACGACGTCCGTGAGGGCCTCACCGCGGTCATCAGCGTCAAGCTCACGGACCCCCAGTTCGAGGGTCAGACCAAGGCGAAACTCGGCAACGCCGAAGTCAAGGGACAGGTCCAGACGGCGGTTGGCGAGAGCCTGACCCAGTACCTGGAAGAAAACCCCGGCGATGGGCGGCGGATCATCGAGAAGTGCCTGACGGCCGCACGGGCGCGGGAGGCGGCGCGCAAGGCCCGCGACCTCGTGATCCGGAAAGGTGTCCTGGACGGTCTGTCGTTGCCCGGCAAGCTCGCCGATTGCCAGGAGCGCGACCCGGCCAGGAGCGAGCTCTTCATTGTCGAGGGCGATTCGGCCGGCGGCTCCGCCAAACAGGGCCGCGACCGGCGATTCCAGGCCATTCTCCCGCTTCGGGGCAAGGTCCTGAACGTCGAGAAAGCACGCCTGGACAAGATCGTGGCGAGCGAGAATGTCCGGCCCCTGATCATCGCCCTCGGCGCCGGGATCGAGGGGATCGGGGACAGCTTCGATCTTGCGAAGCTGCGCTACCACCGGGTCATCATCATGACCGACGCCGACGTCGACGGCGCCCACATCCGGACGCTGCTGCTGACCCTGTTCTTCCGCTTCATGCCCCAGATCATCGAGGCAGGCTACCTGTACATTGCGCAGCCGCCGCTGTACCGGGTGTCCACAGGCAAGGTCACCAAGTACGCCCAGTCCGAGCGTGAGCGTGACCGGTTCATCAAGGAGTTCAACGTCAAGAACCTGTCCGTGCAGCGGTTCAAGGGCCTCGGCGAGATGAACGCCGATCAACTCTGGGATACGACCATGAACCCGGAGACCCGGGTCCTCCTCCGAGCGGAGATCGAGGACGCGGCCGAAGCGGACGGCATCTTCACGATGCTGATGGGCGAAAAGGTCGCTCCGCGCAAGGAGTTCATCAAGAGCGAGGCCAGGAAGGTCCGGAACCTTGACATCTGAGGTTCGCTCGACCACGAAGCTGGCCGGCCAGCAGTTCGCGTTCGAGCCGCATCGCTGTTTCGCCTGTGGCGAACTGAACGACCACGGGCTGCATCTCGACCTCCACACGGATTCGTCCGGATGCTGGACGGAGCTCACGCTCGAGCCCGCCTTTCAGGGCTGGGATGGGGTCGCCCACGGCGGCATCCTGTGCACGATCCTGGACGAAGTCATGGCCTGGGCGGTCATCGGTCGAGACACCTGGGCCGTGACTGCCCGGCTGTCCGTTGAGTTCCGCCGGCCGGTGGAGGTCGGGAGCCGGCTCCGAGCCGAGGGCACCGTGACCGAGTCCAGCCGGCGTCTCCTGCGCACCGAGGGGCGCCTGCTCGACGCCGCGACCGGCGAATTGCTGGCCACCAGCAGCGGCACGTACGTCGCGGCTCCCCCGGAGCGGCTGGCCGAACTGAAGGCCCGCTACCGCCTGCGGCCGGCGGACGGGCGAACCGATGCACCCGCCCAGGTGGACGGTTGATCGCCATGACCCCTGCCCGCTCGGAGCGCAGCCGCCCCGCCGGCACAGGATCTCCGAGCCGCGTCAGCGAGGACGCCCGCGCGTTCGTCTCGGACCGCCTCGAGCGAGCGGCGTCCCTTGGTCGATCGATCTCGAATCACGTCCAGGACCCGAGCGCGCTGGCCGCGGCGCTGCGCGCGGCCCTCATGGAGCTATCCGATCCGGCCTACCGCTCCGGCCAGCAATTCGTGGCCCCGGGTATCGGACCGACCCACGGGGTCCGGACCCCACTCCTGCAGGCCCTCGGACGAGCGTTCAGGTCAGCAACGAGGCGCGACTCGCCGGCGGTTCTCCTGCTTGACGCGAGCCATCTGCTCGGTGAGCCAGAGCGCGAGGCCCGCTGGTTTGCCATTGGCGTGCTGCAAAGGACCCTGCCAAGCGAGCGAGAGCGGACCTGGCAGGTGCTCCGCCGGGCCGGCCGAGAGGCCGGCGACTGGATCACGGTGGACACCCTGGCCTACACCCTGGCCCGCGGGATCCTCGACGAGCCATACCGCTGGGCCGAGCTCGAGCAGCTGGTCTACGCACCGTCGCGCTGGGAGCGCCGGCTGGTCGGCTCAACGATCGCGACCATCCCCTTCTCCGGCCGGCCCGACGGGCGTACCGCCGACGTTGCCGGGCGCGGCCTGGCGTTGCTCGGCCAGCTCATCGGAGACGCCGAACCGGACGTCCAGAAGGCGCTGTCGTGGGCCTACCGCTCGATGGCCCAGGTTGATCTCGAGGCCACGACGACAGCCCTCGAGCTCGAGGCCGAGCACGCGGCGCGAACGGCCGACGGCCAGCGGGCATGGGTGATCCGAGATTCGCTGCCCAAGCTAGACGCCCCCCGCGCAGACGGGATTCGTGCGGTGCTTGACGGCATCCGGCGGCGGCCCGGCAGCCCATCGACCTCCCGGGCAGCCGAGACGGCTGCTCGTTTCGCGGACCTGGGCCTCGGGCAGGCCCTCACCGACCCTCCGCTGTCCTGAACCGTCGCTGATCTGACCGACGGAGCCACCGACCCGTGACCGACAACATCGGCGCCATCAAGAACATCCGGATCGAGGACGAGATGCGCGTCTCGTACCTCGACTACGCAATGAGCGTCATCGTGTCGCGTGCGCTGCCGGATGTTCGCGACGGCCTGAAGCCGGTCCATCGCCGAATCCTCTACACGATGGGGGAGATGGGCCTGTCCTCCACGAGCTCCTTCCGGAAGTGTGCCGCAATCGTCGGCGAGGTCATGGGCAAGTACCACCCGCACGGCGACGTGGCCCTGTACGACGCGCTCGTCCGCCTCGCCCAGAGCTTCTCGATGCGCTACCCATTGATCGACGGCCAGGGAAACTTCGGTTCCGTCGACGGCGACGCCGCCGCGGCCATGCGCTATACGGAGGCTCGCCTGACCGCGATCGCGTCCGAGATGCTGGCCGACATCGACAAGGACACCGTCGACTACCAGGACAACTACGACGGCACCCAGAAGGAGCCGACGGTCCTTCCGGCCAAGCTGCCGAACCTGCTCATCAACGGCAGCTCCGGGATCGCGGTCGGCATGGCCACCAACATCCCGCCGCATCATCTTGGCGAGATCGTGGACGCCGCGATCGCGCTGATCGAGGATCCGGCGATCACCTCGGACGACCTGTCCGTGCTGGTCACGGGCCCCGACTTCCCAACCGGCGGGACGATCTTCCGCTATGAGCGCCAGCGCAATCTGATCTCCGGCGAGTGGGAGACGGTCGACGCGATCCGGCAGATGTATGCCCATGGCCGGGGCCGCGTCGTGATGCGCGCACAGGTCGCCTTCGAGGAGGTTCGCGGCGACCGGCTGGCGATCATCGTCACCGAATTGCCCTACCAGGTGAACAAGGCCAGCCTTCTCGAGAAGATCGCCGAGCTGGTCAAGGACAAGAAGATGGAGGGCATCTCCGACCTCCGCGACGAGTCCGATCGCGACGGGATGCGGATCTACATCGAGATGAAGCGGGATTCCAACCCGCACAAGGTGCTCAACAACCTGTTCAAGCACACCTCGATGCAGATGGCCTTCAACATGAACATGCTGGCCCTCGTCGACGGACAGCCCCAGACCCTGTCACTCAAGTCGGTTCTCCAGCATCACGTCGACCATCGCCGCGAGATCGTTCGGCGGCGCACGGAGTTCGATCTCGGCAAGGCGCGCGACCGGGCGCACATCCTCGAGGGCCTCAAGAAGGCCCTCGACAACCTCGATGCCGTGATCAAGATCATTCGTGCGTCCGCCGACACGGATACGGCCCGCACGAACCTCCAGACGAGCTTCGATCTCAGCGAACGGCAGGCGCAGGCCATCCTGGACATGCGGCTGGCGCGGCTGGCGGCGCTCGAGCGCAAAAAGATCGAGGACGAGTACCTCCTGGTCATCCAGCTGATCGCCGAGCTCGAGGACATCCTGGCCAACCCATCACGGGTGCTCGCGATCATCAAGGACGAGCTGTCCGACCTCAAGAAGCGCTACGCGGGCGAGCGCAAGACGCGCGTCCAGGACGATTCGTCGCGCGAGCTCACGGATGAAGACCTGATCGCCGACGAGGACGTCGTGATCACGATCAGCGGGCGTGGCTACATCAAGCGCCAGCCGGTCGCGACCTACCGGCGCCAGGGCCGGGGTGGCAAGGGCATCATCGGGCACGTCACCCGTGAGGAGGATGCGGTCAAGCATCTCCTCGTCGCGAACACGCACGACTGGGCGCTGTTCTTCACGAACCGGGGCCGCGTCTTCTCGGCCAAGGTGCACTCGATCCCGGACGCCAGCCGCCAGGCCAAGGGGATGCCGATCATCAACCTGCCCGGGGTCCAGGTCGAGTCGGGCGAAGTCCCGATGGCCACGATCATTCTGTCGACGTTCGCGGAGGGCACCTATCTCGTCCTGGCCACGACCAGGGGCATCATCAAGAAGACGCCGCTCGAGCAATTCGAGCGGGTCCGTTCGACGGGCATCCGGGCGATCAGCCTCGATGAGGCCGATGAACTCGCCTGGGTAGGGGTCTCGTCCGGTCAGGACGACGTGATCATCGCGACCGCGCAGGGCATGCTCGCGCGGTTCGCCGAGAGCGAGGTCCGGGCGATGGGCCGGGATGCGGCCGGGGTCATCGGCATCCGCCTGCTCAAGAAGGCAGATGACCGGGTCGTGTCGATGAGCGTGGTCCAGCCAGAAGCGGACCTCCTCGTCCTCACCGAGACCGGCTATGGCAAGCGCGTCCCCCTGACCGAGTTCCGGCTCAAGCACCGCGGCGGCCAGGGCGTCCGGCTGATCGCCCTGGAGGGCCGCAAGACGGGCATCGTCGCGGCCGTCCAGCAGGTGACCGAGCTGGACGAGGAGCTCGTCCTGATCTCGGCGCACGGCCAGGTCGTGCGGACCGAGCTCAATTCCATCAACCGCTACTCATCAGGCGCCCGGGGTGTCATCGTGATGCGCATGAACGAGGGTGATCGGGTCGTTGGGATCGCGGCTTTCCGGCCGGGGTTGGCAGAAGGGCGCGACACCGGCGACAATGGTGATCCGGGGGTGGACGGCGCCGGCACGAGCGGCGAAGCCACCATCCCGGAACGCGGCGCCTGAGCGGCGCGTTTCGGCCCGGCGAGCGGAAGGAGTCCTCCGTGTACGCGGACCAGTTCGAGATCTACCACGGCAACTCGAACCCGGATCTCGCCCGGAAGATCTCCCGCTACCTTGGCGCCGAGACCGGGCGGCTCGATGTATTCAAGTTCGCCAACGAGAACATCTTCGTCAAGATCCTGGACAACGTCCGCGAGAAGGACGTGTTCATCGTCCAGCCGACCTGCCGGCCGGTGAACGACTCGATCATGGAACTCCTGATCATGATCGACGCTTTCAAGCGGGCGAGTGCCGGTCGGATCACCGCGGTGGTCCCGTACTACGGCTACGGCCGGTCAGACAAGAAGGATCAGCCGCGTGTCCCGATCACGGCGCGGCTCGTGGCCGACATGATCTCGGTTGCGGGGGCCGACCGGATGCTGACGATGGACCTCCACCAGGGCCAGATCCAGGGTTTCTTCAACATCCCGGTGGACGAGCTGACGGCCGTGCACATTCTGTCCAACTACTTCAAGCACAAGCATCTCGAGGATCTGGTCGTCGTCACCGATCTCGGGTTTGCGAAACGGGCGCGCGCCTTCGCGGAGCTGCTCGACGCGCCGCTCGCCATCATCGAGAAGCGCCGGGTCGGCAACCTGGATCGGGCCGAGCTCATGAACGTCATCGGGGAGGTGCGCGGCAAGCGGGCCGTCATCGTGGACGACGAGATCGACACCGGCGGCACGCTCTCGGAGACGGTCCGGGCGCTTGAGCGCGAAGGCGTGACCGAGATCTACGCCTGTGCCACCCACGGCATCCTGTCCGACCCGGCGATCGAGCGGATCGCCGAATCCTCGCTCCGCGAGGTCGTCCTCACGGACACCGTGCCGCTGCCGCCGGCCAAGCGAATCCCGCAGATCACCACGCTCTCCATCGCGCCGCTCATCGGCGAGGCGATCAAACGCATTCATCGCGGCGAATCCGTCGGTGCGCTCTTCAGCAGCGAGGTCGAGTTCACCCAGGAGATGCTCCTGTGGGAGGACGGCGTCGCGAAGAAGCTCGATATCCGGAACGAGCCGGACCATGATCCGGATCCGAACGACCTGGCGGCAATGCTCGCCGCAGCCAAGACGGGAGATCGATGAGCCTGCAGCTGCACCGACCGGACGGCAAGGGCGGGCTCGAGCCGCGGCCCGTCGTCGAGCGCGATTTTCGGCACCAGCTGCGATCCCGCCGATGGGGCGCGGCGCTCCACAAAGGGAGCCTCCCGAAACTTGCGAACACCGAGATGAATCCGACTTCGGTGAGCCGGTCAATTGCCTTCTGGGTCTTCCTCGCGGTGGCAACGTTCGGCGCCCTCGTGGTCGGCTACGGGATCGGGTTCTGGCGCCTCGCCGGTTGACCCGCGACGCCGGTCGGCGTCCCTGAGCGCCGACAGGGCAGTGGGCGGGCCGGCATGGCCGTCCCCCGGGGTCGCCGTCCCCTGCCCGACCTCGGCCATTGATGGGATCCGGGGCACCTGGTCCAGATCTCGACCGTCCGACGAAGCAGCCTGCCCTGACGGGACCGACTCGGCGCCTCCGCCGCGCGTTGATCGACCAATGCGCCATTCGCCGAACGACGGGGTCCACCGATGTGTCGGCTGACGAAGGACGGGGCCTGAGCCGGCGTCACATTCGTCGCATGGTCGATCCGCGGACCAGCCGAAGTCCACTGCGCCGCGGACCAGCCGAAGTCCACTGCGCCGCGGACCGGCCGAAGTCCACTGCGCCGTGGACCGGCCGAGGCGTCGGCGGCGTCGGCGCGCCGGGGCCGCCACGTACCGACAACGTCGTCGTGGGTCAGGGCCGGCTGGCCCCCCGAGGTCGGCTTCGATTTCGGTCCGCGAGCACCTCCGCTAGACTGGGTTCGCCATGCTGGGATTTCTGTCCCGCTTCGTCGACTCGAATGATCGAGAGCTGAAGCGGATCCAACCATTCGTCGACGCCACCAACGCGCTCGAGCCCGAGATCCAGGCCCTCTCCGACGCGGAGATCCGTGCCCGGTTCACGGAACTGCGCGGCGAGATTGCCGAGATCGCGGTTCGCGACGAGCCGTCCGACGACGAGCTCCATCACCCGGACCTTGAGCGGCGGCGAGACATCGCCAAGGCCAGACGCGGGGCCGAGAACGACGGGATCCAGGCGGCCATGGACGACATCCTGCCGGACGTGTTCGCGATGGCCCGCGAGGCCATGCGCCGAACGCTCGGGATGCGCCAGTACGACGTCCAGCTGATGGGCGGCGTCGTGCTGCACCAGGGCAAGATCGCGGAAATGAAGACCGGCGAGGGCAAGACCTTCGTGCCGACTCTCGCCGCCGCGCTCAACGCGATGGCCGGCCGGGGCGTCCACCTGATCACCGTGAACGACTACCTGGCCCGTCGCGACCCGCAATGGATGGGCCCGGTCTTCCATTTCCTGGGCTTGAGCGTCGGGATGATCACCCACGACGCGTCGTTCGTGTTCGAGCCCGGCTACCCAACCAACGACGAGCGGCTGATCAACCTGAGGCCGGTCAGTCGTCGCGAGGCGTATGCCGCCGACATCACCTATGGAACGAACAACGAGTTCGGGTTCGACTACCTGCGCGACAACATGGTCACGGAGCTCGACCAACGGGTCCAGCGCGAACGCTTCTTCGGGATCGTCGACGAAGTGGACAACATCCTCATCGACGAGGCGCGCACGCCGCTGATCATCAGCGGTCAGGCCGAGGAATCGGGCGACATGTACTACCAGTTCGCCCGGCTCGTACCAAAGCTGCAGCCGCGACCTGAGGGTGCCGAAGAGGGCGGCGACTACTTTGTCGACCTCAAGGATCGGGCTGTCTCGCCCACCGAGGAGGGCGTCGACAAGATCGAGAAGTTGCTCGGCATCGACAACCTGTTCGACGCCGACCCCCGGCTCGCCCGTCACTTCGAGCAGGCCCTTCGGGCGCACGCGCTGTACAAGCGAGATCGCGACTACATCGTCAAGGACGGCGAGATCGTCATCGTTGACGAGTTCACCGGGCGTCAGATGCCGGGCCGGCGCTGGAGCGAGGGCCTCCATCAGGCGGTCGAGGCGCAGGAAGGCCTGCGCGTCCAGCGCGAATCGGTCACCCTCGCCACGATCACCTTCCAGAACTACTTCCGGCTGTACGACAAGCTGGCCGGCATGACCGGCACGGCGATGACCGAGGCCGAGGAGTTCTCGAAGATCTACAAGCTCGAAGTCGTGGCCGTCCCGACCAACCAGCCGATGATCCGCGAGGACGGGACGGATCTGGTGTACCGGAGCGAAGACGGCAAATTCCGCGCGGTGATCGATGAAATCGCGGAGATGCAGGAAGCCCGGCGACCCGTGCTCGTGGGCACCGTCTCGGTCGAGAAGTCGGAGCGACTCGGCGAGATGCTCTCGCGACGGGGCGTCAAGCACGAGGTCCTCAACGCCAAGTTCCACGAACGGGAGTCCGGCATCATCGCCCAGGCTGGCAAGACCGGCGCCGTCACGATTGCCACGAACATGGCCGGTCGTGGCACGGACATCCTGCTCGGCGGCAACCCGGCCGGCCTCGCTTCGGAGATGCTCCACCAACGCGGGCTCAACCCGGCCGAGGTGGAAAAGGCCGTTTACGACGAGGTGTTTGCCGAGGCAAAACGCATCTGCGACGAGGACCATGTGCGGGTCGTGGAGGCCGGCGGCCTGCACATCATCGGTACCGAGCGCCACGACAGCCGCCGGATCGACAACCAGCTCCGCGGCCGAGCCGGCCGGCAGGGCGATCCGGGTTCGTCCCGCTTCTACCTCTCCTTGGACGACGAACTGATGAAGCGGTTCGCCTCCGATCGGGTTACCGCGATCATGGAGCGCCTGGGTCTCGATGACGACACCTATATCGAGTCCGGCATCGTGGGCAAGACGATCGAGAGCGCACAGAGCCGCGTCGAAGGCTTCAACTTCGATATCCGCAAGCGCGTCGTCGAGTTCGACGACGTCATCAATCGCCAGCGCGAGACGATCTACGCAGAACGCGACAAGGTCCTCCGCAACGAGGACCTGACGGACACGGTACGAGCCTTCCTCGATGAGGAGGTCGATGCGCTGGTCGGCAGCCACCTGACCGGATCCCTCGAGCAATGGGGCATGGAAGCCCTGATCGAGGCGCTCAAGCGGATGGGCATCGGGCCGGAGGACGTCACCGAGGACGAGCTCTGGGACCTGCGCTCGAGCGAGGCTGTCGCCCAAAAACTCAGCGAGATCGTTCACGACAGGCTGGATGCCCGTGAAGCCGAGGTCGGCGAGGAATGGTCCATGGTCGAACGATTCGTCCTCCTCCGGACGATCGACTCGTTATGGGTCGAGCACCTGACCGAGATCGACGATATGCGCCGCGGCATCGGGCTGCGGGGCTACGCCCAGGAGGATCCGCTCAACGCGTTCCGCAAGGAAGCCTTCCGGCTCTATGAGGAGCTGGGCGGGTTCATCCGACACCAGGTCGCCAGCACGATCTTCCGGGTCACCCTCACCCGCCAGCCGGCCAGCCCGCCGGCCGGCGTCTTCCCGCTGATGGGGCCCGGTCAGACGGCTCGTTCCGGCTCGGCCAGCGACGGTGTCGCCGGTGCGCTCGGCGCCGCGGCGCGATCCGCGGCCGGCGGGTCCGTGACCGCTTCCGCTGGGCTCGGACTGCCGGGTGCCCGGCCGGCGAGCCTGGGGGCTGCTCAGCAGGCTCGACCGGGCCATACCCCGACCGGCGCCAAGATCGGCCGCAACGACGCCTGCTGGTGCGGATCCGGCCTCAAGTACAAGAAGTGTCACGGCCGCTGACCCGGCCGGACCGCTGACCCGGCGACGCCCGAGCCCATCGATGGCACAACTCGGGCGCGCGTTTCTGGTGCTGCTGCTGGCCGTCGGCGCGCTCGGCGTCTGGGCGACGTACCGAATCCAGGAGCAGGGAGCCACGGACGAGCAGCGGGCCGCCGATGCGATCGTCGTGCTCGGCGCGGCCCAGTACGACGGACGACCCTCACCGGTCCTCGAGGCGCGCCTCGGCCACGCGGTGGATCTCTACCGGGCGGGCGTCGCGCCGCTCCTGATCGTCACGGGCGGCAAGGCCGCCGGCGATCGCACCACGGAGGCAGAGGCGGCGCGCGCCTGGGCCCTGCAGCAGGGTGTTCCGGACTCGGCGATCCTGGCGGAAGATCAGGGCCGGACGACCCTTGAATCGCTCGAAGCGGTCGCCGAGATCCTGCGTGCCCGGGGGCTGACCTCGGCGGTCTTCGTCAGCGATCGGACACACATGCTCCGGGTCCTTCGGATCGCGACCGATCAGGGCATCAGCGCGTGGGGCTCACCGACGATGAGCGGGCCCGTTGACGCCGACGATCGTCGGCGGACCGAGGCCATTGCCCACGAGCTCGGCGCCCTTGCGATCTACTTCGTCGGCGGCGGCCACCTGCTGCTCGAGGTACCGACCCTCGACCCATAGGCCGCCAGAATCCGACGGAACACGCCGACCTGCGGACCCGGCCGCCCCGTTTCGGCGATGTTCTGCGAGGTTCGCTGAGGCTTCGCGGGGTTTCGCGGGCAAATGCGAGCGATAGGCGGCACAAATATGCCGAAAATCGCAGGTTGCCTCTTGGCGATCTCGCCGCACGCACCTATACTCACCAGAACTTCCCGTGCACCGGGACCGCAGTGTCCCACCGGCAGCCCCCCGCGCCCCACCCGCCGTGCCCAAGGTGTGTTGAGAGAGGGATTTGTGAAGCAGGCCGAGGAAGCAAGTTTTGTGGATCTGATCGCGTGCGAGCGCGATTGCCGGAACTGTAGTTACGCAGCAGCCCTCGATTGCGACGGCAACTGCGGCGTCTGTCCTCACAACGGCTACTGCCCCTGCGTGAACCCCGTCGTCGCCCGGAGTAAGTCGGCCCTCCGACTCATCGAGCTCCGTCCGATCCTGCTCCAGGATCTCCGAGTGCGGAACTGATGGACGCGTCGTCCATCGCCGACCTCGCGGAGCGGATCCGGTCGACGTCGGGGCGTCTTTGACCTCGGGGCCAAGGAGACGCGCCTAGCCTCGCTCGATGCGCGCGCCGGTGAGCCGGCCTTCTGGGACGACCAGCGCGCCGCCCAGTCCGTGCTTCGGGAAGCCGAGGGTTTGCGCGACGAGCTCGTCCTCTGGCGGGGCATCGAAAAGCGTGTCGACGACCTCCTCGAGCTGCTGGCGATGCTCGCCGAGACGCCCGACGAGGAGCTGCAGGCGGAGCTTGAGCGAGAGGGCGACGCACTGTCCGCGCTGTTCGCGCGCGAACGAACCCTGCTCCTGTTCTCAGGTGAGTACGACGCCAAGAACGCGGTCCTCACGATCTCGGCCGGTGCCGGCGGCACAGAGGCAACCGACTGGGCGGAGATGCTCCTTCGAATGTACCTCCGCTGGGCCGAGCGTCACCGGTTCAAGACCGACGTCGTGGATTCGACCGAGGGCGAGCAGGCCGGGATCAAGAGCGCAACGGTCACGGTGGGCGGGCGAAACGCCTTCGGGTGGCTGCGCGCCGAACGCGGCGTCCACCGTCTGGTCCGGATCAGCCCGTACGACGCGCAGAAGCGGCGCCAGACGACCTTCGCCCTCGTCGAGACCATGCCCGAGGCCGACGACGAGGTGGAGATCGAGTTGAACTTCGACGAGATCCGGGTCGACACCTTTCGCTCGTCGGGGGCGGGCGGTCAGCACGTCCAGAAGACCGAGTCCGCGATCCGCCTGACCCACCTTCCGACCGGCATCGTGGTCACCTGCCAGAACGAGCGATCGGCGGTCCAGAACCGAGAGCTGGCCATCCGCGTCCTGAAGTCGCGCCTGCTCGAGTTGGAGCTGGAGAAGCGTGAGGAGGAGCTCCGAAAACTCCGAGGCGAGCATGTCACGGCCGGCTGGGGCAATCAGATCCGGAGTTACGTCCTCCACCCGTACCAGATGGTCAAGGACCTGCGGACTGGATACGAGACCTCGAACACGGGGGGCGTCCTGGACGGAGATCTGGACACGTTCATGCAGGCCGAGCTGGAGCGCCTGGCCACCGGGCGCCCACCGTCGAGCGACGGGAGTGACGAGGCCGAGTGAAGGCGCCCGACGGGGTCACGATTCGCCGCGCGAGCCGGGAGGACCTGCCGGCCTGCGAGGAGACCTGGCGGGACGGACTCAACGACTACCTGCTGCCGCTTGGGCAGATGGAGATTCCGTCCGACAATCCGGCGCTTCGCCAGCTCCACGCTCACATGCAGGCCACCGATCCGGATCTGTTTCGCGTCGCGATCCGGACGGATGCGTCTGGTGACCAGCGCCAGGTCGGATTCTGCGCCGCTGTTCGTCGCGGGCAGGTCTGGTTTCTATCGATGCTCTTTGTCCGCCCGGGCGAGCAGAGCGCGGGCATCGGTGCATTGCTGCTGGACGAGGTCATGCCGTCCGACGGGGCTTGTGTGGCGGTGGCCACGGACGCCGCCCAGCCGGTCTCCAACGGGCTCTACGCGTCGCGCGGGATGAGCCCCCGCCTGCCGATGTTCAACGTGGTCGGTCGGCCGACGCGTCCCGACGCCCTGCCGGCCCTGCCGGCCGGCGTCACGGCCCATCATCTCGACGCCTCGACCCCAGCCGAGCGCGACCGTGGACTCGACGCCGAGCTGGCCGGACTGGACCGGGAGGTCCTCGGCTACGCCCACCCGGAGGACCACGACTTCCTGCGCCGGCAGGGCCGGATGGGCTTCACTTATCGCAACGAAGCGGGCCGCCTCGTGGCGTACGGCTATACGTCGGAAGTCGGAAGGATCGGGCCGGTCGCCGTCCGGGACGCAGCCCTGCACGCGCCGGTCAGCGCACATCTCCTGTCGGCCGTGCCTCCCCGCGGAGCGTCCGCCATGTGGGTCACCGGAGCCGCGGGTCCGACCCTGGAGACCCTGATCCGGGCCGGACTACGCATCGAGGGCTTTCCGGTCCTGCTGTGCTGGTCGCGACCGTTCGGGGACTTCGCCCGCTACCAACCGGCTTCTCCGGGGCTCCTGTAGTCGAGACTTGCCGTGGTTGCCCGTCGTCCCGGGGCAGTGGTAGCCTCAGGCTTGACGTGGCTCCCTCCGAAGTGCCCCGGGCCCGGAGTCTCGCGAGGTCGTGGCGAACTCCGGACGATCGCCGCGCGAAACCGCGGAGCCGATCTTGACGACAACAGCGGCGGACGCTCAGCCCCCGGCCACGGATGAGGCCACGCACCCTATCGGCGACTTCGATGGCGCAGCCTGGCCCGTGGCCGGCTCACTCGAACCCGATCGGCGTGCCCAGCCCGGCGCCGAGCGCCCAGCCGTCCTCGTCCTGAACGATGTGACCAAGCGTTATCCAAACGGCCGGGAGGCGCTCCGCGACGTCGATCTCGTCGTTCCCGAGGGAGATTTCGTCTTCCTGGTCGGCCCGAGCGGTGCCGGAAAATCGACCCTGATGAAACTGGTCATTCGTGACGAGCTGGCGACCCAGGGGGAGGTCTTCTTCGACGGCGAGAACCTCGCTCGCCTGCCCCGGCGAAAGGTTTCCCGCGTCCGTCGCAAAATCGGCACCGTCTTCCAGGACTTCAAGCTGCTCCCCACCAAGACGGTCCGCGAGAACGTCGCCTTTGCCCTCGAGGTCACCGGTACGCCCCGTCGGCGGATCGGCCCGGCCGTCGATCGCGCCCTTCGACTGGTCGGCTTGAACGGGCAGGCGGACCAGTTCCCGCGGCAGCTGTCCGGCGGCGAGCAGCAGCGCACGGCAATCGCGCGCGCCCTCGTCCACAGCCCCCGCCTGGTCATCGCCGACGAGCCCACCGGCAATCTCGATCCGCTGATCAGCTGGGAGATCATCCAGCTGCTCCTGCGGATCAACGAGCTCGGCGTGACCGTCCTCATGGCCACCCACAACGCGGATGTCGTGACTGCGCTCAGAAAACGCGTGATCGCGCTCGAGGATGGTCGGGTGATCCGCGACGAGGTCGGCGGCCGCTACCACCGGCAGGGCTGATTCGCGTGCTCAGGTTCTTCGTGTTCAGCCTCTCGCGAGCCTGGCAGGGGTTCTGGCGCAACGCCGCCATGAGCATCGCGGCCACGGCGACGATGACCTTGATGCTGCTCCTCCTGGCGGGCTTCTTCATCGTCCAGAATGGGCTCCTGGCAGGCCTCCAGTTCGTCGAGCAGAAGGTCGAGGTCGTGGCCGATCTTCGAGCCGCAGCGACGGATTCGGAGATCGAGGCCCTCCGCTTGCGGATCAGTGCGCTTCCCGAGGTCCGTGAGGTCACCTTCGTGTCAGAGGAAGCCGCACTCGTCCGCTTCCGCGAGGCGCGGGCCGCGCAGGGCGAGGAGGACCTCACGACCTACCTCGACACGAACCCGCTCCACGCGAGCCTCGAGGTGAAGCTGCGGGATCCAGCCGACTTCTCCGCGGTGACCGACGCCCTGCGCGCCGATCCGCTGGTCGAACGGGTCAAGAACATCACCGATCTGGTCAATCGGGTCCTGACAGTCACGGAATTCCTGCGTTCAGCCGGGATTGTGATCCTCGCCGTGATCGCGGCCATCGTCCTGTTCATCATCATCAATACCATCCGCCTGGCCGTCGTCGCCCGGGCCGAGGAGATCGAAGTCATGCGCCTCGTTGGCGCATCCGACGCCTTCATCCGGTGGCCCTTCGTGTTCGAGGGGGCGCTGGTCGGGCTGCTCGGGGCCCTGATCACCCTGGCGGTCATCGGCGCGGCCGCGGACCCGCTCAACAGGTTCATGTTCGAGTTCTTTCGGGTCGTCCCTATCCGCGTCGGGGCGATCGCCCGCGACGTCGCCGTCCTGGTGATCGGCTCGGGCGTCGGGCTCGGCGTGGTCGGAGCGTTCGTGTCGGTCCGGACGTACCTCATTCGCTGACGGCGGCCCCCGTCGGCGGCGCGGCCTTCGCGGCCTCCGTCTCCCGGCAATCCTGATTCGCCCGATCGGTGAAGGCCCGGCCAAGGCTGCATGTTGTTTCAATCACGATCGGACCGCGCCCGGCAGCGCACCGGTAGGTTTGGTGAGCAGCCGTGTAGGCTGTCCCCACCACGCTCGACGCCGGCAGGCACAGACGTCGCCCGGCTCGCGACCAGCGAATGAGGAAATCGGAACCGATGCTCCCCGACGCC
Organism: uncultured Anaerolinea sp.; assembly: GCA_964580175.1. Classification (GTDB taxonomy): domain Bacteria; phylum Chloroflexota; class Limnocylindria; order Limnocylindrales; family CSP1-4; genus UBA5189. Next base: position 4,483 of record CAZOJS010000188.1, on the reverse strand, counting down.
CCGCCACCTGCTGATGACGACGTGCCGCTTCCGGGCACAGATGCGCCCCCAGGCGCGCTGACCCAGGCCGCCGTGCCGCTGCGCTCAATGCCCCGTGGCCGGGGTGCCTTCCTGGTCGGCCTGGCGATCGTCCTGGTCGTCGTGCTCAGTGGCGGGGCGTTGTTCGCCTCCGGCTACGTCCTCGGCCAACGCCAGGCTGCACAGCCGGGCACGCCGGCGGCCGACCAGGCTGCGTTCCAGCCGTTCTGGGATGTCTACGCGGCGATCCGGGATCGCTACGCCCTGGGGCCGGTGGACCAGAAGGCGCTCATCGAGGGCGCCATCAAGGGCATGGTCGAGGCGGTCGGCGACCCGTACTCCTCGTACCTGACGTCCGAGGAGTTTCGCAGCACGCTCGAGGACATCTCGGGCGAATTCGAAGGCATCGGGGCCGAGATCGGCACCGTCAACGCCGCCGGCGAGACCGTTGATTGCGCCCTTTTCAGCGCCGACTGCCGACTCGTCGTCGTCGCCCCGCTGGACGGCAGTCCGGCCGAGGCGGCGGGTCTGCAGCCGGGCGATGTGATCGCCAGGGTCGACGGGTCGTCGGTGAACGGCCTGACGCCGAGTGAGGCGCGAGACAGGATCCGGGGCAAGAAGGGCACGACCGTGACCCTGACCATCGAGCGTGTTGGCCTTGCCCCCTATGACGTGACGATCACCCGCGACGTCGTGCATCAGCGGGAGTTGATCACCGAGGAGCTCGCCGACGGCTCGATTACGTACGTTCGGCTCACCGGCTTTTCGGACGGCGGCGCAACCACGTTCGTGGAGACCATTCAGACGGCCATCGACAAGGGTCAGACCAGGATCATCCTGGACCTGCGTGGCAATCCCGGTGGCTTCGTGACGGCAGCCCGCAAGGTCGCGAGCGTCTTCGTGGAGGACGGCCCGGTTTTCTGGGAGGAGGATGCCGAGGGCACCCTGACGGCGACCGACGCGCTCGGCGGCGGCGTTGCGACCGATCCCGCGATCCAGGTCGTGGTCCTGATCGACCGGGGCAGCGCCTCGGCCAGCGAGATCGTGGCCGGGGCTCTGCAGGATACGGGTCGCGCCACCGTCATCGGCGAAACCTCATATGGGAAGGGCACGGTCCAGTCCTGGATCGAGCTTGACAACGATTCCGGCGGCGTGAGGCTCACGGTGGCCAAGTGGCTGACGCCGGAGAAGCGCTGGATCCATACGGTCGGGATCGTGCCCGACATCGTTGTTGACGTGCCGGCCGAGACCCCGGCGGACGAGGATCCCGTCCTCGATCGGGCGGTCGAGTTCCTGACCGGCTCGAGTGCCACCCTGTTCGGGCTCGCAATCGCCGCCTGAGAAACACACGTCGTCGTCGGGTTGCCAGCGCCGTTCCCATCGGCTACGGTACGCGCGAACGAAAGGAGGTGATGTGCAGTGTCGTATCACAGTCGCTGCACCACCTCGCCGGAGCTGACCGTCTAACCGGTCTTCCGAGCGGGTGGGAAGCCGCTTATGAACGCCGGTCCGAAAGGACCGGCGTTCTGCGTTCAGAACAAGGCAGGCACCAACCAGGGTGCGGATGCGCCAACCGGGCGGCATTCGAGCTGCGTGACCAGACGGATTGAACCAACCCAGGACAGGAGCGCCGCCCAGCATGGGCGAACGGACCATTGCCCAGAACCGCCGAGCCCGCCACGAGTTCTCGATCGAGGACACGGTGGAGGCCGGCATCGTCCTGTTCGGCACGGAGATCAAGAGCATCAGGGCGGGCAAGGTCAACCTGTCCGATTCGTTCGCACGGATCGATCGGGGCGAGGCCTGGCTCATCGGAGCCCACATCGCACCCTGGGAGAGTGCGAGCAGGAACAATCACGAGGTCAAACGGGAGCGCAAACTACTCCTGCGCCGGGCCGAGATCGATCAACTGCTCGGCAAGACGAAGGCGAAGGGCCTGACCCTTGTGCCGCTTCGCCTGTACATCACCGGACGCGGCAAGGCCAAGCTCGAGCTGGGACTCGGGCGCGGGAAACAGCTCCACGACAAGCGGCGGGATATCGCCGAGCGGGACGCCCGTCGGCAGATGGAACGCGATGTCGCCGAATCGCGGCGAGGACGATAGGAGGCGGAATGCGGCTGTCACGGACGATCCAGGCGGTCGATGCGCATGCCGCGGGCGAACCGGGCCGGGTCATCGTCGGCGGCGTTCTGGACGTGCCGGGCAGCACCATGTTCGACAAGATGACCTGGCTGCAGGCGAACGGCGATGACCTGCGCCGGTTGATGCTGCGGGAGCCACGCGGGTATCCGGCCGCCAACTGCAATCTCGTCCTGCCGTCGTCCAATCCAGAAGCCGCCGCCGGATACGTGATCATGGAGCACGTCGAGTACCCGGGGATGTCGGGCACGAACACGATCTGCACGGCCACCGTCCTGCTCGAAACCGGGATGGTCCCGATGGTCGAGCCCGTGACGGAGCTGGTCCTCGAATCTCCGGCCGGGCTGATCCGGCTGCGCTGCGAGTGTCGCGACGGCAAGGTCACGAGCGTCACCTTCCGCAACGTGCCCGCCTTCGCGACCCACCTCGATGCCGTCGTGGAGGTGCCCACGCTGGGGAGGGTGACCGTCGATGTGGCGTATGGCGGGATGTTCTACGTGATCGCCGAAGCGGATCAGTTCGGACTCCACCTCACTCCGGACGAGGGGCGCGACATCACGCGGATCACCGAATTGATCAAGGCCGCCGCCAACGAGCAGCTGCCGGTGGTCCACCCGGACCAACCCGGATTCGCAGGGATCACGATCGGACAGCTGTCCGGGCCGCCCCACGACCCGGCGAATTCGCGCCGGAACGTCGTCACGGTATCGACCGGAACGCTCGATTTCGCCAGGCCGGCCACGTGGACCGGGGCGATCGATCGGTCACCGTGCGGCACCGGCACCTCGGCCAAGATGGCGGCGCTGCATGCCAGGGGGCAGCTTGCGGTCGGCGACCCATTCCGCCACGAGGGCATCCTCGGCACGGTTTTCACCGGGCACCTCGTCGAGGAAACGACCGTGGGTCCGTACCGGGCCGTCGTGCCGACCATCACCGGAACCGCCTGGATCACCGGGATGGCCACCTACGTGGTGGACCCGACCGATCCATTTCCCGAGGGCTTCACGGTCGGCGACATCTGGTAGCGACCGGGGGGCGGGGCACGGGGGCGGGGCACGGGGGCGGGGCACGCTTACGCCCGCCGCCATCCGTGCGCCCGCCGGCATGCCGTGCCGGTGCACTGGGCCCATTTACGAACCCGGATCGTACTCGGCGCCGTCGGAGTCGACGAGGACGGTGGTCCGAGCACGACTCGAGCGTGAAGTCACTCCTTCGGAGCCGCTGGATCGCCGCTCCCGGCACCTACTACGACCCCCGATCGTATCTGGGGCGAGACGCTGCCCGCACGAAGCCGAGGTGACGACCCGACGCGCGATCCCGACCCAGGCGGCAGCGGAGCGGTTTGCCAATCGCCCAACCTCGGCTAGACTTCCGGTCGGACGCCAGCGAGCGTTCGATCCTGTGGGGATGCGTGGTTTCGACAGGGTCCAGCTGACAGTGAACGCGAGCCGAGGTGCCGTCAGGCCTCGTTAAACAGGCGGCAAAACGAAGTAACTGCCAACAAGCAGTCGACTCTCGCCCTCGCCGCTTAGGCGGTAAGGTGAGCGTGGAAGCGACCTCAGTTCCGCGGGTCGTGGAAGCGTCATTTAGCGGGGCTGCAGCCCGGATGAGCGTCGCGTAGCCCGGGAGCAAGCTCGATCTAGAGACACGTGACTGGACCAACCGGGAGAGTGCCGATCCCCGCCTGGATGGTTGACGAAAACGATCGGACACGCTCGTAGTGGTTGCTGCCGAAGGGCTCTGGACGGGGAGTTCGACTCTCCCCCATCTCCACCACCGCGCTCAATCCCGGGAGGCGGCCGCGGCCTGCTCCGCCGCCTCGGTCCCGCTGCCCGACCTCGACAATGCCACGACGGCCGCGAGGACGACGACCGCCCCGACCCACTGGACCGGCTCCAGGCGCTCACCGAGGGCCGCCCAGCCAGCGGCCACGCCGAACACCGGGATGAGGTAGAACGCCGACGCCGCGAGGGACACCGGCACGTGTCGAAGGCCGGCCAGGTAGAAGCCGTAGGCGAGCGCGTAGTAGACGAGGCCCGAGACCACGGCGCTCAGCCAGGCGGCCGGCGACACGGACGGGATCGCCCACGCTCCCGTCGCGAGGTTGCTGCCGACGAGGAGCAGCGCGGCGAGCGCGAGGGCCCAGCGCTGCTGGCCGAGGACGATCCGAGGCGTGGATGGTGCGTTGCGGATCCATCGCCTGGTCAGGACGCTGTAGATGGCGCAACAGCCGACGGCGGCGAGGGTGACCATGACCCCGAGTCCCTGTCCGGTCGCGCCAGGCCCCCACAGCACGGTGACCATGCCGGCGAGCGCGACAATGGA
>CAZOJS010000187.1:0-24588 GCA_964580175.1 uncultured Anaerolinea sp. | reverse complement strand
CCCGCCGGTCGGGTTGGCCGGCGAGTTCAGGACGAGCATTCTCGTCTTCCTGGTCACGAGCGACTCAAGCTCGTCGAGGTCGGCCCGGAACTCCCGCTCCTGGCGGATCGGCAGCGGCACCACCGTCCCGCCGGCGAACTTCGCCATCGATTCGTAGATCGGGTAGCCCGGATCGGGGACGATCACCTCGTCGCCGGGTTCGATCAACGCGATCATCGCGTAGTACATGATCGGTTTCGCGCCCGGCGTGACAACCACGTGGTCCGGGTTGACCGGAAATCCCTTCCGGGCCGACGCGTCGGCGGCAATGGCTTCGCGAAGCTTCGGCAGGCCGAAGTAGGGTCCGTAATGGGTGAACCCATCATCGATCGCCTTCTTCGCGGCCTCGCGGATGTTGATCGGCGTGTCGAAGTCCGGTTCGCCGATCTCCAGGTGGATCACCGACCGACCGGTGGCCTCCAGGGCGCGCGCCCGGGCGGCGGCTTCGAAGGCAGTCTCGGTGCCGATGACATCCATCCGGGAGGCAATTCGCATCTCGGCATGATAGGGGGATAGAATCAATCGCGATGACCCGTTTCTATTCGATCGACGATGCGAACACGGCGCTGCCCGAGGTTGAGCGGATCCTGATGGACCTGCGCTACCAGCGCGCCGAGCTGATCCGCCTCCGCGACGCCGTGCTCCAGACGACCGGTCCTGATCAGGACGGGCCGGTCGGGAGATCGGGTGAGCCAGGCTTCCCGGCGGGCGAGCAGCGCCGCCTTCGGCTGCAGATGCAGGGCCTGATCGATCAGATGCAGGCCGGCGTGACCCGTCTCGTGGAGCGGGACGTGACCCTGCGCGAGATCGAAGCCGGCCTGATCGATTTCCCCGCGCTCGTCAACGGCCGCCAGGTCTGGCTGTGCTGGCGCTTGGGCGAGCAGGACATCGCGTGGTGGCATGAGCTCGGGGACGGCTTCAGCGGCCGAAGCCGGCTTGCGGATCTGACCTGATCGATCCGACCTGATCTGAACTCACTCCGAACAGCGAGGCGTCCCATGATCCAGCCCAACCAGGTTCCGACGGTGAGCGTCACGGACGCGCATGCCCGTCTGGACGGGGCAGACGCGTCCAGTGGTCCACTGCTCGTCGATGTGCGCGAGCCCCATGAGATCGGGGCGGTGCGGGCCGCCGGCGTCGTGGTCATGCCGCTCTCCACGTTCATGCTGCGGTACGACGCATTGCCCATGGACCGCCCGCTGTTGATGATCTGCGAGTCCGGTGCGCGCTCGGCGCAGGCCGCGGCGTTCCTGCTCGCGCGGGGCTGGCCGGATGTCGCCAATGTGGCCGGTGGCACACACGCCTGGGTCCGGGCGGGACTACCCGATCGGCGCGGCCCGCTGGCGCCCGGGGAGGGCGATCTGCCCCTCTAGTTGGGCCGTCTTTTCGCGTGCACCCGGCCCAAATCCGGGCCTGATCAGTTGGCGCGTCTCCGCCGCCGGTTGACCCAGCCCTTCACGGTCTCGGGGTGCGCGTAGGCCCATCCGATGAGGATCAGGATGACGGAGTTGACCGTGCCGGCGCCGGCCGCGCTCAGGTAGCCGAGCTGCTGCCCGATCTCGCCGTCGATGCGGAGCGCCGGGACCACGACGCCGACGAGTCCGGCCTGGAAAAATGGCTCCTGGGGCGCCAGGTTGGCACGAACGGTGCCGGACTGGACGCCGTCGGCGTTGGAGCCCCCGACGATGAACACGTTGCTGCCGGTGACGATGGCCTGGCCGCCGACGAGACCGCTTGCCGGCAGGTCCGTCTGGTCCAGGTGTTTCCAGGCGCTGACTTCGCCGTCGGCGTCCGGAACGGCCCAGTACAGCTGATGCTGGGGCCCGGATCCGTCGCTTCCGCCCGCGACATAGAGGGCGCCGTTGGCAGAGAAGCCGGCGGCAGCCGAGCGCCCGGCGGGCATGTTGGCGCCATCCCGGACCGCCCACGTGAGCAGCTGGAGCGGCACCGCGACCGCATCCGGGGCCGGCGTTTCCAGCGTCGCGGGTGTGCCAATACTCCCCCGCTGGACCGCGCCCGACGGCCCGTTCGCGCTGGAACCGCCCCACACCCAGACGAAGTCGCCCACCTGCGCCATCGTCGCGTGGGCGACGGGATGGAGGATCGGCGCCTGTTCGGAGAAGTCGCCGAGTACGCCCTTGGCGTCAGTCGTGGCCTTCCAGACGGTCGCCTGCGGCCTGCCGTCCGGCCCGATCCCACCTGCCACCAGGAGGCCGTCCGAAACGGGAATGGCGGCGGCGCCCGCGCGCGCGGCCGGCAGGGCGAGCCCATCCACGGCCGTCCAGGCGCCGAAGGTCTTGGCGTCCTGATCGTAGGCGAGCGTCCAGATGGTGCCGACCGGTTCGCCGGCCGGCCCGGATCCACCGATCAGATAGAGCGTGCTGCCGATGACGACCGCAGCACTGTCCGAGCGCGCTTCAGGAAGCGACGGCCCGACCGACCAGGCGCTGAACGTGCCACTCGCCGCGTCAGCGACGTAGGTCGTAGCGGTGGGACTCGTGCCATCCGACCCGCCGATGTAGACGAGCTTGGTCCCAACCTGGGCCAGCGAGCCAGCGGTTCGCGGACCGGGCAGGGCCAGGTCTGCCGGTGATGGCTCCCAGGGAATGACCGCGCCGCCCGGAGCCGGACACGGCAGGGTCTTGTTCTCGGGTGGGCAGAAATTGATCGGCGACCAGGCAAGCAGGCCCAGGTCAAGGGTCCGGTTGACCATGAGGTAGTAGGCCCGATCGGGGATGTAGGCCAGCATCACGATGATGAAGATGAACCAGAGCATCGCCTTGACCGATGCCCACGTCCAGCCGTCCGCGTCCAGCAGCCCCATCATGGCCCGCCGACGCCTGGGCGCGTTGCCTGCCTTCACGACCTGCGACATCGTTCGTTCCTACTCGACCGTCAGGGTGCCGGTCATCGAGGCGATCGGGTGGATCGTGCAGATGAACGTGTAGGTTCCGGCATCGAGGGCAGGCACGACATACAGGATCTGACCGGGATCGTTGAGCACGGTGCCCTTGTAGATGGACGCTCCATCGGCTGTGCGAATCTCGACGTTGTGCCCACCGACCCCGACGTCTCGCTGGTCAAAGTCGATCCCGAAGGCCTTGCCCGCCGCGACGCTGAGCTCCTTGACATCGAAGGCCACGGTCTCGGCCACGACCTTGACGATCTGCGCATCCGGCGGCAGCGATTCGGTCGGCGCCTGCGTCGCGCCGCCGCCGTCACCCTTCCAGCAGTCCGGGACGGCCGTCGCCGCAGCGTCCGGTTTGAACGCCGGGTCCACCCAGCCGCGGAACGTCTTGACTTTGCCGTCCGTGCCGATGACCGGCTCATTCAACTCGGGGTTCCTGACAATGTACTCCTGGGTTGCGTCAGAACGGATGAACGCGATCAACTCCGCGATCTGCCGATAGTTCAGGGGCCCGCCGTTGGTGTTTGCCCAGATAGGCATGATGCTGTTGGGGTCGCCACAGATGTACCGTCCGCCGACCGTGAGGACGCTCTTGAGGTACGCCTCGTTCAGGTGGCTGAACAGCTTCATCTGGTCGCTCAGGGCGGGGGCGATGTAGTTCCCTTCCGCGGCGCCCTTGCCCGTCGGGCCGTGGCAACGGGCGCAGTTGGCCTGGTACAGGTTGTAGCCGCGCTCGACCGCCGTGACCTGCTGGTGCTCTTTCTCTTCATCCAATCTCGGCGTGGACAGGTTCAGCGGCAGTCCGACCTCGTAGAAGTAGTAGGCGATGGTGAACAGTGCGACCACGCAGACCGCGAGAAACGAGACCCACCGGGCGCTCGCCGACTGTCGCACGATCGACGCCGCCCGCTTGGGAGAGAGGTCCCGGGCGTGGGCCGATGGGGGCGCAGTGAATCGCTCAGCGGGCGCGGCTTCGCTCGGCTCGCGGCGAGCAGGCAGGCGTTGCTCGGGCCCGGGCCCGGGCCCGGGCTGGTCGGTCATCGGAGCCCTCGAAGGATCGTCATGTCGGGGCTCAGATGCATCCGGTCGGGCTCTTCGGGGGAATGACCCCGGGCTGACCCAGTGCCACCGGGAGATTGCCGAGGGTGATCTTTGAGGTATCCAGCGTCAGCAGGCCGGCGGCATCCACCGACACAGAGAAGCGATCCATGCTCCGAGGCGCCGGACCGTACGCGGTTCCCGCCACCTTGATCCCGAGCCGGTCGTACCGAGACCCATGACAAGGGCATTCCAGCCAGAAGTTCTTGAGGCACGGGTTCGGCTTGCAGCCCAGATGCGGGCAGCGCTGGTACAGCGCCCTGACGTTGAGGGCCGTGCCGTCACCGGACTTGTCCTCGCCCGGCACGAACGCCTGGCGGGCGGGGTCGATCAGGATGATGAACGCCCGGGCGTCCGGGAAGTAGCTCGGGAATCCCTGGGCGATCGGCAGCGTGGAGTTCTTGAGCTTCACGTCGTCGAGGGAGCCGATGGTCACCTTGCCACCGAAGCCGCCGCTGAGATTCGGCCACAGGAAGTGCAGCGTTCCGCCGAGGACCTCGGTGATCCACAGCGCCATGCCTCCACCAAGGGACAGGCGAAGCAGGCGTCGCCGCGAGATCCCCTGGACCGGGTGCGCGCGCATGGACCTGATCGCCTGGCTCGTCAGGGCCTGCGGCTTGTCGGCGGGTTCCACGTGGTAGTTGCTCATCGGTCGTTGGTAGCCCCTGCGAGTCGGCTCACAGCGCGAAGTGGAGGCCGTTCGTGCTGTTCTCGAAGAACGGCAGATACGGAATGACGAAGCTGTAGCCCGGACCCCGGAAGAAGATGCCGAGGAAGGTCAGCGTCAGCGCGATCCCCAGGAACAGGGAGAACAGCACGACGGCGGTCTTCCGTTCCGAGGGCCGCGTGGCATGGATATTGGCGCGGTCCACATACGGAACGATCATCATGCCGACGATGGCGAATGTCGGAACCAGGACCCCGGCGACCGCCGGGTGGAAATAGGCCAGCAGTTCCTGAAGCCCCAGGAAATACCAGGGCGCCTTGGCCACCGCCGGCGTCACGTTGCCGTTGGCGAGTTCCTCGAGCGGTGCGTTGATGAACAGGCCCATCAGGAGCAGGAACACGCTCATCACGGCGGCCGCGAGAAACTCGATGGAGAGCAGGTGCGGCCAGGTCATGACCGTGTCGTCCGGCTCCTTCTGGACGCGAACGACAGCATCCTGCTTGACCATCGCCAGGAGCCGGTAGGGCCGGGCCGACATCGGCACGCGCTGTTTGTCGATCTCCGTCCGCCGTGTCGGATCGACCGGCGCGACCACGCGCGTCTCCTCGGGCATCTTGGAGTCGGTCATGAATCGGTACTCATGCCAGCAGTTGGGACCGCCGACTCAGCAATTGGGGCCGTTGTGGCGGCCGAGGCGAAGGCCGACGCGAGCACCGACACGAGCGCACTCAAACGTGCGCGAGTGGCGGCGCGGAGAGGAGAACGCACGCGGCGATCGTCCGTCATAGCGGCCCGCTGATTCCTCCGTCTTTTCGAATCCGCCAGAAGTGGACTGCCATGAAGACCGCCGTGATGAGCGGCAGGGCCATGATGTGGAGCACGTAGAACCGGAGGAGCGTGTTCTGGCCGACCTCCAGGCCGCCCAGCAACAGGAGCTTGAACGGCGTGTTGATCAGGGGCAGGTAGCCGGCCATGTTCGAGCCGATCGTGATCGCCCAGTAGGCGATCTGGTCCCAGGGGAGCAGGTAGCCCGTGAAGCTCAGGCCGACGGTAAGGAACAGGAGCAGGACGCCGACCACCCAGTTGAACTCACGGGGCTGCTTGTAGGCCCCGTGATAGAAGACCCGCATCATGTGCAGGAAGACGAAGAACACCATCAGGTGGGCGCCCCCGCGATGGATGTTGCGGGTCAGCAGACCGAAGGTCACCCGGGTCTGCAGGTCGAGGATGTCCGTGTACGCCTGCGTCGCCGACGGCACGTAGAAGAACATCAGGTAGACGCCGGTCACGGTCAGAACCAGGAACAGGAAGAACGACAGCCCACCGAGACAGAAGGTGTAGGCGAATCGAACGGCGTGCTGGCGGACCCGCACCGGATGCAGGTGCAGGAAGACGTTGTTCATGACCGCGTACGCGCGCGAACGCTCGTCGTTCGGGTAGGCGTTGCGGAACAAGGACCGCCAGACCGGGCTGCGGCGGATGGTGGTGTCCACACGCTCCAGGAAACTCAACTGGATCCTCCCGCCACGCCGGCCGTTCCGGCGAGCTGAGCGTCTCGGTACGACTCCTTGTAGAGCCGGCCATCGCTCGAAACCTCTTCGAGTTCGAACCGTTCCATCGTAATGGCGTCGAACGGGCATCGCTTGACGCACAGCGCGCAGCGGATGCAGCGCTCCTCATCCAGGATCATCGCGCCCCCGTTCTGCCAGCCGTAGGCCTCTTCCACCTCGGGGAGGAGGCCCTCGCTCTTGAGCTGGTTGATGTCAACCATGTGGATGACCCCGACGGGACAGACATCGGCGCAGGCGCCGCAGAGCACGCAGCGGAACGGGTCAAACCAGATGTTGTAGTTGCACATGAGGCAGCGCGTCGACTCGGCCACGGCACCCGTCGCGTCGTAGCCCAGCTCGACCGGCGTCGTGAAGTTGATCAACGGGTCCGTCGAGGCCATCCGCTCCATGACCGGGATCATCGGGATGTGCTGGCGCGGCAGGATGTCGTAGAACTCGGGCATCTCGTGGCGCCACGAGCTCGTGATCTTGACGTTCGCCGCAACGGTCACGTCGGTACGCCCGGCCAGATATCGATCGATCGCGTAGGCGGCCTTTTTGCCGTGGCCGGCGGCTTCGATCAGCGTGGTCGGTCCGGTCACGAAATCGCCGCAGGCGAACACGCCGCGAACGTTCGTCGCGTAGGTCTCTGGATCTACCTTGACCCGCCCGCGGTTGATTTCGAAAGCCGATTCGACCGGCAGGAAGGTGAGGTCGGCGGCCTGCGACACGGCCGGGATGATCACATCGGCCGGAATCACGAACTCCGAACCTTCGATCGGGACGGGGGACCGGCGTCCCGAGGCATCGGGCTCACCGAGGCGGTTGCGAACAAAGCGAACGCCTGTGACGTGACCGTCCTCGCCGAGCACCTCCACGGGGCTGGCCAAGAATTCCATGCGCACGCCTTCTCGTTCCGTTTCGCCCAGCTCCTCCTCATCCACGACCAACTCGGACCGGGTCCGCCGGTAGACGATCGACACCCGATCGGCGCCATGGCGCAGCGCCGTCCGGGAGCAGTCCATCGCGGTGTACCCGCCGCCGATCACCACGACGTCGCGCCCGACGGTCAGCTCCTCGCCGAGGTTGGCGCGCTTCATGAAGTCGACGCCGTAGTCCACGCCCTCGAGCTCGGCACCGGGCACATCCAGGGCAACGGCGTTCATCGCGCCGGCAGTGATCGCGACCGAGTCGTAATCGCGCTGGAGGTCCTCGAAGGTGATGTCCTCCCCGATCGTCGTGTTGAAGTGAAATCGAACCCCGAGACGCTCGACCAGCCGGACGTCCATCTCGATGGCTTCGCGCGGAAGACGGAAGGCCGGGACGCCGATCAACATCGTCCCGCCGCCATACGGAAGGCTGTCGAAGACATCGACGCCGTAGCCCTTCATCGCCAGTTCGCGGGCCACCGAGATGCCGGCCGGGCCCGCGCCGACGACCGCAACTCGCTCGGAGCGAGCTTCGATCTGGGGCATGACGTCCGGGATCCCCGAAGCCTCATGCCACTCCACCAGGAATCGCTTCATGGCCCGGATGGCCAGCGGTCGATCGATGTCGCCGCGCCGGCAGGCGCGCTCGCACGGGGCGGAGCAGACATAGGAGCACATCGCTGCGACCGGGTTCGGCTCGCGCGACAGGATGTAGCCCTCCTCGAAGCGGCCTTCGGCCGCGAGGTTCAGGTAGCCCCGGCAGTTCGTGCCGACCGGGCACGCCTCCTGACACTCGATGTTGCATTGCAACCACGAGGCGTCGACGGGCTGGACGAGGAACTCCTGGTGGATGTCGAGGGCCAAGTTGCGGTCGTGCCTTTCTCGTTTGGCGGCGCTGAGGGCGTGGCGAACAAGAAGACCGGCGGGGACACGAGCCGGCCAGCGGAATCTACCATCGCGCGGAGCGGCGGCGCAAAGACACGGGATCCGCCGGCTCTCGGGGCAGATAGCCCCGAATCGTGGGTTGACGCGCGGCGATCTCGCAGCTACGCTCCATCGCGGATGACGGTCGGCCGATGTGCCGGCTTGAAAGGACGGGAGATGACCGCGAGCGAGTTCGCCTTCCTGGCCCTCGGCCTCGTGTTTGGTGCCGCCAGCGGAGCTTTCCTGGTCATTGTCCTGCGCAGACGCCAGCCGGCCCATGAGGTCCGTTTGACGGTCGCCCCCGATGCGATTCCGCGCCGTGGAGCCACCCTGTCGGCCGACGCCTTCAGCATTTCGCCGGGAGAGCCGGCCCGCGGCGGACCCGCAGATCGGCGGCGGCTGGACCGCGACGAGGGCATGGACCGGGTCCCTGTTCCGGTGATGGCGGGGCCGTCCTGGACCGGCCCAGTTGACTCCATCCTTCGAACGTCCGTTCAGTCTCCGATGGTATCGAGCGTTTCGGTCGGAATGTCGATCGCTCCGGAGCGCGACCCGCATGTCGACGCCATCCGTATTCAGGCAGCGATCGCCGCCGAGCGACTCTATCGAGCGGAGTTCCCTACGGCCACGGCCGTCCTGGAGGCACGCGCCGCCGCGCCGGCCCCGACCGCCACCATCGACTCGGGCTTCGCCTCGGATGCGCCCATGCCGGCGATCGCTGATGAGCCGGACGACCTCCCTGCTGACCCGATCGACCCGACGCCGGCGCTGACGAGGATCCTGCGCGGCGACCACTACGCCCTGTTCGCCACGGTGGCCACGCTGGCCGGCGCGGGCCCCGCCGAGCGTCGTCCGTGGCACGCGGCCGTCCTGAGCATGAGCGAGGCGATCGTTCACCGAACGATCTCCGCCGGCTGGCTCGACTTTCCCGTCGGGGATCCGTTCTGGGACTCGTTCACGATCGACCAGTGCCGGGCAATTGCCGGTGCCCTGGCCGTGAGTGGGCACCGGTTCGACGGCCTAGACGGCTGGGAAGACGGTCGGGTCCCGAACTATCGAGACCTGACCCTAGCGGTCGCCGGAGCCGGTCTGGAGCCGCGGCGCATTCGCGCCTGGCCGACGCAGGAGGAAATCGGCGATCTCTACCTCCACGTGACGGCCGCACCGGATGAGTACCTGGCGGCCAATGCCCCGGGGTTGGAGCGCGAAGAAATCGAGGCCCTGATCGGCATGAACGGCCCGGAGCGGGATCGTCTCTGGTCAAACTGGGACCGTGTCGTGACGGTCCTGATGGAGCCGGCGCTCGGCGCCTGAGGCTCAGCCTTCGGTCGGGGTCTCGCCGGCCGGGTTCTCGCCGGGTTCGGGCTCATCGTCGTCGATGACGATCACCCGAAACGATTCACCGGCGGCCACGCCGATCGGCTGGCCCGCTTCCTCCGCCCAGGACCGGATCCGTTCACCCAGGCGGACCGGGTCCTTGATCTGGCTCGCGTGGGCTTTGAGGGCGTCCACCTTGCGCTCGATCGTCGCACTGACATCCACATGAGCGGTCGGGTGGTTGGACCAGAACAGATACATCCGACGCACGCTGTGGGGCGCCATTCCGTCTCGCGCGAGCCAGGGGAACGCCATCGGATTGCGCGCCGCCGGGTACACCGCGTCCACGGCCGCCATCGCCGAGGCGCGATGGTCGACGTGGTTGATGCCCCGATCGCCGTGGAACAGTGTCTCGGGATCGATGGCGAGGACGGCATCAGGACGGAACGTGCGCAGCTCCCGGACCAGCAGCTCGCGCAGCGCGAGATCGTTGGCCAGTCCCCCATCCGGCTGATGCAGGAAGGACACACCCGTGTAGCCGACGATCGAGGCCGCCGCTCGCTGCTCGCGCTCACGGGTCGCGGCCAGGACCAGTGGATCGGCGGCGAAGTCTTCCCCGCCCTGATCGCCGCTCGTGCAGCAAACGAGCCAGCCCGCCGATCCCGCATCGATCCAGCCCGCCGCGGTCGCAGCCGGGCCGAAGTCGGCGTCATCCGGGTGCGCCACGATGACCATGAATCGAGCGGGTCGCCAGTCGTGGGCGATCTCCACGGTCGCGCCCACGGTCGCTCCCTCGCTTGAGGCATCGGGTACGACGACGCGGGTCGCCGGCTTGTCGTGGGCTGCCAAGTTCGCTTCAACCGCTCGTCGTGGCCCGGGCCGCCTTGGCTTCCTCGAGGGCGGCGAGGACCTCGGCCGGATGCCCGTCGGCCTTGACCTTGGGCCAGGCTCGGACGATCACGCCGTCCGGGCTCACCAGAAAGCTCGAGCGTTGGATGCCCATGAACTCCTTGCCGAGGAACGACTTGAGCTGCCAGGCGCCGTACGCCTCCGCCACCGCATGGGCCTCATCCGACAGGAGCGTGAAGGGCAGATCGTACTTCTGGCGGAATCGGGCATGACTGGCAGCCCCGTCCGGGCTGATGCCCCAGATGGCCGCGCCGGCCGCCTCGATGTCCTGGTCGAGGTCGCGGAACTGGCACGATTCGACGGTGCACCCAGGCGTGTCGTCCTTCGGGTAGAAAAACACGATGGTCCAGTCGCCACGACGCTCGGAGAGGTGGTGGATGGTGCCCGTTTCGTCCGGAAGGGCGATCTCTGGGGCGAGGTCGCCCGGATTGGGCATGCTCATGGCAAGAGCCTAGCAGGGCTTTCTACAACGAGGAGACGCCCGCCTTCGATCGATACTCGGGCCGTCGCGGTGTCACGAACATTGGAGATCCCGCGCGACGGCCCGGGCGGCAGGGTGTCGTTTCGAAGCTCGTATCTGAGACCGACCGTCGACACCCCGGTGACGTGGTCCAGCGGGATCAGCGAGACGACATCGCCCACCCGCCCGCTGAGATCGAGGTCGCCCGTGGCCGCATCGAGGAGCCTGATCCGTGCCGTTGCGTCCAGCACGCTCAGGGTGGATCCGGTGGCTGCCGGATGGCCGAGGAGCGCGACGTTCGCGAGGGCATGATCCGGCCTCGCTCCGCCCAGTGCGCCGATGATCACGATCTCGGTGGCCCCCATCTCGACGGCGGCGAGCAGGGCCAGTTCCGTGTCCGAGGCATCTTTCTCGACCGGCGCCGGCTCGACGACCAGCCCACGGGCGCGCAGTTCCGCGAGGCCCGTGGAGCCGAGGGAGTCCCCATCGCCGACCCAGCGATCGATCGTGAGACCGAGCGCATCGGCCAGCCGGGCTCCCCCGTCCGCGGCGATCACGAGGCCCACTTCCAGATCCCAGCCGGGCCACGCAGCGGTGAGTGCCTCGCGGGTCGGTGCTCCACCGTCCGCCACGACGATTGCTCGAAGGCGGGTCATGGCCGACGGTCGGGTCCGAGGAAGCCGGAGACCCAACCGACCACGGAATCGGCCACCTCGCTGGCGCCGGCCGCCTCCAGCTCCCCATTCCTGCTGAGCATGGAGACGATCCCGACGCCCCTGGCTCCGACTGCCCGGGCCATCCGCATGTCGTCCGGCGCGTCCCCGACGTAGGTCGCCTGATCGGCCCGATCCCGGATCCCGAGCTCGACGAGCGCGTGTAGGAGTGGGGCCGGATGCGGCTTGGCGTAGGGCAGATCTTCGCCGCACACCACGACCCCGAAGTAGGCGGCCAGACCGGTCGTCGCCAGCTGCTGCTCCACGACCGGGCGATCCCCCGCGGTCACGATGCCGAGGAGCAGCCCGGCTTCGGCCAGCCGCTGGATGGCCGTATCGACGCCGGCGAAGGGCCGCACCGTCAGCTGCGTGCGGTATGCCTCGAGCCAGCGCTCCCCGGCGGCTTCCACGTGCTGGGCCGGGACGCCGAGGCGCCGGTACATGGTCCGCCAGTCGGGGGTATAGGCCGCTCGATAGGCCGCGTCGTCGTAGGTCACGCCGAAGGCACCCAGGGCCTGCGCGTTTGCCCGGGAGATCGCCGGGAGCGTGTCCACCAACGTGCCGTCCCAGTCGAAGACGATTGCTTCCATCCACACGATCCTAGCGCGGAGCGATGGGCCGAGCGACGAAGTCCGGATGCTAGACTCGCCGCCGTGCCTGCCACCACCGATCATGCTGCCGTCCGCCGCGTCCTCGAGGCGGCTGAGCGCAAGGGCGTGACCCTCGAGGTCACCGTCTTTTCCGAGTCGACGCACACCGCCGCGGAGGCCGCCCGAGCGGTCGGCGTCGAGCTCGGCCAGATCGTCAAATCGCTCGTCTTCGTGAGCACCTCGGACGATGCCGAGCACGAGCCGATCCTGTGCCTGGTGTCGGGCCCGAATCGGGTGGATCTTGCGCGCCTCGGGGCCGTCATTGGTCACTCGACGGTGCGGCGTGCCAGTGCGACCGAGGTCCATGCGTTGACCGGCTTCGTCATCGGTGGGATCCCGCCGTTCGGCCATGCCCGACGGCTCCGGGTGATCATGGACCCCGACCTCGGGCGCTACTCGATCGTGTGGGCGGCGGCCGGCCTGTCCACAGCCGTCTTCCCCGTTGCGCCGGCGACCCTGCGGATGCTGGCCGACGCCGTCGTTGCGCCGATGACCGAGGATCGCCGCGAACCGGACCCTGTCCTCGATCCGCGTGTCGCGTCGTGATGGCGGTGCGCAGCGGTGGCCGGGCGGCGGACCCGCGCGACGCCACGCTGACCTACCCGGGCGGGCTCCGCGCGCGCTGGCGGTGGGGCGGCAGTGGCCAGTCCGCGGCGGTCTTTGCCCTGTCCGAGGCGGGTGGCGCATTCATCGACCTGGGTACGCTCGTCGCGGACGATCCAGACGTACGCTGCCGAGCGGAGGTCAGGATCGACGGTCCCACCGGTGCCTGGACGGCGCGCTTCGCATCGACGCTGAATGACGACCCCGCCGCTGTCCTGTGGGACATCCCTGGCCTGCTCGTCGTCAAGTACGGGTTCCACGCCTACGGGATTGACGCACGGTCCGGAGACCTGCGTTGGAGCCACCGCTCGGCGACGCCCATCCTCGCCGTGATCGCCTCGTCCCGGCTGCGCCACGTGATCGTCCAGTCCGAGCTTGAGACCTTCGCCCTCGAATCGGATGGCAGCGCTGTCTGGCGGATCGCCCACTCGGACGTCGTGACGGCAGTGGAGCTCGTCGGTGGAAGGCTGGTCCTGACCAGCTACAGCGGGCAGCTGAGCGCCCTGGACCCGGCCACCGGCCGGCCGGCTGCGTAGCGTCCGGGCCACCCATCCCTGTCGGGCAGCTGAGCCCGCCGCGCCCGTCGCGCTCCGGTGAACCCGCCAGTTCCCGTCGGGCCACCAACTGTGGACGCACCGTGGATAACCGGCTGCGGTTGCAGGAAATGGTGGACAAGGGCGATTGACGGACCCCGGCGGGGTGCCTAGCGTAACTCCCAGCCCGGAGGGGCTGAGCGACACTAACGGCCGCGATCGCATCAAGGTCCATGTGTCGGGTAGGTTCCTCTGGGCCTTTTCATGCCCCGGGCTATGATCCCGGCCGTGGACGGCCTTGTCGTGATCATCGTCGGGCTCGGGGCGCTGGCCGGCGCGGTCGGCGTGCTCCGGAGTCTCGGCCCGCGCTTTCGCGTCGGACGGCTGCTTGCGTCCGCCCCCCGCGTGTCCATCGGAGAGGCCCTCGACATCGCTCGGACCGGTCCGCCCAGGTACGTGCGGATCACCGGTCGGATCGACAGCGAGACCGACTTCGAGGACGCCGATCATCGGCCCCTGGTCTTCCGGCGGACGAGGTTCCAGGTCCGCCGCCGCGACCGCTGGAGCGACTTCGACGTCGCGGTTGAAAACGTGCCGTTCGAGCTTCGGGAGGGTCTCGACGGGATCGCCGTGGATGGCACGGTGCTCGGCGACGGCCTGGTCGTGGTGCCGCGCCAGACGGTCGGGTTGATCGGCGACCTGGCAGAGCGAGCCCCGAATGACCTTCCCGAGGACCTCCCCGCGCGAGTGGTCCTCGAGCATGTCTCGAGCGTTGAGCATGCGATCGTCGTCGGCGTTCCAGGCGAGGGTTCCGACGGGGTCGCCCGCATGAGCGCGGGCCTCGGCCGACCGCTCATCCTGACCACCCTCGAGCAGCCTGAGGCGATGCGCATCCTGGCCGAAGGATCGGCTCGCCGACCGCGGCTGGCGGCAGCGCTCCTGGCCGCAGCCGTCGTGCTCGGCACACTCGGCCTGCTCCTGCTCGTGCTCCCGGGTAGCGCCTTCGGCGCTTCGCCCGACCCGACGCCGTTCGTTGGGACGGACACCCGTTCGGCCGGTGAGGGTCCGGGCCTCGTTGGTGCGCCGCTGGCCGCGATCCTCGGCGTCGTCGGCGTCGGGGTGCTGGCCGTGCTCGTGACCGTTGCCTTCGTGCGTCTCACCCCTGGCTCAACGGGCTCCGACCGCCGTCGCTGATCGCCCATATGGGTGGCACTGGGACCTTCGTCCTATTGTCAAGAACTGTGTAGTTCGTAGAGTTGCCCCGAACTTCACAAATCTTCCCGAGGGGACAGTGGCCGGTATTACCTCGTTGCACCCGCACCCGACCGACGCGACGCTCACGGTGACACGTGCGGCGGACGTGCTCGGCGTGCACCCGAACACCGTTCGCTCGTGGAGCGACGCCGGACGGCTCCGCTACTACCGAATCAATCCACGCGGGGATCGCCGTTACCGGACCAGCGACCTCCTCCGCTTCCTTGCCAGCGCTGCCGAAGGACCGCCAGAGGACAGCGCGCCGACCGGGGGCGGGCGACGCCGGCCGAGCCGTAGCCTGATGGGGGCGCCTGAAGGCCTCCCAGGAACGGCCGGTGCAGGGACCCGGCGCGGCCGGGCCGGCGCGATCGAGGAATCGCGGGACGAACCCGAAGCCCGAACAAGCCCATCCATCGCGGTCATGGCAGGCCTGGCTCGACTTGCGGCGTCGATCGCCGGCAGTCCGACCGATCCGGAGGCGCTGCTCGGCAGCGCGACCCGGGTCATTCGGGAAGGCGCAGGGTTCCGGCACGTATCCGTCTGGCGCGGGTCCGATGACCGTCTGGATCCTGTAGGCGTATCGAGCCCGGCAGGCATCCGGCCCGCTGTGTCGGACGCTCGATCCGGGCCGCTCGGGAGCGCGCTGGCCAGGCCGGGTACGGTCGTGGATTGGCCTGCCGGAATCGGCGACTTCGCAGCCATCGCCGGCATGCCCGGGCGGCGGGTCGCCTGTGCGATCCCGGGTCGGGGTGGACCGTGGGGCGTGGTCCTCGCCGTGGCCGACGACGAGGGCCGGTCGCTGCCAGTGACACGCATCCTGATCGCGCAAGCTGCGGAGGTCGTCGGGTCGATCATCCTCGCTGCCGATGCGGAGACCGCGGTGGAACACCGCCTTCACTGGGCGGAGGCGCTCGGGCGAGTCGCAAACGACATCGGCAGCCGCCTTGATCCCGATCAACTGCTTGGCCGTCTGGTGGACCATGCGCTCGCGATGTTCGGCGGCGATCGCGCCGCGGTGTTCCTCTTTCGGCCGGACGGGTCGCGCGAGACGGCCGCGTCGCGGGGGTTGTCCGCCACGTACCTGGCCGCACTCGGGTCGGGCGACCTCGGGTCGCTGACCGCTATGGCTGTGCGGTCAACCCAGCCGGAGTTCGCCGTCGGGTTCCGCGACGATCCGCGAGGCAAGGAGATCCGCGCCCGCATCGTGCAGGAGGGCTACGACACGGTCTGCGTGGCGCCCCTGCTGGACGCCGAATCCGGCGAGGTGATCGGCAGCTTGAACGTCTACCACGATCGCCGACACCCCTGGACCGCCGATGAGTTGACGGCCCTGTCGCGACTCGCAGATCAGGCGGCGATCGCGATTCGCACCGCCCGGACCTACGCACAGCTGGCCACCTGGGCGGCGCAGTTGCAGTCGATTCAACAGCTCGGCGCGCGGTTGAGCCACCTCACCGACGTCGCGGCGATTGGAGCGGCGATTGCGACCGAGCTTCGTGAACTGATCGACTACCACAACGTCCGTGTCTATCGCCAGTACGGGGACGACCTCATCCCGGTGGCGATGCGCGGCCATCTCGGCGAGTACGTGGACGAGACGCCGGATCAGCTTCGGGTCAAGGTCGGCAGCGGCATCACCGGCTGGGTGGCCGCCCATCGGACCGCCGAGAGCCTGCCGGACGCCGCCGCAGATCCCCGGGCGAACACGATTCTCGGCACCGGGGAGCTCGACGAATCGATGCTCCTCGCCCCCATGGTCTTCGAGGATGAGTGCCTCGGCGTGCTCGTCCTGTCGAAGCTGGGCCTGAACCAGTTCTCTGATGACGACCTCCGCCTGCTGGTCATCTATGCGAGTCTCGCGGCACAGGCGATGGCGCATGCCGATGCGACGCAGCGCCTCCGGCGCCAGCTCCAGAGCCGGCGGGACCTTCTGGAGATCACCGAAACAATCCTCGGCACGCTCGACACCGGCGCGGTCCTTGAATCGGTGACCGATCGCCTCGGCGAACTCGTCGGCTCGGACAACGTCTGGATCGAGCTGCTCGGCGAGGATGGGGCGGGCCTGCTTCCCGTGATCGCCAAGGGGCTCAACGCGGACACGTATCTCGAACCGTTTCTGCCGGGCGAGACTGGAATCGCAACTTGGGTTATGGAGCACAACGAAGCTGCCCTGATCCCGGATCAGTTCAACGATTCACGTGTCTTCGTCGGCGAGACCGGGCCTGTCCACGGCGGGCTGATCTGCGTGCCGCTGCGCGGGCGGACCGGCGCAATCGGCGTCATGAGTCTTGAGCGCATCGGCCCGGGACGTTCGTTCAGCGAGGAGGAGTTCGAACTCGTCCAGCTGTTCGCGGCGCAGGTCTCCATCGCGGTACAGAACGCGCGAGCGCATGGAGCAGTGTCGCGTCAGGCGGAAACGGACGACCTCACCGGGCTGGGCAACCACCGTAGCTTCCGCCTGGCACTCGCCGCCGCGGTCGCGGCAGGTGAGCCGTTCAGCCTGCTGATGCTGGACCTTGATCGATTCAAGCTCGTCAACGACAACTTCGGCCACGAGGCCGGTAACAAGTTCCTCCAGGGCATCGCCACCGCCATCGTCGGGGCGAGTCGGGATACGGATACCGTGTTCCGCTACGGTGGCGACGAATTCGTCGTCATCCTGCCGAAGACCGATGCCGGGCATGTCGGTCCCGTGGCTGAACGCATCCGTACCGCCTTCGCCATGGTGGCAGGGCCGACGTCCGAAATGCGTCGCAAGGGCGTCCACGTGGACGCGTCCGCCGGCGTCGCGACGTACCCGATCGACGGGACGAGCCCGGACACCATCCTCCTCGCCGCCGACCGGGCCTGTTTCATGGCAAAGCGGGATGGCGGCGGGCGGGTCGCCACGGCCGCGGAGGGCCTCGCCCTGGCCGGCGAATTCAAGCTCCAGACCCCGACCCCGATCGACGTCGGCTCGTAACGACCGAGGTCCCGCCTGAGGCGGCGTACATTACCTGCCTGTGGCGCCGCAGATTACCCGCCGGCGAGCGTCAGGAGCGGCGGAAAGACCCACAGCTTCGTCAGTCCCGCGACGGATGCGATGGTGATCACGACGAGGATCGTCACGGACACGGCCAGCGCGGCACGGTCCGCCCGGTCGTAGCGAAGCTCTCGAAGCCAGCTCCGCTTGCCGGTGCCGAACCCGCGCAGGTCCATGGCATCGATGGTGTCTTCGGCACCCACGATCGCGTTCATCGTCAGCGGAATGATCAGCGGCACGGTCCGTCGGACCCGGGCGATCGGCCCGCCCTTGCCCTTGTCCCACTCGTACCCGCGCACGCGCTGGGCATCGATCGTCTCCTGAAGATCGCCGGCGAGCGACGGGATGAACCGATAGGTGAGGTCGACGCCGAAGGCGAACTTCTCCGGAATCCGCAGCCTGGCCAGGGCCGGCCCGAGGTCGCTTGGAGCGATCGCGTACGCGATCGGGAAGCCGATCGTGATGAAGGTGAGGAAGCGGACTAGCTGCGTGGCGCCGTAGCTGAGCGATTCTGCCGAGATCGGCGTTCCCAGCAGTGGCAGGTAGAACAACGTGTGAAGGTCCGAGCGGTCGAAGTTCCCGATTTCACCGCCGGTCAGAATCGTGTTGACGAGCACGAGGATGGACACGAACGCGATTGCGAAGGCCCACTGCCTGCGGACCAGGCGAAACGGGATCCCCGCGCTGCGGTAATAGACCTGGGCGATTACAAACAGGACGGCCACAACGCGGATATCCCAGAGTTGGATCACCGTGGCCGCGGCAAGCACGCCGACCACGAGCGGGACTCGAGGGTCGCGGCGCGCCAGCCACGACCCTCGGCCCAGGTAACGCGGGGTGGAGATCACCTCGCCGACAGAATCACCGGGCCGTCACCGGCCGAGCGATTCCTTCAACGGCTCCCAGGCCATCACCAGGATCGGCACCAGGATCACGCCGGCGATGAGATCGGGCACCAGCACCCAGAGGTAGCTCCCCGTGAGGGCGGTGTTGAAGTCGTTGCCGAAGACGACGATGTCCGAGAAGACGAACAGCATGCCGACGGCGACGGCGACGGCGGTCACGATGGCCGGGCCAACAATCTTGCCGCCCATTTTCGCCAGAGAACCGGCCGCCAGAACGCCGGCGATCAGGCCGACCAGGCCATTGGCGATGTGCCAGTTCCAGGCGGTGAGGAGGCCGTACCCACTCAGCTGGTCAACGATCGCGTTGCCCACCAGGCCCGTGAACAGGCCCACGACCGGGCCGAACGCGAAGCCGAAGAACGGAACGATCGCGAAGGCCGGACGAACCGACACGTTGTTCGAGCCGGGGATGACGAAGCTGAACAAGGCGAGCACGCCATACAGCGCCGCGCCGATGGCGGCGTACACGATCACGCGAGAATCGACGCCCCACATGGAGCGTGGCATTGACATCGAGGACATCCGATCCCTCCTTGGATGATCTCAGGGTTGCGATGACGGAACAGTCAGCGAGCGCCGACGGTTGATCCTCCTTCCTCCGGGAACTTGCCGTGGCCTGCCTCAGCCAGCACACGGCCGGCGAGTGTCTCGGCGTCGAGGAACCCACCATCGCGGTCAGGCCAACGGGCATTGGCCTGTATCAGCGATGTCGGGCGCAGGTTGCACGCGATCCAGCGATCGACGTCCTCGACCACGAGCGCGGGCGGGCCGTCCGCGACGACCTGACCGTCTCTGAATAGCAGGATACGGTCTGCCTGCGTCAATGCAAGGTCTACATCGTGGGTAACGAGAAAAATCGATTCGAGGCCCGGGATCGCCACGACCTCTCGCATGAACCGCCGCGCGGTCCGGTGATCCTGCCCCGCCGAGGGCTCATCGAGGATCAGCGTCGGGGGCTCGAGGGTCAGCGCGATGGCCAGGGCGAGTCGCTTCTGCTGTCCGAACGACAGGGTGAGCGGGGGTCGATCCAGGATGTCCTCCAGCTGGTCGAGCGAGGTCCGCCTGAGGGCTTCGGCAACGATGCCATCAAAGGTCGCGGGATCCCGACCGAGATTCCGCGGACCGAACATGAGCTCCTCCCGGACCGTTCGCGCAAACAGCATCTGGCTGGGGCTCTGGAAGACGTAGCCGAACGTGGAGGCGAGCTGGGCGACCGTGCGATTCGTGATCGGGTCGCCGTCGACGCGGATGGAGCCGGCGGTGGTCTTCAGCAGCCGCATGGCCGCTCGATACAGGGTCGTCTTGCCGGATCCATTGGGGCCGAGCAGGGCCACGATCTCCCGCCGGCCCAGCCGGGCATCGATACCGTGGAGGATCTCGCGATCGCCGTAGCCTGCGCGAACGCCTTCGAACTCCAGGCGCGGCGGCGCGGCCGGCTCTGCGGCGACATCGTTGGTGCGTGACGGTCGCTCCGTGCCCTCGGGCGCTCGACCGAGGCGCGGCTCGGCTCGGAGTCGGTCGAGGACGGCGCTGAACGGCAGCTTGACCGCATCCGGATCGGCAACCTTGAGAAAACCGGCGATGTCGCCGAGATATCTGGTCCGACCGTCCTCCAGGTAGAGCACCCGATCGGGGCGCAAGTCGAGGGCCTCTTCGACACGGTGCTCCACGATGACGATGGCGTGCCCCTCGTCCGCGAGTGCCCTGAGGATCCCCAGCAAGCGGGCAGCGCTTACGGGATCGAGGTTCGCGAGCGGCTCATCCACGACGTACAGACGCGGCTGGAGCATGAGGATCCCACCCATCGCCAGGAGCTGCCGCTCGCCCCCAGAGAGCGCCGCGGTCTCGCGACCGAGCAGGTTCCCGATGCCGGCGCGCTCCGCGACGTCCGCAATCCGCCGCCGGATCTCGCGCCGGTCGGTGCCCAGATTCTCTGGGCCGAACGCCAGCTCTGCTTCCACGGTCGCCCCGACAATCTGCTTGGCCGGATCCTGGAGGACGGTGCCGATGACCGCGGCGAGGTCGCGCAGGCGCAGTTCGGTTGTGGGCCGGCCGTCGATCCGGACCGATCCGTTCAGCTCCCCCGGGTAGGCGTGCGGGATCAGACCGTTGATCGACCGGATCAGCGTGCTCTTGCCGCATCCGGACGGTCCAGCGACCAGTAACACCTCACCCGGTTCGACGATGAGGTTGATGTCGCGCAAGGCGGGCTCGGTAGCCCGCCGATAGCGGAAGGTGAGACCGTCGATCCGGACGAGCGGCTCCGTCACGATGGCTCGCGGTCCCGGATCAGCCCGGGCGAATCAGGACCGGCCGGTCCACGGAGAGGCTGAGCCGTCCGGCGGCGTTGCCCTGGTTGTCGGCCAGCGAGACCTGGCCCTCGGAGTCCTCCATCAGCAAGGATGACCCGAGCGGAACTCGACCAAAGGTTCGCTCCCAGACGGTCGATTCGGTCACTGCCGGCGCGTCCCGGTGGGCCGCGAACTCAAGGACGACGGGTCGTCCGGGCTCGAGCGGGCCGATGGCCGCCGCAAGATCCGCGGTAGACGCCCCGAACG
This sequence comes from uncultured Anaerolinea sp., assembly GCA_964580175.1. GTDB lineage: Bacteria > Chloroflexota > Limnocylindria > Limnocylindrales > CSP1-4 > UBA5189. The sequence continues at coordinate 3,549 of CAZOJS010000187.1, read as the reverse complement.
TGACGTTCCCGTAGATCATCACGTGGACGACCTCGGTGTGGAGGGAGCCGTCGAGGATCCTGGGCCGCGGCGCCACGAGGCGGATCAGCGCCCCTGGGTCGATCGCGGGTCCGACCTCGTCGAGCGGCGTGCCCGTGGCCAGGTGCGCGGCCATCGGAGCAAAGATGTCACGTCCGTGGAAGCTGCTGGTCACGACCGGCAGCATCAACGCCCGGTTCTCGAGGGCGTGCGCCCGCACGACGCCACCGAGCCAATCCGCGGCCGCCATGAGCAGGCCGTTGTCCGGCCCGACGAGCAGGTCGCCGCGAGCAACCTGCAGCGCGACGCCCAGTCGGTCGGTGCCGACGCCCGGATCAACCACCGCCAGGTGCACGCCGACCGGCATATGGGGCAGGGCAAAGACCAACGTGGCCGCGCCGTCCCGAATCGAGAACCTCGGGATCTGGTGGCTGATGTCAATGATCAGCGCGTCCGGCGCGATCGTGTACATCACACCTCGACAGACGGCCGGGGCGGCGGGACCGAAGTCCGTCGCGAAGGTGATCACAGGGCGAGGCATCATGTTCAAGCTGGACGCACCCGAACCGGCCGGTCCTGGCCAACCCCGAGGCGGGCCGCCGCACTGCCTTGATTCTCGGCGATGGCGAGATGGCCGAAGGAGTTCTCGTACAGGAGCGTCGAACCGACCGGGCGGTCCCCGAACGTCGTGGACCAGGGCATCGCCGCGGTCACGGCCGGCAGCCCGCCCACGGCCGGAAACTCGACGGTGAGCAGGCGGCCGGGATCGAGTGGACCGATCGCGCCCTCGAGATCCGCGGGGGCGCCGGCGAGTCGGAGGTTGCCGAAGGAATCGACGAACAGAACCGTGGTCTCGAGCGTTCCGTCGGTCACGATCGGCGCCGGAAAGTCGAGGGCCACCAGTTCGTCCATGGCGATGATGGAACCGACGGAGGCGAACGGCCGGCCGGACGCGAGATGGCCCGCGATCGGGGCAAAGATGTCGCGGCCGTGAAACGTGGAGGTCGTTCGCGGCAGCATCATCTCGCGGTTCTCGAGGAGACGAGCTTCGACCGCCCCGCCCAGCGCCGCCACTGCCGGCATCAGCAGGCCGTTGTCCGGACCGATGAGGATGTCGCCGCGGGCCGTCTGGATGGCGAGGCCGTGCCGCGCGGTTCCGACGCCCGGGTCCACCACGGCCACGTGGATGCCGACGGGCATCCAGGGCACGGCCGACCACAGGAGGTAGGCGCCGTCGCGGATCGCGAACTTGCCGATGGTGTGGCTGATGTCGACGATCTGCGCGTCACGCGCGATCGAGAGCATCACCCCGCGACAGATGGCCGGCGCGGATTCCGGTCCGAAGTCGCTGAGAAAGCTGATGACCGGTCGTTCCATCCGCGGATGGTACTCAACCGCCGCGAATCCAAAGCGGCGCCCCAGATAGGTGGGCGCCGCTTCGGGAAGCTGCCGAGCCGGGGAGGAGGAGTCGCCCGGTCCGGGATTCGATGGTCAGCGCTGTCGGGGCCGGTCAGTGCGTGACGAGTGTCTCCATGGGCTGGAGGCCATCGTCTGCGCCGATCCGGCCTGATCGGCAGAGCTCGCGGAGAAAGAGCAACCGATCCACGTCGGCGAGTCGCCAGGCGCGGCCGACACCAACGTGGATGCCGGACAGGAATGCCGTCAGGTTGGCGGCCTCTCCCGGGCTGAAACCGCGCAGCAACAGGGCGCGATAAGTTTCGCGTGCCGGCGTTGCGTGGGCCTGCTCGAGATCTGCCATGAAAGCCCGACGATCCCTGGTTCGCCGTCCGATCGGGGTCTGTCCCCGGTCCGGTTCGGTGCAGTCATGGTCGGTCTTGAAGAGCCCCACGGGGATTACCCGACAGTCCCGGTGTGGGTGGTACTTCTGGCGGGTCGCCCGGGTATGCTCCGGGCGGAGGTGTCATGACCGGGTTCGAGGACGGGGGCGGATTCACGGCCAAGCGCGATCGCGTCGCGCGGCTCGCCCGCGTCGCCACCCTGCTCAAGGCGCATCCAGAAGGAATCCGGGCCGAGGACATCGGAATCCGCCTGGGCATCTCGAAGCGCACGGCCTACCGGGACCTGACCGCGCTCGAGGGCGAGCTCGAGCTCCCCACCTGGTCGGAAGGCGGGCGCTGGGGCATCCTCGAAGCGTCGTTCCTGCCCCCGCTCAAGCTGACGGCATCCGAGGCGATGGCCGTTTTCCTCGCCACTCGCCTGATGGTTCGCTATGCGGACAAGTACGACCCGGACCTCGCGTCCGCGTTTGAAAAGCTGTCCGAGGGTCTGCCGGGACCGCTCACCGAGCACGTTGCGCGCTCGCTCGACGTCCTCCAGCGCGCCGCGCAGGCACCGGAATTCGTGGGCCACGTCCACGCCCTGACCAAGGCCTGGGCGGAGCGACGGATCGTGGAGATCACCTACGATCCCGCCCGCTACGAGGGGCGCAACCCGGATTCGCGCCGGGCCACGGTTCACCCGTATCTGATCGAGCCGTCCGCCCAGACGCACGCGCTGTACCTCATTGGATTCGATGAGGGTCGGGCCGGGCTCCGGACCTTCAAAATCGAGCGCATTCGTTCCGTGACCGTGACGCCGAGGACATTCGAGCCACCCGAAGCTGGGTCCGTCGAGCGGTTACTCCGGGGAGCCTGGGACATCATCGCGGACCAGCCCGCGGTGACCGTGACGCTTCGCTTCTCGCCGGCCGTCGCCGGACGCGTGGCCGAAACGATCTGGCATCCGAGCCAGCGGACCGAATCTCAGCCCGACGGGTCGCTGGTATGGCGGGCCACCGTGTCGGGTACGATCGAGATTCGACTGTGGATCCTGTCCTGGGGCGACGACGTCGAGATCGTGGAACCAGCCGCCCTGCGAGCGGACATCCGGGCGACGTTGGAGCGGGCTGCCGCCCGCTACGAAGGCTGAGCCGCGCCCATGACTCGCCACCCGTTCTCGGCCGTCAACCTCATCAGTGACCCCATCCACGGGTACGTGGAGCTGACCAAGCGTCTCGCCCCGGATGAAACCGCGATCGCCGGGCTGCCGCCAGAGGACCAGGCTGAGGACGATCTGCTCGACACGGCGTGGGTGCAGCGACTCCGACGAATCAGCCAGCTCCAGAGCGCCCGGTGGGTGTTTCCGACCGCCGAGCACTCCCGGTTCACCCACGGTCTCGGCGTGATGCACGAGGCCGGTCTGTGGGCACGGTCCCTCTACCCGACGCTGCGATCCGTGCTCAACGCAGGCGCGGGAGCCGCCCCCGGGGCGATCGAGGCAGTTCCGTCCGAGGGTCTGGTCGTGGAAACCCTGCGCGTCGCCGGGCTGCTGCACGATGTGGGCCACGGGCCGTTCGCCCACTACTTTGACGACCGCGTGCTGGCCGGCTTCCCCGCGCCCCCGGATGCCCGGCGGCCCGGGGTCAAGACGCTCTCCCACGAGGACCTCAGCCAGCTGATCATCGAGCGCGAGCTGGGATCCATTATCAGCTCCCTGCGCCGAGCGCCGGGCAACACGCCGGAACGTGATGCG
>CAZOJS010000186.1:0-3637 GCA_964580175.1 uncultured Anaerolinea sp. | reverse complement strand
TTAAATCTGGAGTGTCTTAAAAAGATGCTCGCCTCGGGCGCCGCCGTCCTTGTGAGTTATTCCCTCATCGCTCCTTACACGTTTATCGATTGGCCTCATTTTTACGCGCAAGTTTTGCGGCAGTCCGGGGCGGAAAGCGCGGTGGGCCTTCTGCATCATCTGAGTTATTCGATCTTGGGGGGCGTGGGCACACCTTTTGCTTTGTTGGCGCTTCTGGGCGGATCTATCTTATGGAAAGGATATGCAAAACAAGCAACTGTGCTTCTGTCGTCCGTCTTATTTTATTACCTCATCAACACTGTGTTTAGTCAGCCTTTTTCCAGGTACATGCTTCCCATTCTGCCCGTGTTATCGATACTGGCAGCCTTCGGATGGAATAGATTGGCTGAAAAGTTAAGCGGGCGGCCCTCATTAAGGCGGGTTCTTATGAGCTTGATCGTCATAACCATGTTGTTGCCGGCAATTTATCTGGATATCTTGTTCATGAAAAAAGACACGCGCACTCAGTGTCTGGAATGGTTTGAAAAAGAGATCGGGCAGGGATCGGTCATCGTGATGGACAGCCGTTTTTTCGGGCCGCATCTTACGCAAACGGCCGAGCAGATCGGGGACAAATATGCCCTTTTGCGGCAGGACCCTAAAGAGTCCGCCAAAAGAAAGAGACTTGATCTGCTGCTTGAAGCGATCGGAGACAAGAAAACTTACACACTTTACACGCTGGCGCATCATGGGGAAGAGGAGGCGGCCCTCTTTTTATTTGAGAGGCCTTTTGTGAAGTCCGAATGGGGCGAGCTGGAGAAGATCGGGGCTGACTATCTCGTCATTTATTATAGGGAAAAAATGGAAGAGTCCCAGCAATTTATGGATTCACTCAAAGATCGCCTGGAGCTTCAGGCGTCTTTCAGTCCCTATCGGGATCCGGCGCGGAAATTTACTATCGACAAATACAGCTCAACCGCCGCGCCTCACTTGGTTAAGGATCTTATGAGCCGCGAGCGCTTGGGCCCTTACTTGGAAATTTATAAGGTCAAACGCTCTTGAGGGACTCATCTTGATCCAGTTTTTAGTTAAACATCGATGGTTTTGCGTTAGCTTTTTACCGCTGTATTTCCTATTTTTATATCCCTTGATGGCCCTGCAGAAAGGCTTTGTGATAGGCGATTATAGCCTCCAATTTTATCCCTGGCTGTGGGCTTACGCTAAAGCGCTCAAGGAGGGGTATTTGCTTCTCTGGACGCCGCTCATTCAATCAGGCTTTCCCTTGTTCGCCGAAGGCCAAACCGGCATGCTTTACGCGCTCAATCTTCTTTTATTCAAATGGCTGCCCTTCAAAGCCGCCTACAACACGATGTTTCTGGCCCATTTTTTTATGGGAGGCGTTTTTACGTACCTTTTCTGCCTGAGAAAAGGCCTATCGCCCGCGGCGTCCGCCTTAAGCGCCATTCTCTTTACTTTCGGCAGCGCGTTCGCCGGCTGTTTCTACAATATTGTCACGATGCGCACGCTGGTTTGGTTTCCTTTGGCTCTGTATCTGGTTGAGAGGTATTTTGGGACTAGAAGTTTGACGCCGCTTTTTCTTCTGGCCCTGGTCCAGGGGCAGTCCTGGCTTGCCGGCTTCCCCCAGACGGCTGCTTACTCTGCATTTTTTTTAGTGCTCTATTTTTTTATAAGGCTCGGCGAAGAACCGCTGGAAATTCAGGATAAACAAAGAAAGACCCTGTTTTTCCTTCTGTCCTTGGTCCTGTCGGTTGTGATCGGCATGCCGCAGCTTTGGGCGACATTATCGCTGGCTAAACATTCGACGCGTATTTTACAGGATCCTTCCTTTGCGCTGTGGGGTTCGGTCGCGCCGTGGTCCGTCGTCACGGTCTTCATGTATTCCTGGGGGGCTTTTTTGAAGTACAAAGTTTACATCGGCGCGGCGCCTCTTTTTTTGATCTTATTATCTCCTTCATGGAAAAGCGCTCGTATTTTCTGGATCCTTGCGGGCCTGAGCTTCTTTCTGGCGCTTGGGATGTTCAATCCGCTTTATTGGGCGCTCCTTAAACTGCCGCTGGTCTCCCTTTTAAGAAATCCGTCTAAATTTCTGTTCTTTACGGCTTTTTTCCTATCGGTCATCGCCGGTTTTTCTTATGACGCGCTGCGGCAGGCAATAGAGCAGGGAGGGGAGCCAAGGAAGAAATTTCTGGGGAAGGGTTTTATTCTTCTGCTTTCATTTTTTATCTTAGCTGTGGGCGCTTATTTGTTTGCTGCGCAAGCCTCGCCATTTTTAATTAAGTTCGGGCACTGGTATGTGGACCATTTTGTAAGTGGAAAAAGTTTCCACGGAGGAAGTCCCGAGCTGTATGCTCACAAAGTTCAGGCCATTTTCCAGGATGTCCGGGAGGAGTTGGATCCCCGCAACCCTTTTTTTCTGCTTCCCTTTATTTTTGGGGCCCTATTCATCGGCCTGCTCTTTCTTGTGAACCAGAGGAAGATACGGCAGAGTGTTTTTCAAGCGATGTTTTTTATCCTCGTAATGGCTGATCTATTTATTTTTGGGAAATCCACCTACGGGACCGGTTTTATTGGCAACATGGGCCCTTTCCCGGATGTTTCGCTGGCAGAAAGTTTCGAGAAGGACGGAAGGTGGCTTGATCTGAACACGCGGCAGGAGGCGCTTTTCCCGGCTAACCGGAACATGCTGACGGGACATGCGCTAGTGGGGGCTTATTCACCGCTCCTTGACAAGGATTACTATGTTTTGACCAAAGATTTTGGGGTGCTGGATGATTCATTTGGCCGCACGAAGGTCTCTCGGGAATTACTCGACAAGCATTCATCACTTGTAGATTTTCTTGGAGTGAAGTACATCGTTACGAATGGGCATTCACTGCCGAACCGATACAGACTTTTGCGTCACGAGGGACAAAAAAAGATCTATGAAAATCCGCAGGCGCAAAGCGAGTTCACTCTGCTTCCAAAAAGAAGCGGCACTAATGGTTTTAACTCGGTCGACATTTTGAAAAATGGCCCAATGGCCGTGGTTCTCGGGATCCAGTCGTCCGAGGGCGGTACACTTGTGAGAAACCAGACCTGGGATGAGGGGTGGAAGGTTTTTGTGGACGGAAAGAGGGGCGAGCTGAGGCGTGCGAATACCGCCTTTCAGGGCGTGGAAGTGCCAAAGGGGGGCCACCGAGTGGAATTTCATTACGCTCCTGATTCCTTTATAATAGGCCGCTGGTTCCATCTCTTTGGTCTTTTGACCGCCGTGGGAGGGATCTTGTTGCAGGCAATGCGGCCGCGCGTGAAGGGGAACTGAATTGAAAAAAGAGCTGTCAGTGATAGTTCCCGCGTACAACGAGGAAGAAAGGATCGCACAGACCTTGACGGGGATCGCGGAATATTTAAGATTCGCGGGATACGCGTTTGAGATCCTTGCGCTGAACGATGGCAGCCGTGACGCCACGGCCCAAAAAGTCAGAGAAGCCGCCTCTCAGCATCCCGAGATCCGCCTGATCGACCGGAAGGAAAATCTTGGCAAGGGGAGGACGGTGAAAGAGGGGATCGCGGAGGCGAAATATCCCTATTGCCTCATGATCGACGCGGATAATTCCACCTCGATCCGCGAATGGGATAAGTGTGAGAAGCGCTTTGA
>CAZOJS010000185.1:0-24662 GCA_964580175.1 uncultured Anaerolinea sp. | reverse complement strand
CTCCTCGACCAGGCGCTCGAAGGTCGAGACGTCTTCGGCCAGCTTGGGCACGTCGTCCGGTTCGATGGTCTCGTCTTCGCCCAGGGCGTTCAGGCGGCCCAGCAGATACGTCTCGGCGGCGGTGCTGGGACGCCGGTTGGCCAGCGCCAGCCGCGAGCGAGCGACGGCCTCACGCGAAGGGTCCGCCTGGGTGGCAGAACCCGCGTCCCTCGTCGGCGCGGCGGCGTCGATTCCGGTGACGGCGAGGTCGTCCTCGGCGGCGGCGCGGGCCCTGGCCCCCAGCTCGATCGCGAGCTTCCGCTTCCCGAGACCCAGGAATCCATGCTCCTCGCGAAATGCCACGGCACCCCTGCTCGCAAGATCCAGCAGGGCGGTCGTCAGGGTTCGGCGCGATGTCCCTCCGTCGAGGACGAGCGTCCCGATGGCCGGCGTCATGCCGGCGGGCGGTGCAGGCACCAGGACCGACGCCGAATCCACGTAGACGGGATCGCGCCCGAAGCGAAGCCAGCGGAAGACCGCCCAGCCCCCGAGCCCGGCCAGCGCGATGAAGCCACCGATGATCCCGACCACGGCGTTCAGCTGCCGTGCGAACTCCAGACGCTGCGCGTGTTCGGGAGTGGCCGCGGCGTCGACTCGCTCCAGGGCGACCAGGACTGCTCCGTCCAGATCCGCCGCCTCGAGGAACGGGACCATGTCCTGCTCGAAGATCCCCTGGCGCTCGCCGTCGGTCAGGAAGGTTGCCCGGAAGCCCGAGCCCGCATACAGGCTGACCTGACCGTGGATGCGGGAGGGATCGAGATCCAGCAGGATCACCAGGCCATCATCGAAGCCGCGCCGCCCGATGCCCCAGGCATCCATCAGGGCGGCCGCGTTGTCCTGCGAGGTCTCCTGCTCGATCTTGTACGGCCAGACCTGGGTATAGACCACCACCTCGGCGCCCGTGCGCATCTCGATCGCATCGATGGTCGCCTCGAGGCTGGTTACCGTCGCAGGCCGGAATACACCCGCCACGTCGTAGACGGCCCGGTCGAGCTCGGGGGCGGGGAACGGTGGGCCGGGTGGCAGGGGATCAGCGGCCAGGGCGATCCCCAGGGGCAGCAGCAGCGCTGCCCCCACAGCCAGCCCGGCTGCGACGCGTCGACTCAGCATGTTCGTCAAGGATGCACCTACCCCAGCGACGCGATGGAGCCGCGCCGGCGGACGAGCACAAGCCGGCCGTCCGGCTCGAGCATGACCTGCGGTGGCCGAGGCCGACCGTTGTAGGTCATCCCAAGGGATGCGGCATAGGCGCCGGTGTCCCGAATGGCGACCAGGTCGCCGCGGCGCAGTTGCGGCAGGTCATGCAGGCCGAGGTAGTCCGTTGATTCGCAGGCCGGGCCTTCGACCCGCGTCGGGGTGACGGTGGGGGGACGCGGGGATTCCGGATGCGGTCGGCCCAGCGCGGTCAGCGCCACGACGGTGTGGCGCGCCCCATACAGCGCCGGGCGGATCAGCTCGGTCATCCCGGTATCGAGGACGACCTGGCGGCCGTCGCGTTCGCGGACGTGCAGCACGCTCGCCACCAGATATCCCGCCCGGGCGACCAGCACCCTGCCGGGTTCGATCGCGAGGCGCGCCGGCCGGCGCTCCACCGGCAGACGCTTGAGGAGCGCCGGAATCTCCCGGGCAAAGCGGCGCGCGTCCGGCGCCGGCTCACCGAGGGGCAGGGTCGGAAATCCGCCACCGACGTCCAGGGTGTCGAACGCGGGCCAGGACCCGCGCAGCAACGAGACCACGGCGAGGGCACGCCGAATCCCGTCGCGCCAGGCATCCACGGACCGCAGCTGCGAGCCCACGTGCAGGTGAACGCCGCGCGGGACCAGGCCGCGGGCCTCGGCCACGATCGCCGCGGCGGTCGAGAGCTCGTCGCCCGTCATCCCGAACTTGGAGATCGCCGCGCCCACCGCCAGTCCGGCCTGGGTATCGGGCACGACGGCAGGGTTGAGCCGGAACAGGACATCGAGCGTGCCGCCTCCGATGCCCCGGCCCGCCGCCGCCACGAGGGCGCGTGCCTCGTCGATCGATTCGACCGCAATCCAGCGCGGCGGGTCGCCGGCGCGGGCGGCCCGCACCGCCGCGCGGAGGTCCGCGTCGGTCTTCCCGACGCCCTCGAGCGTGATCTGCGCGTTGGGGATCCGCGCACCGGTGGCCACGGCCCACTCGCCGCGTGAAACGACGTTGGCCCCGTACCCAAGCGCGCCGAGGCGGGCGACGATGGCGCGAACGTCATTGGCCTTGACCGAAAACGAGCGCAGCCACGGATCCGGAAACGCCGCCGCGACGGCGCGGGCGAGCGCCGCCAATTCGGTCGCGTCGGTGACCGCGACCGGTGTGCCGAACCGGCGCCCGGCGGCCCGCAGGGTCGAGGCGATCTCCGGAAGCCGATCAACCGGTTGGTTCACGCTCGCTCCGTCCGGCGGCCTGGTCCGGGTCTCCGCGTCCGCCGGCCTTACCGGGCGATTCGTCGACCCGCGTTGATGGTGCCGAGGATCGTCGCGACGATGCTGATGACGAGCGATCCGAGCAGCGCCCCCACGAACGAATCCGAGGTGAACGCCGGCGGGAAGCCACCGATCCCGAAGCCCAGGCCGAGCTGGGTCGAGACGAGCGCGACCAGGAGGAGGAGGACGGCGTTCAGCACGAACGCGAACAGCCCCATGGTCATGAGCGTGATCGGGAAGGACAGCATCTTGAGGAGGGGCTTGAGGTAGCTGTTCACGAGCGCGAGGATGAGCGCAACCGCGATCAGCTTCCACCAGTCGGGCCCGAATGCGAAGCTGATCTGCGGGACGAGCTGGATCGCGGCATATACCCCGGCCGCATTGATCAGCACCTTGACGAGCAAATCGATCATGGCTTGCCTCCGGAACGCGGATGGCCGACCGTCGCCGGCTCGATGGCCTCGATCATCGCAGATGCGTCCAAGGTCGGCGTCGCCACACCCGCCGAGGTCAGGCCCGTTCGAGCGACGCGGTCAGTCGAGCCTTGACGGCCGGCCACTCCTCGGCGATCACGCTATAGAAGGCGGAGTCGCGCAACGGGCCGCTCGGCATGATCATGTGGTTTCGAAAGATCCCCTCGAAGGTCGAACCGATCCCGAGCAGGGCACGGCGCGACTTCTCGTTGCGGGCATCGGTCTTGAATTCCACCCGGTTGGCCCCTAGATCCTCGAAGGCATGGGCGAGCTGGAGCAGCTTGGCCTCTCGATTCGCGCCGGTGCGCTGGAACGCCGTGCCCACCCAGGTCCAGCCAATTTCGAGGCGCCGATGGTCTGGGACGATGGACATGAAACGCGTGCTGCCGATGGCATGTCCGGTGGCGAGGTCGATCGTGGCGAACGGCACGTCGACGCCGGCTTCCGCAGTCGCGAGCGCGCCACGGAGCCAGGTCTCGATCCCGGCCCGATCTTCCGGGCGAGCGATCGTGAGCGCCCAGATCTCCGGATCCAGACCCACTCCCGCAAGATCGTCGAGATGTCCCAGCGATAGCGGTTCGAGACGAACCCGCCGGCCGGTCAGGGTGACCGGGCGCACCCAAAGGTTCGGTGCGGCGCTACGGATCGGACCGGCCACTGTGTCCTCCATGCCGTTCAGGCGCGTGTGGAAATTACACCCTCGATGGCCCGGCGGAGGTGCTCGATGGCTGCCGGGTCGAACTCGTAGGTCCACGGGCGGACCCGCTCGGGAAACTTGAGCTTCGCGTCCAGGCCGAGCGCGAGGGCTTCCCGGGACATCAGGATCAGATCTGCCGTTTCGGCAAGTTTGGAGAGGCCGTCAGGATCGCCGACGAGCACCGGGATGAGCTCGACACCGTTCGTGCCGGCGATCGAGAGCGTCTCGGCGATATTCTCGGCGCCGCGCTCGGAGGCACACACCACGCCCACTCGCGAGCCGGCGGGCAGGCCGGCGATCTCGTGGACCATTTCCACGTAGCCCGGGCCGACCAGCATCGCCAGGACCGGCAAGCGGCCGCCGACGAGGGCCTGCGCCTCGTCGGCATGGAAGGTCGTCGTCGCGACGAGGTCGTAGTGAAATCGATCGAGACGATCCGGAAGCTCATCAAGGAGCGTCCCCTCAACCTCGATCAAGCCGGGAAATTCGTTGTTCAGCCGCTCGGCGTCGTAGCCCGCGTCGGCGGTCGTGCATTCTGCGAACAGCACGCGCACGAGCGGTCCCGGTCGGCGGCGCTCCGACGATGCGGCGAAGGTGGCCGAGGCGACCTCGTCCGCGGTGAACCCGGATTGCGCGCCCCGCCGAAGCATCTCGGACACGATTCCGGCGAGAGCCTCCGGGCGGCGGCGTTTGGGTTGCCGGTCCGCCACCACCGTGCCCGCCCCGTGCCGGCTGGTGACGTATCCGCCGTCGGCCAGGCGACGGTAGACGGCCCGAATCGTGTTGGGATTCACCCGCAGCGCGGCGCCGAGCTCGCGAACCGGGGAGAGGCGGGCGCCGGCAAGGAGGCGACCGGAGTCGATCTGATAGGCCAGCTGCCAGTAGATCTGTGTCGAGATCGGCACGTCGCTGTCCCGGGTGACATCGAGGTCCTGCCCGGATGACGCTGCGGGGGTGACTTTGAGATCGACTTCGACGGTGGTCATGGGTCCACTTAGTCCAAGTATTGTTCTGCTTGGCCTAGTGCACTGTACCAAATCAGCGATATCGGGCAAAGACACTCCCGGCGGCGGTGTGATGGATCGACCGGTGCGACCGGCGACTGTTAGGCCGCGTCATGCGTTCAGGGCTAGGTCGCCGGAGCTTGTGCGACTCGGGCGGAGTCCACCGTGACCCGATGGGCGACCCCAACGGTCTCCTCCGCACCGGCTTCAAGGTCGATCAGCCAGGACAACAGCAGCGCGGAACCCTGGTATACACGCTCAAACCCCTCTTCCGAGTTCGAGACGGTCTCGATCGGTGCCCACCATGCGTCGGAGATGGGCGAGGGGATTGAAGCAACAGACAGGCCGATCCAGTCGTTGCCCTGGGAGATCATCTCGATCCCGCTCGCGGCACCGGAGCCGTCATGAGACCGGCGCACGCCTTGGGCCTCGTACCAGGCGGACGGATTGCCACCACCACCGAGCATCATCAGTCCCCATTCGAGGCCAAGCCGAGCCCGGAGCCGCCTCGACCCAATGTTCCGGACCGTGATCGCCACCCGGAGGGTCGGGGAGTGTGGATCCCCGCCGATCTCGATCACTTTCGAGACGCTGACCCGTGCGGATTCCACGCCGACTCCAACCTGGGCGGTCGCTTCGCAGACGAGACGACCCGGCGAGAGCTCGACGAGCGTGAACGGTCCGTCGAGTGCCGTGCTGAGGTCCGCTAGTTCGCCCGCGCCGTACTGGCCGGGGGTCGCGTCGGCGGGGAGAAATCGCACCAGCCCCGAGCGACGTTCGTGATCGTCATAGACCAGGTGGGCGGCGAGCCCGGCTTCCTTCGAGTGGACGGTTTCGTGAATGGAGAAGACCCCCTCACTGGTGGTCTCGCCCGTCCCTGCCTCGTTGTCGCTGCGCCGAATCGTCTCGTGATAGGCCTCAGGTCGTCGTCGCAGAACTGATGTGAGGGCGTGGCGCACGGCACGAATGTCCCAGTCGCCGATGCCCGCTCCTTCGTCCAGGTCCACGGTGAGGACCTGGCCCGTATCGGCCATCAGGACCTCGTCCCGTCCATCCAGATCGAGGTCGGCAACCTCGGTGCGAACGAGGGTTCCGGCGGCTGCGTCGGCCTCTGTCTCAGCGGCTACCAGCTGGGCGATGGCGGCCAGGCGCAGATCCGGTAGGTAGATCCCGCCGAAGAGGCCATGCCAGTAGATGTCATTGGATTGGCCGCGCATGAGGTGATCGAGAGCCTTGGCCCGCGTGGGTCCATCGGGCAGTGCGTCGACCCTGGCGGAGACCCTGAGCATCCGTTTGTGGATGTCGTTGACCTCGCGGTACTTGACCTGGAAGTTGCGCCAAGAGGCGCCGCGCATCCAGCGAACTTCCGGCCGTCCCTCGGCGCGATCGCGATCCAAGGTCTCCGTGAACGCGCGGCTTTCGTGTGGCGGGAGCGCCCAGGCCCCCATCTCCGCATAGCTGCCCACGGGGATGTAGACCCGCCCGAGGGTCCCATGGTCCGTGAGCCAGTCCGAGGGGGTCGTGGTCGTCAGCCAACCAGCATTGGCCTCGATCGCCTCGAAGAACCGCTCGACCCAGCGGCCCTCGCCCCAGCACAGCTTTCCCGTGCTGGGCCATGCGCCGAATTTCTCGCCGTCGTCACCCATGGTCCCGAGGCGCTCGCCACGCTCGGTGGCGTGGTCACGCAGGTACTCGATGACGTCTTCCACCGGCCGAAACGGGATGCGATAGCGAAGGCCCTGTTCCGTTCCGAAGACCGTCAGGAGGCGGCCCTGGTCATCGGTGCTGTACGGGCCCCACATGGCGTCTTCGGGCACGCCCGCAGCGCGGAAGTGGGCATCGTCGAGGATCGTGGCCCGGTAGCCAGCAGCGACGAGCGACGTCGGCAGGTCCGGTTCCCAGACCCGCTCGGCCAGCCAGGCCGTCGCCGGCCGCTGCCGGAACAGACGCTCGACCTCGTCGGCCATGCGCACGAGCTGCACGATTCGATCCCGCTCCGGAATGGACGCCAGGACCGGCTCGAAATAGCCGCCGCCGAGGACCTCCACCTGATTTCGGCCTGCCAGCGCGGCCACACGGTCGAGGAATTCTGGATGCTCCTTCGCCAGCCACTCGAGCAGAGGGCCGGTGTAGTGCAGGCCGAGGCGCACCGACGGATGTCGTTCGAGGGCCTCGATCATGGGCAGATACGCGGCCCTGTAGACGTTCTCGACGACCCAGCCGAAATTTCCGATGGGCTGGTGGTTGTGCAGCGTCAGCGCGAGCCCGATTCGGCGAGGCAAGGACGACTCCGTGATCATTTGCTGTTGACACCGATGTGGGCCGCTGGTACGGTCCTGTAAACCGGTTTGCTAAACCGCTTTTCCGGTTCCCGTCCCGATCATACACGGCGGCCTGGCCGGTCGAGATCGGGGTTGGGCGTGGGGCGACTCCGGAGGCTTTATTGGAGCAGTCGACGCGGCGAGCGACGATCGCAGATGTGGCCCGGGCGGCGGGCGTATCCAAGGCCGCGGTGTCCTTTGCGTTCAACACCCCGGAGCGACTCAGCGCGGACACGGTCAGCCGGATTCGGGGTGTCGCCAGCGGTCTCGACTACCGCCCGGATCCGGTCGCCCGGATGCTCGCCCAGCGGCGCACCTGGACGATCGGCATCCTGACGCCGCAGGGCCTTGATGTGATCTTCACCAACCCGTATTTCGGCGAGTTCAGCGCCGGCGTGGCCACGGCTGCCGAATCCGCGGGCATGGCCATCCAGTTCATCTCACCTTTGCACGGTTCGCTGGCGCGGGCCGTCGACCGGGCCAGTGTGGACGGCATCATCGCCGTTGGACTCGGGGCGGAGCATCCCGAGATCAACCACATCCGGCGTTCGAGCCTGCCCTTTGTGATGGTCGATTCGGCGGCCCTGCCCGACGAGCCGGCGATCCTCGTGGACGACGAAGGCGGTGCAAGGGCTGCCGGCCAGCACCTCGTCCAGCTCGGGCATCGCAGGTTCGTGGTCGTCGGGATCGAACCGCCCTCTGCAGCTTCCGGCGGCGATCCTGCCTGGGTGACGGCGAGGCGCCTGCGCGGCTACCGCGCGGCCGCGGCCGAGGTCGGCGTCGCGATCCAGGACGAAGCCGTGGTGCTCGGGCCGGCGAGCATGGATGGGGGTATCGATGCCTTCCATCGTGCCTGGGAGAGCGGCCTTCGACCGACGGCGGTCCTGGCCATGGGTGACGCCATGGCGATCGGTGTCCTGCGAGCCGCGCGCGAACTCGGACTAACGGTTCCGGACGATCTCTCGGTCGTCGGATTCGACGATCTGGATATCGCCCAGTACACGGACCCGCCGCTCACCACCGTCCATCAACCGAATCGCGAGAAGGGCGAGGAGGCGGTCCGTCTCGTGCTCAACGGCGGCCAACGCGGCTCGCTCGCGCCGGGTCACCGCCAATTCGCCACTCACCTTGTCGTCCGCGGGTCGACCGCACCGGTGCCGCGTGCGCGGCAGGAGGTCGCCCCCGACAGGACGTGAGCCAAGACCGGCAGTGCCGCCGTCGCGGGCTGCCAGACTGAAGGGCGCCGGAGGTCCCGGGCCCACCAATCTGAGCCGGAACCATCCGGCCAGCGCAGCCAGAAATCTCAGGAGGAGTATCGGGATCATGAAGACACGCAAACACCTTCTGGCGCTGCTGAGCGTCGTCGCGATTATCGCGGCGGCCTGTGGCGGCGGCGCCAGCACGGCGCCAACCAGCGCCCCAACCTCAGCACCGTCGGGCGCGCCGACGGACGCCCCGCCCAGCGGCCTGACGGGCTCACTCACCATCTGGCACGCGTATGGGTCGTCCGGTGGAGCCGCCGAGTTCAAGGCCTTCCAGCAGATCCTCGCGGACATCAAGACAGCCAACCCGGGCCTGTTCATCTCCCCGGTCGAAGTTCCGTTTGACAATCTGTACCGGAACTTCGAAGCGGAGTCCGGCGCCGGCGGCGGGCCCGACATGTTCATCGGCCCCAACGACAGCCTCGGCAACGAGGCCCGCGGTGGCTACCTCGTGGATCTGAGCGGCAAGATTGACGATGTCCTCGCGGCCTCGAGCGACGTTTCTGTCGCCGGCTCCAAGGTGGACGGCAAGGTCTACATGGTCCCCGAGTCCCTCAAGGCCGTGGCCATGAACTACGACAGCGCCAAGGTCCCGAACCCGCCGACGACGACCGCTGAGCTCCTCGCCTTCGCCCAGGGCGGCGGCAAGGTCGGCATGATCACGGGCGCCTACTTTGGCTGGGGCCTGTACTCAGCCTTCGGCGGCAAGATCTTCGACGACGCCGGCAAATGCGTCGCCGATGCCAACAGCGGCATCGCGGACGCGCTGGCCTTCGCCAAGCAGCTCAAGGACGCCGGGGGAATCGTTGACTCCGACTACGGCAAGGTCAACGACGCGTTCATCAACGGCGACATCGACATCATGTTCAACGGCAATTGGACGCTCGGCGACTACAAGGCCGCGCGCCCGAACCTGGCCGTTGCTGCCATGCCCGGCGGCTCCGGCGGTCCAGCGCGGACCATGGCCGGCGTGGACGGCTGGTATATCAATGCAGCGTCGAAGAACATCGACCTCGCTATCGCGGTCGCCAAGGAGCTCGTCTCCGCGGCGGCACAGCGGATCTACGTGGACGTCGCCGGCCACGTTCCGGCCAACACGAGCGTCGAAGTCACCGATCCGCTCGTGAAGGGCTTCACCGATGCAATCCTGCAGGGTGACGCCCGACCGCAGATCGAACAGTTCGGGAACTACTGGGGCCCGTTCGGCGACGCCTGGTCCAAGGCGGTCCCGGATGACGGCTCGGCCGGCGGCGACACCGCTGCGCTGGTGACCGAGGCGTGCACGACCCTCGGGAGGTAGGTATTTGAACCAGTAGGGCCGGCCCTCCGGGTCGGCAGGTCGGGCGGGGCGCTCTCGGGCGTCCCGTCCGGCGTACCCTACGCCCAGTAGCTGCAGGAAGGGAGGACCCGTGGCCGGTGCAGTCGAGCCCCGACGCTCACTGACATCGCGTCTGCTCGGCTCCGGAAGGGCCAGCCGGGTCGCCTACCTGTACCTCGTTCCCGCGTTCCTCGTGATGAGCATCATCACGCTCTACCCGCTGGCCTTTCAGGTCTGGATGTCGTTCACCGACATGCAGCTCATCCACCTCAACCTTCGGTTGGGCGTCGCCCCCGAGCTCGTTGGTCTCCAGAACTACATCGACGTCATCGCCAGCCAGCTCGCGATCCCGAACTTCGACTTCCTGCGGCTCGTGATCTACAACCTCTGGTGGGCGCTCACGAACGTGGCGATTCACCTCGTCCTGGGGGTCGGGATTGCCCTCCTGCTGAACACCAAGGGCCTGCGGTTCCGCAAGGTCTACCGCTCCCTGTTCATCCTGCCGGTGGTGATCCCGCCGATCATCGTGGCGACCGTCTGGGCGAACATGTTCGATGCCGACAACGGAGCGGTCAACCTGCTGCTGGGCGGACTCGGCCGCTTCCTCGGCATGCCGGCCGACGTGTTCAAGATCGACTGGCTGCGCCAAGTGGCGTCGCCGATCGAGTGGCTGCTGCCGTCCTGGGACGGCGGCCCGAACATGTCCCTGCCGCTGGCCTTCTACGCCATGCTGGCCACCAACACGTGGCTCGGCTGGCCGCTCAACTCGGTCGTCGCCACCGGGGCTCTGCAGAGCATTCCCCATGAGTTGTACGAGGCGGCCGACATCGACGGGGCGTCGGCAAGACAGAAGTTCCGGCACATCACGCTGGCGTATCTGCGCCCGGCCATGATCCCGTACGCCATCTATGGCTTCGTCATCACCTTCAACCTGTTCTTCCTGTCGTTCTTCATGTCGAACGGCGGACCCGCAGGACGAACCGAGCTGCTGGTGACCCAGGCGTACCGGCTCGCCAACGAGCAGCGCCTGTACGGGGTGGCGGCCGCGTTCGCGGTGTGCATGTTCTTCATCCTCCTGGCGATCACACTGATTGCCAACCGGATGACCAAAGCGACCCAGAGCTACAGCCTGTGAGGCCGGGACGGTGAGCGCGCTGGCAAAGGAGCCAATGTACGACGCCATGCTCGTCGGACGACGGTCGCGGTTCTCGTTGTGGAGCCGACGGGACCAGCCCGGACTTGTCCGCCAGTTCGGCCTGCAGATCATCTGCCTGGCCGTCCTGTTCACCGTGCTGTTCCCGATCGTGTGGGTCGTCAGCCTGTCCCTGGACCCCCTGAACCGATCGCGGCCGCAGGGACTGAGCATCATTCCAGATGGCGCAACGCTGGAGGCCTATGCCCAGGTCATCCGTCAACCGACCAACAACGCGATCTCCTTCCTCGACCTCACCTTCAACAGCCTGAAGATCGCGCTCGGCTCGTCGGTGATCTCGGTGGTGATCGGCGTGTCGGCCGCCTACGCCTTTTCCCGCCTCGCGTTCCGTGGCCGGCAGGTCCTGATGCTGGCCATCCTGGGCGTCCTCATGCTCCCGGCAGTGGCCACCCTCGTGCCGCTGTTCGTGCTGCTTAATTCCATCCGCGTCGACCTGCCCCTCCTCGGGGAGTTCAACCTCCGACAGTCGCTCCTGGGTGTCGGCCTGGCCATCGTGTCCGGCCTGCTCCCGTTCGCCATCTGGAATCTGAAGGGGTACCTGGACACGATTCCGAGGGATCTTGAGGAAGCCGCGGCGGTCGACGGTGCGAGCGTCAACCAGACGTTCCTGAAGGTGATCCTGCCGCTGTCCCTGCCCGCCCTTGCCGTGACCGCGTTTCTCGGGTTCATCGCCGGCTGGACCGAGTTCTACTTCACCTCGACGTTCCTGTCGGGCAACATTCAGGATCACACGCTGGCCCTCGCCCTCAACGCGATGGTCGGGCAGTTCTCGAGCACACCCTGGTCACTCTTCTCGGCCTTTGCGATCATGTTCGCGATCCCGCCGGCGATCGTCTACTTCATTGTCCAGCGCTGGATCCTGTCCGGCCTCGCGATTGGCGGCGTCAAGGGTTGAGTTCGATCACGGTGGTCGAGCGTGGTGGCAGGACCGGGAGCGGCACGTAGGCAGCGAACCCACCGCTCAAGGTGACGATCGGGTCGACGGCACCCTGCCCACTGTCCAGCTCGGACGAGTAGGCGACCCTGGCGGTCGGCCGACCGCACAGAGGACCCGTGGCCAGGCTGAGCGATGGTTCGTCGAACGCGCGGTCGCCGAGGTTCTGCAGGACCAGCGCGCCCCGGTCCGCCTGCCAGCGCAGCGTGACGGCGACATCCGGACGGGCAACCTCGATGCGGTCGACCGTACCCGTCGCGAGCGCTGGGAGCGCCACACGCAGGCGGACCAGATCGCGGTATCGAGTCAGCAGCGAACCCGGGTCGGCCGCCTCCGTGGCGACATTCGCCAGATCAGATCCGGGAGCGAACGGCTCCCAGGGGATGCCCGCGGTGAACCCATGTCCCGGCCCGGCTGCGGTCCACGGCAGGGGCGTCCGGATCTGCTCGTCCGGTTTGGTCCCGAGCATGCCCAGTTCCTCGCCGTAGTAGACGAACGGAACGCCTGGGCCGGTGAGCAACGCCTCGGCCGCCAGCGCAGCGGCGGACACGTCGCCACGAAGCACACTCATGACGCGCGGCTGGTCGTGGTTGGTGAGGAACGCGGCCGCGCCACCGTCCGGATACCGCTCGGCAATCTCCTCGAGCCCGACGGTCAGGGTGGTGGCATCGCCGAGACGAGCGCCACTCATGGCGGCAGGGCCGATCCCGAAGTCGAAGGCCATGTCGAGCGACTCATCCGCGACGTAGCCCGACGTGAGGACCCGAGGCTCCCAGACCTCACCCAGCACGAGGGCCGTGGGATGTGCCGCGTGGAGCGCCGTCCGGAACGCGGACAGCCACGCACGGGTCTCGGGCGTGTTCAGCTGGGTTTCCGGGCCGGTCTCGATCAAGTGCTTGGCCGCGTCGAGCCGGAAGCCATCGACGCCCCTGTCGAGCCACGTCAGCGCGATCCGCGCGAGCTCGGCCGTGACGGCGGGATTCGCAAGGTTCAGGTCCGGCATCCCCGCGCCGAATGCGCCGTAATACCAGCCGGATTCGGACCGATGCCAGGGCGAGCCGCCGGTCACGCCGGGCCAGCCGGGGTCCCTGTCGGCCCAGCGATACCAGTCGCGCCGCGATCCGCCGGCAAGGGCGTCGAGGAACCAAGGGTGATCGGCGGACGTGTGGTTGATGACGAGATCGACGATCACCCTGATCCCTCGCCGATGCGCGCCGTCGATGAACCGTTGAAACGATTCGAGCGACCCGTAGTCCCGCTCGATGTGCTCGTAGTCAAGTACGTCGTAGCCGTGATAGCTGCCCGAGTCGAAGACCGGCATCAGCCAGATCGCGGTCACGCCGAGATCGTCGGTCGTGGACGGGTCACCGTCATTCAGGTAGTCGAGCCGGGCGCCCAGGCCATCGAGATCGCCGATCCCGTCGCCATCGGCGTCCGCAAAGGATCGGACGAACAGCTCGTAGAAGACCCGATCGTGCCACCATGGACCCTGCGCGGCAGCCGGGTTCGGCAAGTTCGGGCAGGCCGGCGCGTCCGAGGTCGGATCCTTCGATTGGCTCACCGTTCCGGACGGCACGGCTGTCGGAATCTGGGCCGTACAGCCGGCCAGCACGGCGAGCGCAGCGACGGCTATCGTGGCGGGCCGCCCAAGAGCGCCTTGGCGTCGGCCTGCCCCAACCATTGTCAGGGAGATCGTTTCGGTTGAGCCGTCACGCATGTGTTCGGGAGTATCGCATCGCCTCTGTGCCGTTACGACGTCCGGGCCGACAGGTCGCCCGATGAGCACGGACGCCCCGCGCTGGGCCAGGGACGCGGTCTTCTATCAGGTCTTTCCAGATCGGTTCGCGTCCAGTCCGCGGGTGGTCAAGCCGGGAGCCCTCGAACCCTGGACGGACCCGCCGACGACCCACGGTTTCAAGGGTGGCGACCTCCTCGGGCTGGCCGATCGACTCGGCGAGCTCCACGATCTCGGGATCACCGCGATCTACCTCAACCCGGTCTTCAGCGCGGCGTCCAATCATCGCTACAACGCGTACGACTTCCTGACGGTGGACCCGCTCCTCGGGGGCGACGCGGCGCTCAGAGACCTGCTCGACCTGGCCCATCGCCGGGAAATCCGGGTGATTCTCGATGGCGTCTTCAATCATGTCGGACGGGGTTTCTGGCCGTTCCAGCACGTGATCGAGTCGGGTGGGGCATCGCCCTATCGCGACTGGTTCTACCTGGACGACGATGTGCTCAGTCAGCGTCGCGGCGTTTCGGCCCATGATCACCTCTGCCCCGAGCAGGGCGAACGTGGCTATCGCTCGTGGTGGGATGTGCCGTCGCTGCCGAAGCTCAGGATCGAGCACCCGCCGGTGCGCGAGTACCTGCTGGGCGTGGCGGAACGGTGGACCCGCTTCGGGATCGACGGCTGGCGGCTGGACGTGCCCCAGGACATCGAGGACCCGACCTTCTGGCCCGAATTCCGACGGCGGGTCCGCGCCATCAACCCCGAGGCTTACCTGGTCGGCGAAATCTGGGTCGACGCTCCCGAATGGCTGGCCGGCGATCGCTTCGACGCGCTGATGAACTACCCGTTGACCCTCGCGATCCTCGGTTTCGTGGGCGGTCCGCACATCAACCGCGCCGTCGTCGACGGGCAGATGAACTACCGCGACGGCCTCAGCGACCTGGACGGCCCGGCGTTCGCCGCCCGTCTGGAGCGGAGCATGCGGATCAACGCTGTCGCCACGACCGAGGTCCAGTTCAACCTCCTCGGCAGCCACGATTCTCCCCGGGCGCGGAGCGTCCTCGGCGAGGATCTGGTTCGGCTGCGACTGGCCACGGCGCTCCAGATGACCCTCCCCGGGGCACCGTCGATCTATTACGGCGACGAGATCGGCATGAGCGGGGGACCCGACCCGGACTGCCGGCGCGCCTATCCCGCACGACTCGAGGACGTCGACGCGCCGGGTCTGGCCCAGCGCGCCTACGTCAAGGCGGCAGTTCATGCCCGACGCGATCGGGTGGCACTCCGACGCGGCGGTGTCCAGGTGCTCGCGGCCGCCGGACGCGCGGTCATTCTCGAACGGATCGCCGAGGACGCACGGGCGCTCGTCCTCCTGAATGCGGGGGATACCTCGCAGGGGTTGGCGTTCCGCGACGGGGCGGCCGACGGTCTTCGGGCGCTGCCGGAACTGACGGTCGGGTCGGCCACCTTCGGCGCGTCGAACCAGGTCGAGATCGAGGCGCGCAGCGTCCTGGTGATGGTCGGCGACTGAGAGGAGCCGTCGGCGCTCGGGCGTGGCCTCGTCAGTCGCGTCCGGCCTTCGGGGCCGCGACACCCGCGGCCGGCAGGTACAGCTCCTCCGCATATTCATGGAGCATCCGGGTCGTCGAGAACCGCCACAGGGCCTTGGCCATCGACCGGCGCATCCAGCCCAGCCACACGACGGGGAGCCCGTCCGCCGCGCGCTCGTAGTACGCCGGAACGATCTCCCCCTCGAGGATCCGATACAGATCCTGCGCGTCCGACCGGTCCTGGACCTCCTCGTCGTGGTTCGATTCGCGGCCACCGATTGCCCAGCCGTTGTCACCGTCGAACCCTTCGTCCCACCAGCCGTCGAGGACGCTCGCGTTGACGACGCCGTTCGCGGCGGCCTTCATGCCCGAGGTTCCTGAGGCTTCCAGCGGTCGACGCGGATTGTTCAACCAGACGTCGACGCCCTGAACGAGGAAGCGTCCGATGCGGAGGTCATAGTCCTCCAGGATGAACACTCGCCCACGCAGCTCGTTGCTGCGCGATCGCGTGAAGATCTCCTGGATGACCGACTGGCCCGGCCGGTCCGCCGGATGGGCCTTGCCGGCGAACACGATCTGGACCGGCCGATCGGCATCGTAGAGGAGCCTGGCGAGCCGGTCCACGTCCGTGAAGATCATCCCGCTGCGCTTGTAGGTTGCAAAGCGACGAGCGAACCCGATCGTCAGAATCGACGGGTCCATCACGTTCTCGAGTTCGTCGAGCGTGTCGGGCGCCTCGCCGTGGCGCGCCAGCTGGACCCGCAGACGGCCGCGCGCGAAATGGGCAAGTTCGCGCTTCTGGTGGAGGTGCGCTTCCCACAGCTCGGCGTCCGGGATTCGGTCAACCCGCTCCCACCAGCGGCTGGCCGCCGTGGCCGGGTCGAGATGGTCGAGGTCGGCGTTCAGATAGCGAGCCAGGAGCGTGGCAATCGGCTGACCCACCCAGGTGGGCGTATGGATGCCATTGGTGACGCCGAGGATCCTGTCGGGAACGACCCCGTGCCAGGTCCCGTTGGCCGTCTCCGCGTGCAGCTTGCTGACCGCGTTGGCGCCGCTCGTGAGCCGCAGGCTGAACGCGGTCATGTCGAACTGGGTTGGGTCGCGGTCGGTGCCGAGCCCGAGCTCGAGGAGCCGATCCACCGGGACACCGCCGGTGCCTGGACGGCCGTCGCCGTCGAGGAGTGGACCCGCGATGCGTCGAACGAGATCCGTGCTGAATCGCTCGTTTCCGGCCGAGACCGGCGTGTGGATCGTGAACACGCTGTTCCGGCGATTGGTGGCGAAGGCTTCATCGAGCGTCGCGCCCGCGGCGACGGCCTCGCGGGCTCGCTCGGCCAGGAGGAACGCCGAGTGGCCCTCGTTGAGATGCCAGACCGCCGGCGAGATGCCCAGCGCCCGGATGGCCCGGACGCCGCCGACGCCGAGGACGAGCTCCTGGTGGAGGCGCATTTCCCGGCCCCGAACGTACAGGATGTGGGTGATCGGGCGGTCAGCCCGGTGGTTCTCGGGCGTGTCCGTGTCCAGCAGAATCACGGGAACGCGACCGACCTGCGCAGTCCAGACGTCTACCCGGACGTTGCGGCCCGGCAGTTCGACGGACACGGTCAATGGATCGCCTTCGCGGTCCAGGGCTCGCAGGAGCGGCATTCGCGACAGGTCGTAGTTCGGGTACGCATGCTCCTGATGGCCGTCCGCATCGATCGTCTGGCGGAAGTAACCACGCCGGTAGAGGAGTCCGACCCCGACCAGCGGGAGGGCCATGTCGCTGGCCGTCTTGAGGTGATCGCCGGCGAGGACGCCGAGCCCACCCGAGTAGATCCCGAGTGATTCGTGAATCCCGAACTCGGCGCAGAAGTAGGCGATCGGTCCGGTCAACTCGCTGGCATGGCGCTGATGGAACCAGTGGTCGCGTCCGTTGGCGATGTAGCGATCGAACCGTTCGATGACCTCGTGGTACTCGGCCATGAAGTCCGTGTTGTCGAGGAACTCCGCCCAGTGGGTCGGCCCGGCCAGGACGGGGATCGGATTGTGGTTCCGGCTCCACGCGATTGGATCCAGGCGGCTGAAGAGGGCCTTTGCGCTGGGGTGCCACGCCCAGTACAAGTTGTAGGCAAGCCGTTCCAGTCCTTCGAGGGCCGGCGGAACGCGGACTGCATTCGGCCGCGCCGACGGCACACGCACGAGGGGGTCCATGTGGCGCGAATTGTACCGGTTCAGCCTCGTGCGACGGGCCCCGCGGCGTACCATCGGGGCATGCCCATGCGCGTCGCCATCCTTGCCGCCGAGTGTGAGCCGTGGGCCAAGACGGGTGGGCTGGGCGACGTCGTCGACGCGCTCGCCCGCGCCCTCTCGGTCGTCGCTGGAGACGATCTCGAAACGCCCGTCGACGTCTTCTTGCCACGGTACCGCACGGTGGTTCCGCCGGCAGATCGTGTGCTCGCGGAGCGAACCCTGCGGATCCCGAATCCCCGGGGCGACGGGGCCGACTTCGCCACGGTCAAGGTCGTGGACGTCCGCGGGGACGGTTATCGGCTCCGGCTCGTGGAGCATCCGGCCGCGTTCGATCGATCCGGCGGCTACTACGGTGACGACGCGGGCGATTACCCCGACAACGCCTGGCGATTCGGGCTGTTCTGTCGCGCGGCGCTCGGCGTCCTCGCGGCCGAAGGCCGGCCGCCGGACGTGGTCCATCTGCACGACTGGCATGCCGCTCCGGCGCTCGGCTACCTGGACCCCGGCCCAGGCGGTCCCGCCACACTCCTGACGGTGCACAACCTCGCTTATCACGGCTGGACTCCGGCACTGAACGTGCCGGAGCTGGGGGAAGCGTGGGTCGCGGCCATGTCGCCCTCCGCCCCAGGGCTGGACCTGCTGCGTGAGGCGATCGATCGCTCCGACCTCGTCAACACCGTCAGCCCGGGATTCGCCGCTGATGCGCTGCGACCGGAGTTCGGCATGGGCCTCGACGGGTCCCTTCGCGCGCGCGGCAACGACTTCTTCGGGATCCTCAACGGCCTCGACACGGACCTCTGGGATCCGGCGACGGACGGAGATCTCGCGGAGGCGTACTCGAGCGCGGATCGATCCGGCAAGGCCGCCTGTCGGGCCGATCTCTTGTTGCGCGTCGGCATGGATCCACTGGATCCGGGTCCGGTCCTGGGGATGATCGGGCGGCTCGACCCGCAGAAGGGATTCGATCTGCTCGCCGAAGCCGCGCCGACGCTCCTCGCCGACGGCGTTCGACTGGTCGTCCAGGGCTCGGGGGCGGCGGAACTGGTGGGCGCCCTACGCGGAATCTCGGCAGCGCAGCCGGACCGCGTCGCCCTGATCGAGCGATTCGACCGGGCGATGGCGCGGCGGATCTACGCCGGGGTGGACGGGTTCCTGATGCCATCACGATTCGAACCGTGCGGGACCGGCCAGATGATCGCGCTGCGCTACGGCACGCCGCCCATCGTCCACGCGACCGGCGGGCTCGCCGACACCGTCGTGGACGCCACCGACAACCCGGGCGCGGGGACGGGCTTCGTCTTCCGCCGCGCCACGGCCGCCGAGCTGATCTCCTCGTGCCGGGCGTTCGTCGCCCGATACCGGTCTGGCGGCCCGGATTGGGAGGCCCTGTTGGATCGGGGCATGGCCGTGGACTTCGACTGGCGGGCTGCGTCGGCACCCGCCTACATCGAGGCCTATCGGCGGGCGATGTCGCGCCACCTGGAGCGGACATCGGAGACTGTGGCCGGCGTCTAGGCTCGGGGACTACTCTCGGGACCGTCCATCCCCAGCGCTCGCAGGATCGCCAGCAGCGTGGCCTCGGGCAACATCCGCTGCGGCGAATGGGGCGCGCCGGCGATGGTGATGACATGCCCCGCACCGATGCGTGCCGCAAACACCGGCACCATCTCATCCGGGATCAGGCCGCCGCGGGAGAATTCGCCGCGGATCAGCCAGGTCGGCACCTCGCGCGCAGCCGGTTCCGCGAGCGCGCCGAGGCCGCCGTCCCAGTCGCCGTTCTCGAGGAGGATCGCCAGGGCGGCTTCGGGTTGAAACTGCGTCAGCCCGCGGGCCTTGGCCCGAAGGTCACCCTCGGGCCAGTCGGGGTTGGCCGATCTGATGGCAGCGAGCGCGGCCTCGAGGGTTTCGTAGGGCCGTTCGAGCGGATCCTCGGTCATCTGGGCCATCGCCGAGACCGGCAGCGCCGGAGGGTCAAGGAGGATCAACCGGCCCGGTACAAGGCCGGCCGCCGGGAGAGCCGCCACGACCATGCCGCCCCAGGAGTGGCCGAGCACCACGAGCTCCGGTTGGTCCAGCCCGGCCGCGCGGATGAAGGCGGCCAGGTCCGCAGCCGTCTCGCGGAACAGGTGGCGGCCCTGCCAGTGGCCGGTCCGGCCGTGGCCCGGCAGGTCCACGGTCACGACGTGCCGTCCTGCGGCGGCCAGGGCCGGGGCGATGGACCAGAATGTCTCCGCGTTCGAGGTCACGCCGTGGACGAGCAGGACCGTCGGCGCGGCAGGGTCCCCCCATGCAGCGGTCGCCCAGGGAATTCCGTTCGCCTCGATCGTGGACCGGCGAGCGCCGGCGAAATCCGGCCGGGCCTCGCGGAGCGCGGCGGCCACGGCGGGAGGGAGATCACCGGCGGAAGCGTTGAGAAGCGCGGATGGCGCCACCGGGACCGAGGCGTCGTCGGACTTCATCCCGCGATCGTAGTCGGGCCGCGGCGCGGCTGCCCTCGGGCCGGTAGGATGAGCGCTCGGGCGCCAGCCACGGCGCCAACCTGGAGGATCGGATGGCCAACCAATTCGTCGTCCAGTTGAAGAACGAGCCCGGCGCGATGGCGGTCCTCGCGGAAGCGCTGGCCGCCCGCGCCGTGGATCTGCGCGCGATCGGCGGCGGCGGGATCGGAGACGCCGGACACGTGATCATGACCACCGCCGATGACGACGGCACGCGAGCCGTGCTCGATGAGGGCGGCTACGTCTACGTGGAGGGCGAGTCCATCCTGGCCGAGGTCGACGATCGACCCGGCGGCATGGCCCGCATCTCGCGCGCACTCGCCGACGCCGGCGTGAACATCTACGGACACCTCTTCCTGGGCCGCTGGGGCGATCGCGCAATGTTCGCGTTCGTGGTCGACCGGCCCGATGTGGCTCGCCCGATTCTCGAACGCAAGGGCTAGTCCGCCCGGGGGCCTGATCGTCGTCCTCAGGCTGGGTCGACGTTGCCGGTGCTGCCATCGACGGTGACGCGCATCCCCGTGCGCAGCCGCGCCGTCGCATCCGCGCAGCCGACAACGGCCGGGATCCCGTACTCGCGGGCGATGATCGAGGCGTGCGCCGCCGGGCTCCCGACGTCAGTAACGACAGCAGCCGCCCGCGTGAAGAGCGGCGTCCACGCCGGTGCGGTCAGCGGCGCCACGAGGATCTCGCCGGGCTGAAGCTCGTCGAACTGGTGCGGGCCTCGGATCACGCGCACGAGTCCGGTCGCACGACCAGGCGACGCCGGCGTGCCTGAGACCAGGGCGGTCTCCGACCGGACAGCCCCGAAAATTCGCGGATAGCCGTCCCACATCGACTTCACGGCCCGGTTAACCCGGCCGATGACAAGCGGTGGCACGAGTCGCGCCTGCTCTGCGCGTCTGGAGCGGCGGCCGGCCACGTCAACCGGGGCGGCTGAAACGTTTCCGGCGAGCGCCGCGAGCGCCGCGACTGCTTCGGCTCGGGACAGGAAGAAGACGTCATCCGGCTCCGCAATCGCGTCGCAGGTGACAAGCGCCTCTCCGATCCGAAGCACCGCACGTCGCATAGCCGGCCACCCAAGGGTGAGTGCACCGACGTGCTCTTCCCGGACTGGAACGAGATGCTGGCTCTCGGTGAGCAGCCGTCGGAACGCGCGAAGGCGTCGTGGACGCGCGGCCAGGGCGCCGTAGGCTGCCTTCTCGGCCGCCTGCCTCCTCGCCACCACGCGCCCATGGTCCTGCGCGGATCTCGTGGCTCTGCCTCCATGTGGCGGCGGGGCAAGCGCCCAGTCCAGTGATGCGACTGCATGGCGAGCCGGATCAGTCGGCGACTCGAAGCCGGCCAGGAGCGGCAGGTGACTGCCGGCAAGCGACCCAGCCAGATGGCGACGATAGAACTGGGCGAGGTTCATCTCCATCTTGTAGGCCGCGCCGGCAAACGCCGCGATCGACGTGAAGTACTCACCGGCAATGTCGGCGAGGTCATCGATCAACGCCGGCAACTCGCTGACGGGCAACGTCTCGACGCGGCTTTCGGCCCGCTCCACCACCGCCCGATAGCGGGGCAGCAGGTCCTCGCGCCACTCACGCTCGGCCAGCGGAATGCTGTGGCGTACGGTCGGCGGCAGCAATCCGGCGACACGGCGTGGAGCCCGGATCGCCCGCCACAGAAGGTGGGGCAGCGTGCGAGCCAGCGCCGCTGGGGACAGGAAGTTCATCGAGTAGAAGTACCAGCCGTTGACCACGACGTGGTACGGCCGCGGAGCCCGCTGTCCGATCCACTCCTTGAGCAGGGCGTGCAGGCGGTTCTCCATCGCCGTCAGCAGCCACGACTCGAAGAGTGGCGTCACCGGTTCGGAAATCCACTCGCCGAATCGAAACGCGCGGGTGTACGCGCCGGGCGCAGGGGCTTCCCACGACACGTCGGGCGGAAGTGCCGTCATTGGTCTGGCCTGCAGGATCCATAGCGTGCCGTCAGCGTCGATCGCCCACTCGATGTCCTGCGGCGCCCCGCGAGCGGCTGCGATTCGCCGTGCCTCGTCTGCTACAAGGAGCGCCTGCTTGCGATCGATTGCGTGCTCCGGCTGGCGACGAGCGGCAGCCACGTCGTCACGGACGACCCATTCATCACCGAAGGCCGCACCTGACACCAGGCGCTCCCCGATGCCCTTCACCGCCGTGACGATGCAGGCGTGGCGATCTCCGTTGATCGGATCCGCCGTCAGGGCCACGCCGGAGGCGGCCGGTGCGACCATTCGCTGGACGATCACCGCCATCCGGCCGTCACCCGAAGGCTGGTACCCCGTCACGCGTTCCGCGCGGGCGCTGGCGAGGCACCGCTCGACCGCCGCGGGGACGTCGTCCGGCGGGACATCGAGCACCGACTCGTAGATGCCCGCATACGAATGCTCGGAGCCGTCTTCGGCGATCCCGCTCGATCGGACCGCGAACGGGCCGATTCCCAGCTCCTGCGCGCTGGTCCCCAGCAGCGACCGGCGCTCCTCCGCCGTCAGGTCGGCGGTCCGGGCGGTCAGGACCATTCCGTCCGGGACTCGGACACCAGCACCCAGGAGCTCCCCGAGGCTGGCGGCCTTCCCACCGACCTCGGCGGCGTCGGCCATGCGCACATCGCCGAGCCGTCGGATCGTTGCCGTGCTCATCGTCCGTTTCTCGATGTTGCGGCAGCGATCGCCGCGCGTATCACCCAATCGACATCATCGACCGCCTCATCGACCGACAGGCCGAGATGGTCGCGCCACATCCGCATCGAGGCTGACGTGGTGATGACCAGGATGAGCCGCGCGATCCGGTCCCGATCCATGCTCGAGAGCTTCGGCACGATGGAATCGGCGAACGCGTCGAACATCGCGATCCGGTCCGGCACGCTGAGCCGCCGGACCTCTTCGGCCGCCGGACTGGCCATGGCCGCGCGCGCGAGATCATCGAACGACTCCACGTGAGTGAAGAGCGCGCGCAACCCATCTCGTAGCTCGTCCATCGAGCGCGGGGGGGCCAATTGGTTCAGGCCGGCGCGGCGGACCAGGTGCGGGTAGACCGCCAGGATGAGGTCATTCTTCGTCCCGAAATGGCGGTAGACGGTGGGGACCGACACGCCGGCCTCCCGCGCAACCGCAGGAACGGAGAGGCTCGCGATTCCCCGCGCCATCACTCGAACCGCGGCATCGAGGATCCGCCCTCGCGTCTCCTCGGCTTGACGCGCTCGAAGGGGACTGTCGTAGGTGCGCAAACCTGCATTTGCAAGACGATTCATATTGTCAATATATGACTCGTGTCAAGCATGGGATCGTGGAGCGGGAGACGAGGTTCGAACTCGCGACATTCAGCTTGGAAGGCTGACGCTCTGCCAACTGAGCTACTCCCGCCCGGGCAGCCTCGCCGGGGCGCGGCGACGAGCTCAGCCTAGCATGCAAGGGCCGGAGCTTCGGAGAGCCCTCTGCCGCGTGCCGAGGTCCGCGCCGGTCGCACTTCTGTAGAGTGGCTTCATGAGCACGCCGCACGTTGTCATCATCGGTGGCGGGATCGTCGGCACGGCTGCCGCCGCGTTCCTGGCCCAGGGTGGCGCCCAGGTCACGATCTACGACCGGGACGGACTCGCATCCGGCGCGTCGGGAGCCAACTCGGGGGTGGTGCAGTACCCGATCGATCCCGCACTGGTACCGCTCTTCCTGGAGACAGTGGCGCTCTACCGCGGCCTGTCGGCGGCCGACGCAGGGTTCCAGCTCCCGCTCGAACCGGCAGGTCTGCTCTTCGTGTCGCGCGACGGGGATGTGGTCCGGCGCCGTGCACACGAGCTGGCCATCTCGGATCCGGTCCTGCGGCCCGAGGTCGTCGAGGGCTCGGCCTTGCAGGCGCTCGAGCCGACACTCTCGCCTGGAATCGCCGCCTGCCGCGTCATCACCGGGTACCCGGTCCCGCCCGCGGCATCGACCTATGCCTATGCCACGCTCGCCGAGCGAGGTGGGGCGACGATTCGAGTCGGCAAGGCCGCCACGCCGGAGATCGTAAGTGGCCAGTGCGTCGGGGTCCGGGTCGATGGCCGGTTGATGCCGGCGGACGCCGTTCTCGTGGCCGCCGGACCCTGGACCTCCGGGCTCGTTGACCCGGGCGGGCGATGGCGTCCAATCCGGTCCGTGTGGGGCGTCGTCGTGGAGACCGAACTCGCCTCGGCGCCGCACCATGTCGTCGAGGAGGCCGAGATCAGCACCTCGATCGGAGCCGTGGAACCGGCGGGTTCAACCTCGTCCGGCTCCAACGGGCTGACAACGGCGGCCCGGGCCGACGAGGCTGAGGGAGCGCGGTTCAGCCTCATCACGGCCGCCGGCGCGAGCGCGGTCGGGTCGACGTTTCTGGAGCGCAGGCCTGACCCGGCCTCGTGGACCGTCCCGCTGCTCCAACGCGGGAGTCAGTTCGTGCGGGGTCTGGCCGACGCGGCGATCCGCGGCGTGCGGGCATGCGCCCGGCCCATGGCGAAGGACCGTCGGCCGCTGATCGGGGCGGTGCCGGACATCCCTGGACTGTATGTCTGTGCGGGACACGGGCCGTGGGGTATTTCCACCGGGCCGGCATCGGCGCGCCTGGTGGCGGACCTCATCCTCGGGCGCTCGGTCGCGATCCCGTCGCAGCTGGACGCCGCGCGCTTCGGTTCGCCGCTTGGCACTGAAGGGCCCGTCGGGGCCTGGCCTTGAACCCGGGGGGACCGGGTCCCAGGCCCTAGATCGCTCGTCGGTCGGCCCGGACTTCGAGGCCCTGCGCTGGTTCTGGCTGCCCGAGGAGGTCGAAGCCGAGCTGGCCGCCTCGTGAGCGGTCAGCCGTGGGCGTCGCGGCTCAGGCCTCGCCGAGCGGCACACCCATGACGTTGAAACCGCCATCCACGTAGACCACCTCGCCGGTGACTGCCGACGCGAGATCCGAGCACAGCCAGAGTG
>CAZOJS010000184.1:0-5338 GCA_964580175.1 uncultured Anaerolinea sp. | reverse complement strand
CAGACGCAGTGCCATGCACCTAACGTCGTCGCGTCCGAACCCTGCGGTAGAGTGAGCACGGTCCCCGTAGCTCAGTGGACAGAGCAGCCGCCTTCTAAGCGGGAGGTCGCAGGTTCGAATCCTGCCGGGGGCGCCATTGTCGGGCGCGCCACAACTCCTCTCGACGCGTTCGACGCATCAGCTTTACCATGCCGGCGCCGGGCCTGACGGGGTTGACTCACGTGCGACCATCGAAGGGACCTGACCAATGATGAACAGATGGAAGGAGCCTCTAATGCCGACATACATGGATGTCCACGACCTCCCCGGCGTGAAGGCTCCGGATGTCGCGGCCGCGCACGCCGCCGACGTCCGCGTTCAGGGCCAATACGGCGTCGACTACAAGCACTATTGGGTTGACGAGGAGGCTGGCAAGGTCTTCTGTCTGGTGGATGCTCCGGACCGCGAGACGGCGACGCGCGTCCACCGCGAAGCGCATGGTCTCGAGGCGCATACGCTCCACGAGGTGACTCAGGGCGCCTGACCGCCCAAGTCCGGCGTTTCGAGAGCGCCGCGCCGGAGTCGCTGCCTTCCTCCGGGCCCTGCGCCATCCGCCTTCACTCGATTACTCGCCCAGAGAGTGGTAGGCGCGGTTCCGCCCTGTCTGGCGAGACCTGAGCGACTTCCTGCGCGTGGCGAGCGAGCACTTCCGCGGCGAAGTCCGCCTAACACTCCGGACGCGAGTAGGCGGCGGGCGGCAGAAGAGCAGCGAGCGAGTAGGCGGCTAGCGAGCAGCGAGCAAGTCGGCCGGCGATCGCGTGGCGGGCAGCATGGGAGGATCGGGTCGTCGGCCGGCAGGCGGGCGGCGCGTCGGCAGGCGGCGCGGACAGTGGAGCGAGCGGAGGTCGTCTGGCAATCCGGCGGGGTGACACCCACCCCCGCAGCGAACGATCCGCCATGGGTACCCCCTGCCCTGAGACCGAAGTACGGCTTCCCGCAACTGCCGCGCACCCCTACGTTCTTGTCCACAACGAGCCGGACCGTCCCGATCGTCACCGGACGGACCTGTCGGCCGACGTTGTAGACGGAAGGCGACTATGGCAATGGCCACGATGGCTGTCAATGAACTCGGACCGATGCTCACCGCCACCGAAGTTGCGGACATGCTGCATCTCCACGTGAACACGGTGAAGCGGCTGGGCGATCGCGGTGAACTCCCGTTCTACCGGGTGTGCAAGCGCGGCGATCGTCGCTTCCGGCTCAACGACGTCATGCGCTTCCTGCACCAGAACCGATAACGACGGTCTGCGGGCGTAAGCCCGCGCCGGGATCAGCCCGGATCAACCGGGATCAGCCGGGATCAGCCGTCAGGCCGTCCGGAGTGCCTCGCCAAAGATCTCGAGGCCCTCGGCGATTTCGGCGCGACTCGCGTCGATGGGCGGGATCCAGCGGACGACCTGGTGTGCCGCCCCACAGGACAGCAGGAGCAGTCCCAGATCCGCCGACTTCGCGACCAGCCGATCCACCAGCGCACCGTCGGCGATCTTGGTCGCCCGATCGCTGATGAACTCCACTCCCACCATCAGTCCGGGCCCACGCACGTCCCCGATGCGCTCATCCTCGGCTTTCAGCCGGTTCAGGCCATCCGTCAACTCCGCGCCTCGAGCGGCCGCGTTTGCGATGAGCCCCTCCGTCTCGATGGTCTCGAGGACCGCGAGCGCCGCCGCGCAGGCCACAGGGTTGCCCCCATACGTTGAGCCGTGCGCCCCACGACCCCAGCGCTCCTGGAGGGCGCGAGAGGTGGCGATCGCGGACAGTGGCAGCCCGTTGGCGATGGCCTTCGCGATGCAGACCACGTCCGGAACGATGCCCGCATGCTCGAATGCCCACATGCGCCCGGTCCGTCCGTAGCCGGTCTGGACCTCGTCGACGACGAGCAGGATGCCGTGTTCATCGCAGATCTCGCGCAGGCCACGCAGGAACGCGATCGGAGCAGGCAGATAGCCACCCTCACCCTGCACGGGTTCGATGAAGATGGCCGCGACGGTCGAAGCCGGCACGACGCTGGCCAACATTGAACGCAGGCGCGCCAGCCCGAACTCCGTGGCGCGGGCCTCGTCTCCGTCGAAGTCCCGCCAGGTGGCCGGAAACGGCGCCAGGTAGACCGACGGGAGGAGCGGCTCGTAGCCTCTCCGGTAGTTCGGTGATGAGCTCGTCAGGGACGTGGCCCCGTACGTCCGCCCGTGGAACGCGCCCTCGAAGGCGATGATCGCGGGTCGTCCGCTGACCCTGCGTGCCAGCTTCATGGCGCCGTCGATAGCCTCGGATCCCGAGTTGAGGAGGAAGATCGAATCGATGGCCTCGGGGAGCGTCCCGGCCAACCGCTCGACCAGCCTGACCACCGGCTCGGAGTAGCCGATGGCGGCCGTCGGACCGATCAGTCGATCCACCTGCGCGTGAATTGCTGCCGAAACGGCCGGATGGGCATGTCCGAGCGCCGTGACGGCGATGCCGTTGGCGAAGTCGAGGTAGGCCCTGCCGCTCGTGTCATACAGTCGATGGCCGATTCCGTGGCTCCATGAGCGCTCGAAATACCGTCCGAGGACAGGGGTCAGGTGGCCGGCCGCGAGTGCGGCCAGATCAGGTCCGGGTGTCGGGTCGGTCATGGGTCGCGAGTATAGGCGGGCACCCGGGAGGCACGCGGTGGCATCATTCGCGAGAGCCCGCCTTGCCCGCCCATCGAGGTACCCGTGTCAATCGACTTTCGCCTGACCGACGAGAACAGGCTCGTCCAGCAAACGGTCCGAGACTTCGCGGAGAACGAGATCCTGCCCCACATCCGTGAGTGGGACTCCAAGGGCGAGGTCCATCGGGAGGTCTTCGCGCGGATGGGCGAGCTTGGGCTGCTCGGGGCGCCGATCTGGGAGCAGTGGGGTGGCTCAGGCATGGATTACCTGAGCTTCGCGATCATCTGCGAAGAGCTCGAACGCGCGGACACGGCCTTCCGGGTGGTCCAGAGCGTCCATGTTGGCTTGAACTCTCTCTCGCTCATGCAGTGGGCGACCGAGGAGCAGCGGCAGCGCTGGCTCGTGCCCCAGGCGAAGGGCGAGAAGCTGGCGACCTTCGGCCTGACAGAGCCGGGTGTGGGCACCGATGCGGCGAATCTCGCCAGCACGGCGCGGCGGGACGGGGATTCATACGTCCTGAATGGCCAGAAGATCTGGATCAGCCTGGCCGACGTTGCGGACCACTTCCTCGTCTTCGCGTCGGTCGATCGGACGAAGAAGCACAAGGGCGTGACCGCGTTCCTGCTGGAGCGCGGCATGGCCGGCCTGACCACCGGCACGCTCCACGGCAAACTCGGAATCCGTGCCGGAAACACGGGCCTCATCAACATGGACGAGGTCCGGGTCCCGATCGAGCATCGGATCGGCGAGGATGGCGAGGGGTTCCTCATCGCCATGAGCGCGATCGACCAGGGCCGTTTCACGGTCGCCGCCGGCAACGTCGGCCTCGCCCAGGCCTGCCTCGATGCCTCCCTGAAATATGCCCACGAGCGGGAAACCTTCGGCGAAGAGATCGGGCGGCACCAGCTCGTCAAGCAGATGCTGGCAAAGATGCTCGCGGGTATCGAGGCTGGCAGGCTCCTGGTCTGGCGGGCCGCGTTCCTGAAGAACCACGGCGTCAGGAATACCCGCGAGACGTCGTTGGCGAAGTGGCACGCCACGGACCACGCCGTCGCGAGCGCGCTGGACGCGATCCAGATCCACGGCGCGAACGGATACTCGAACGAATTCCCGGTCGAGCGCTATCTGCGCAACTCCAAGGCCGCAGTGATCTACGAGGGCACGAGCCAGCTGCACACCCTGATCCAGGCGGACTACGCCCTCGGGTATCGCGAGGACCGTCCGATCCGCTGTGAACCGATGCCCGCGCAGGGGGTGGAGCGCCTGCCCGTCTCGGTCGCCGCCGGCGCCGGCCGGGCCTGACCGACCCGCCACCAGCACAGTCCGACTTGGAGACTGCGTCCGGCCGGTTCAGCCCTGCGGAGGTCCGAACACTCGCATCGCTGGCCGAAACCTTCGTTCCGGGCGTGGACGCCGAACGGATCGGCGACCTCGCTGCCCAGGCGCTCGTTCGCGCCGCCGATCCTGCCCAGGTGACCCAACTGCGCCTCGTGCTCAGATTGCTGGAGCAGCCGCTGGTCAATCTGCTGACCGCGGGCCGTCCGTCCGGCCTGAGCGCCATGTCGGTTCCGGACCGAGAACGTCTGGTCCTCCGCTGGGCGCACTCACCGATCGCGTTGAAGCGATCGGGATTCCAGGCGCTCCGGAAGCTCCTCTCGTTTCTCGCCTACGCGGCGCCCGACGCCAATGGGCGAAACGCGCGCCTCGATGCGATTGGATACATCACGGATAACCCGCCGATCAACCCGGAGTTGACCCCGGTTCGTGCGACGCACATCGATCGAGCGCCCGGGGCTGAACCAATCGTGCTCGAGGCCGATGTCATCGTCGTCGGATCGGGCGCCGGCGGCGGAGTGATGGCTGCGGAACTCGCAGCCGCCGGCCGTGCCGTTCTCGTGCTCGAGGCCGGACCCACCGTGAACGAGGCCACCATGCCGCGCACGGAACTGGACGCGTTCTCGCGTCTGTATCTCAACCACGGATTGCTCTCGACCTGGGATGGTTCCGTGAGCATGCTGGCCGGTTCGGGCGTCGGGGGTGGCACGCTGATCAACTGGATGACCTGCATCGATATCCCGGACCCGGTCCGAACCGAATGGGTCCGCGATCATGGTCTGGACGGGGTCGACGGCCTCGAGTGGGACGCCGACCGCGCCGCAGTTGAGCGAGAAATCGGGGTTAGCGAGGCGACCTCCATCCCGCCCAAGGACCTCGCGATCCTCCGAGGCGCCGGCGCCCTCGGCTGGGAGGCCGGGCCCATCCATCGAAACGCCGGCACCTGTTCAGATTGCGGCAGCTGCCCGTTCGGTTGTCCGCGCGGCACCAAGCTCGGCGGTCTTCGGGTCCATCTCGCGACGGCAGTCCAGGCCGGGACGCGTGTGGTGGACCGCGTCAGGGTGACCCGGCTGATCATGGAGGGTGGTCGGGTCGTCGGGGTCGAGGGAAACATCCTGGTCGAGGATCCGCTGACCGGCATGCCCGTGCTGGGCGCGGTCGGCGACCCGACGACGGCCGGCGTCCGCCGGCTGCTGGCTCGGGCGCCGCAGGTCGTGCTGGCCGCGGGGGCACTGCGGAGCCCCGCCATCGTCCAGGGATCCGGGGCATTCCACCGGGCCGTCGGTCGATATCTGCGGATCCACCCGGTGCCGGTGGTCGCCGGGCGGATGGCCGAG
>CAZOJS010000183.1:0-8636 GCA_964580175.1 uncultured Anaerolinea sp. | reverse complement strand
GTCGCCGGCCCGTCGGCGACGAACCCGAGGTTGTTGGCGATGAGGCGTGCCACGATTCCGCCCAGGGCCGCGGCGAGGAC
The DNA here is from genome assembly GCA_964580175.1 of uncultured Anaerolinea sp. GTDB lineage: Bacteria > Chloroflexota > Limnocylindria > Limnocylindrales > CSP1-4 > UBA5189. Next base: position 8,556 of record CAZOJS010000183.1, on the reverse strand, counting down.
GTTCGTCGCGCTGGTGATCGCGTACTGCAGGGCGAACAGCTCGCTCCGATGTTCCGGATGGGAATGCTCCGACAGATACGGCACGGCCACGACGTGGAGGACCTGATCGCCGGCTGCGAAGGCGGCCGCGAGGAGCAGGATGGCGGTCGGCTCGGCAGTAAGCAGCAGCCCCGCGACCGCCACGAGGCTCAGCCCGCCGCCGCCGATCATGACCAGGCGCCGCCCATACCGATCCGACAGCGACGAGGCCGGAAACGAGGCCAGCGCCCCGGCGACGGAACCCGCCGTCGCGATGATCCCGATTCGCGAGGTATCGAAGCCGAGCGACGCGAGATACAGATTGAAGTCGATCCACCACAGGCTCAGCGCGGCACCGCTGGCGAGGGTGACCAGAAGGAATCGTCGCGCGTCTGGCTGGAAACCGCGATACCGACCGACGGCCGCGGCAAGGCGCGCCGTCACGCCCCAACCCTCACGATCCGGCGGCGTCTTCCAGCACGTCCTTCAGATCGTCGAGGTAGGCGGACCAATAGGCCTCGTGATCATCTCGAATCGCCGAGTCCGCCCCGGCCTCCTCCCAGCCGTCGTGGACCAGCTCCACCCGCGATCCACCCGACGCCAGCGGTTCCACCGTCCAGGTCACCGTGGTTTCCTGGCGCGGCTCATCGTCGAGCCAGGCCCACCGATGGGCGAACCGACGCCCGGGCTCCAGCGCGGTGATCGGCCCCTCGACCACGCTGCCGTCACCGAAATCCAGTCGATAGAGATCGCCCACGACTCCCACCGGGCCGGCCGCCGTGAACCACTGTTCGACCCGCTCCGGGTCGGTCAGGAAGTCCCACGTGACGGCGGCAGGTGTGCTGGTCGTCAGGACCAGGCGGATGGGGGTCACCGACAACTCCGGCTTCGAACCTCCGTCTGCGCTCATCCTGGTCCCCTCAATCGGCGCCGTGCGGCTCGGTGGAGAGTTGCTCGCTGGTGATATCCAGCGCGTACGCGACGGCATCATCGAGGTTCAGCGCTTCCCCCTCGATCGTGTAGCGAGTCAGCTCTTCGGGAGGGAGCTTGCCCGACACCTGCGGTCGGGCATCGAGCTCAAATTGCTCGTCCACGAATCCGGCCAGCTGCGCGCCGGTCGCTGCAGTGAGGCGGCGGGCCGCGCCGCGGATGCGAGCTGCCCGCGGCAGATCGCCGTCGGCGACCGCCTGCGAGCTGAGATCACCGAACAGCATCGCGATCCCGGCGGCATCGCTCGCTTCATAGAAGTGGCGGAGCGCGTGGCGCAGGATCCGGCGCGAATCCTCCACATCGCCGCTTCGAAGGATCGCACTGCCGAGCATGTGCAGCGACCAGGCTTCCATCGTGACGTCACCTGCCTCGCGGAAGCGGTCGAGGGCCCTGGAGAAGAACTCCTTGCCGTGGTCGCCGCTCTTGCGGAAGTAGTCCCAATTGCCCATGCCCCACAGGACGTTCGCCTGGCCGCGGATGTCGCCCAGTTCTTCATACAGCGCGAGTGCCTCCTGCTGCGCCCGGAAGCCGAGCCCGTCCGGGTCGGCTTCCTCAGGCTTCATCGTTGGGTCCGCGCTCACCGCGAACGAGAACGAGATGTTGTATAGCGCGTTCGCGATCTCGGATTTGTCGCCCAGGGATCGCCAGATCTCGAGGGCCTCGGTGTAGGCAACCTTCATCGCCGCGAGGTCCGCCTGCCACCAGTACACGCCGCCGAGCGCTTCCATGAGCCGAGCGCGAAGGACGGGGTCATCATGTGACCAGGGTGCGGCCGCGATCGCCTCAAGCCGACGCCGCGCCTCGTACAGGTGGCCGCGCTTCTGCCAGAACCGCCACATGGCGAACGAAAGGCGGATGGCGCACTGCCCGTCACCCACGAGCGGAGCACGATCGAGCACGGCGCGAATGTTGTCGTGCTCGCGCTCGAGGCGCTCCATCAGGGCTCGCTGGTCCGGTCCGGACAGTTGCGGTGCGGCGGCCTCGGCGAGGTTGAGATACCAGGTGGTGTGGCGTGCTCTGATGGCCGCCGCATCCGGCCGCTGGTCGAGCATCTCGGCGGCGAATTCGCGGATGGTCTCGAGCATGTAGAAACGGGGTGGATCGCCGTGGACGGAGCGGATCAGGCTCTGGTCGGCGAGCGCCATCAGGCCGTCCAGCACGTCGCCGGCGATCTCGTCCGGCGGCCCGCCGACCATCTCGGCCGCGTCCAGGTCGAAGCCCCCGGCGAAGACCGAGAGACGGTCGAGCAGGCGCCGGTCGGCGTCGTCGAGAATGTCGTAGCTCCAGGCGATCGCTCCGCGCAAGGTCTGTTGTCGCGCCGGCAGGTCGCGGGCACCGGCCGCGAGCACCTGCAACTGGTGTTCGAGACGGGTCAGGATGGCGTCCGGGCTGAGCAGCTTGATGCGGGCCGCAGCCAGCTCGATGGCGAGGGGCATGCCCTGCAGCCGGGCACAGATGGCGGCCACGGCCGGAGCATTGGCGTTGGTGACCGCGAAGTCGGGACGCACCGCCACCGCCCTGGCAATGAACAGCCGAACCGCCTCATAGGTCGCGAGGCGGGCGAGATCGACCTCGCCGGCCCCAGCCAGCCTGGACTGCTCGTACCCGCCCATGGTGCCGGCATCCGGCGGCACCGGCAGCCCGGGAACCGGGAACTCCTGCTCGCCCGACACGTGGAGCGGCGCCCGCGATGTGGCGAGGACCTTGAGCCCCGGGGCCGCCCGGAGCAGCGCCGCGACGACCGGGCTCGCGTTCAGCACCTGCTCGAAATTGTCGAGCACCAGGAGGACCTGCTTACCCGTGAGCCACTCGATCAGGATTTCCTGGCCCGTGCGCCCGCCCGACTCGCTGAGGCCGATTTCCGAACCGATCCGCGACGCCACGAGCCCGGGGTCGCGGACCGTCTCGAGGGCCACGAAGAAGATTCCGTCCGGATAGTCGTCGGCGGCACTCGCCGCGACCTGGAGCGAGAGACGCGTCTTGCCCGTGCCGCCAGGCCCGGTCAGGGTCACCAGGCGGTTGGCGGCGAGCAGGTCCCGAGCGCTAGCCAGCTCTGCCTCGCGGCCGACGAATGAGGTCAACTGCGTTGGAAGGTTGTTTGGCCTGGCGTCGAGCGTGGCCAGCGGAGGGAACGTCGCCTCGAGGCCAGGGCCGTCGAGCTGGTAGATGTGCTCGGGTTCGCGAAGGTCCTTCAGGCGGTGCGCTCCCAGATCCGTGAGGGTGACCTCGGGCGGCAGGGCACCGCCGAGCAGGACCCTCGCCGACTCCGAGATCAGGACCTGTCCTCCGTGAGCGACCCCGGCAATGCGCGCCGCGCGGTTGATTGCCAGCCCGACCAGGCTTCCGCCGACCGAGGTGGCCTCGCCGGCGTTGAGGCCCATGCGAACCCGGACCGCAGCACCCTCGGGCCAGCCCTCCGATGCCAGCGCCCGCTGGGCGTCGAGCGCGGCTCCGACGGCCTGACCGGCCGTCCCAAACACGACGAAGAACGAGTCTCCCTGGGTACCCTGTTCCCGGCCATCGTGGGCCTCGAACGCATTGCGCATCAGGTCCCGGTGTCGCTCGCGGAGCATCGCATAGGCCGTCGTTCCGACCGCCTGCTCGAGCCGGGTCGAACCCTCGATGTCCGTGAACAGGAAGATCAGCGTGTCGCCGGTATCACTGCGCGCTCGAACGCCTGCGTCGCTCATGCCGGGCCTGCGTATCGTGGCCGCATCAGTGTCGTGCGCCGTCCGTGGCTTCGCGCAGGCGGGTCGCGACACCGCGGAGGATGGCGAGCGTCACCGCCGGGTTGGCCAGCAACGCGGCCTCGAAATCCCAGGTGGCGATGGCGAGGCAGGTAGTCGCCGTTTCCGCCGCCACGAGCGCGTTCCTGGGTCGCCCGTCCAGCACCGACAACTCCCCGAAGAAGTCGCCCGCAACCAGATGGGCCAGGACAACCCCATCGCGGACCACGCGAACCGTCCCCTCGACGATCACAAAGAACCCGGTCCCGATCTCACCCTGTCGAGCGATCACATGACCGGCCGGAAAGGTGACCTCGGTGGCCGCCTCGGCAAGGGCGGCCAGCCCATCGCTGCCGACGCCGCGAAAGAGCGGACAGGCCGCAAGGAGGCTCGGGCGACGACCATCGGGCAGGGACATGCGTTCCTCCATGCGTTCAGCTCAGGATGCTGGGCCTGCCGACCCAGCGCGTCAAGGCTGGACCCGTCGTCGCCGCGCCCCAAGAGTGTCGCCGACGATGCACAATCGACCCAACGCCCCGGCGTGGGGATGCTGGCAGGAGCTCGATCGACATGGCCACACGCGAAGAGATCGCCGACGCGCTCGCCGGCATGACCCTGTTCGCCGATTTGACCACGCCGCAGCTGCTGGGAGTGGCCAGTCGGTTTGAGGAAGCCTTCTTCGCCGAGGGCGCCCGAATCCTGCGGCAGGGCCTGACCGGGTCTGCGTTCTACGTGATCCTCGACGGCGAAGCAGCCGTCGTCGTGGATGGCGGTCAGCGCGCCACCCTCGCGCGGGGAGAGTTCTTTGGCGAGGTGTCCATCCTGCTCGGAGAACCACCGACCGCCGACGTCGTGGCCCTGCGTCCGCTGCGTTGCGTGGCCCTCCCCGGCGCCGCCGTCGAGGCCTTCCTCGTGGAACATCCACGGGTGACGTACCGCATGCTCCAGGCCCAGTCGCGGCGTTTGCGCAACGCAAACCGCGCCAGGAGCTGACAGGCACCGATGCCCGAAACAGAGCGGCCGTTTCCGCCCGGCGCGTACCCGGTCATCGTGATCGGCTCAGGCCCCGGCGGCCTGCAGGTCTCCTACGATCTCGGCCGTCTGGGGATCCGCCATGCCGTCCTGTCGGCCGACGACGGGCCGGGTGGCATGTTTCGCCGCTGGCCGTTCTTTCAGCGGCTCCTGTCGTGGACGAAGCCGTATGCGCCGGCCGAGCACTCGACGCGCGCGTTCGAGCGCTGGGACTGGAACAGCCTCCTGGCAGTGGAGCCGAGCCTGCGTGGTCTCCAGACCGAGTTCATGGACGGGTCGTCCGACTTTCCGTCGCGCCCGGAGATGCAGGCCAGCCTGACCGCGTTCGCCGAGCGGGCCGGGATCACCGTGCGCTACGGCTGCCGCTGGGAAACCACTCGACGGGATGAGACCGCGAATGGCGAACGCTTCACCCTCGGCACCACGGACGGCGAGTACGTCTGCGAGCAATTGATCATGGCGGTCGGGATCGCCGAGCCGTTCTCGCCCGCCACGCCCGGGATCGAGCACGCCGTCCACTATGCGGATACACGCGCCGCGGAGAGTTACGCGGGCCGTCGTCTGTTCATCATCGGCAAGCAGAACTCTGGGTTCGAGCTTGCCTCCGGGCTGCTCCAATGGGCCAGCCGGATCACCCTCGCGTCACCATCGCCGGCCAAGACCTCGATCGAGACTCGGTCGCTGATGGGCGTCCGCGCTCGCTACGTCCAGCCGTTCGAGGATTCCGCGCTCGGCGGAGGCGTGGACATCCTGTCCGCGTCGGTCGACGGGATCAACCCGGTTTCGGGCGGCCTGCGGGTTGACCTGAAGCGGAGCGACACCGGCATGCCGGTGTCGCTCGAGGTCGACGAGGTGATTGCGGCCACGGGCTTCACCTGCCCGCTGCTCGATCTGCCGGCTCTCGGCGTGGCCACGTTCGGCCAGGCCCGCCTGCCGGCGCAGACGGCGTTCTGGGAAAGCGCCACCGTGCCGGGAATTCACTTTGCCGGAACCATAACGTCCGGCTCGTCGGGACTCAAGAAGCACGGAATTTCAAGCTACTCGGGTGCGGTGCAGGGCCACCGTTACAACGCACGCATCCTCATCGAGCGCCTGGCCGAGCGGAAGTTCGGTGTCCCACGGGAACGTGCCTCGATCGCGGTCGGAGATCTGATCGATCGCGTCCTCGCCGAGGCGACCAACGGACCCGAGCTGTGGCACCAGAAGGCCTACCTCGCCAGTGTCATCACCGCGACGCCGGACGAAGGGATCCGGGACGACGGCTGCCAGCCGTTGACCCACTTCCTCGACACGGACGGGCCCGACGCGCTGGCGATGACGATCGAGGCGGACGGCCAGGGCGCCATCTACCCGGTGGTCTACGTCCGCCGCGGCGGCCAGGTCCAGGAGCACGCCTTGGACCCGCACCCGTTGCACGATTTCGAGGGCACTCCGTACCGGCGCCAGCTTGGTGCGCTGCTCGACCTGATTGCCCCCGGCGCAGCCGCCGCATGAGCGGTCTCATTCGCGCCGACGCCCCGGCGCGCTGGCCCGAATCGCTGGCTGCAGTGCACCGTTCCTGAGGCGTGCAAGCCTCGTTCATCGCTGGTGCCCTGGCGGGCTTCGCGATCGCGATTCCGGTTGGCGCGATCGCCGTCCTGATCGTGGAGCTCGGGATCCGTCGAGGGTTTCGGGCGGCCGCCACGGCCGGCGTGGGAGTCGCCACCGCGGACGGGGTGTACGCCCTGCTCGCGGCCATCGGCGGCACCGTCCTCGCCGGGGTCCTCGATCCGCTCGAACGCCCGTTGCGGATCGTGGCGATCGGGGCGCTCCTGGGCATCGGGCTGCGCGCCCTCGTCAAGGCGGTTCGGCGGCCCCACGAAGGCCTGCGATCCGCCGGTCCTGCCGATCCACCCCTTGGCACGTTCGTCCGGTTCCTCGGGCTGACCCTGCTGAATCCCGCGACGATGATCTACTTCGCGGCGCTGATCCTCGCCCTGCCGGACGTCGGACGCGGGCCTGGTGAGCGGGTCGCGTTCGCGACGGGAGCGTTCCTCGCCTCGCTCTCGTGGCAGCTGACGCTCGCGAGGGTGAGCGCCATCGCGCATCGGCGCCTTCCGCCGCGATTCGAACTTGCCATCAGCCTCGTCGGCAGTCTGGCCATCTGCGGCTTCGCGATCTTGCTGGCGGCCGACCTTTAGACGAGGTTCCGCGGGATCGAGACGCGCGTCCGCCGCTCTAAGAATTCCGCACCGTCCAGCCGCACCACCAGCCGGAGATCGAGCTGGAAGGCGGCGCCATCCGAGGTCGTGTCGCCGTCCACGTCCACCTCGATCCGTCGACCATCTCGCTCGAGGACGTAGCGGACCACGCTTGCCATGCGGGCCCGCGAAGGATCGGCATCCGCGGCCGTGAGTTCGTGGGACTCCGCGCTGTAAAGCCGGGTGCCGTCCTCGGTGATCGTGTCGCCGCCGTCGTGGGTCGAGACCGTGACCGTGCCCGCCAGGACGTCTTCGGTGACGCGCCAGCGGGGCGGGTCGTCGGTCCCGCCACCGACCGCATCGAGGTCGGGCGGGGTCGTTCGGAAATCCGGCACGAGGGAATCGTCGGCCGCTGGCGCCAGCGGCAGGTCCAGGCGGGACGGTCCGCCCGTGGGTGCCTCGGGCCGGCCATGGTGGATCGTGATCGAGCCGGGCTCCGGGGAGGGCCAGATGACCGGCCAGCAGGCCGACGCCACGGACAGCCGGATCCGGTGGCCGGTCGCGAATCGATAGCCGACGGCGCGGAGGCTCACGCGGGCCCGGACATGCTCACCAGGCACCAGCGGCTGTGGGTCGATATGCCCGTCACGATGGGTCAGGTTGAGGATGCCCATCGTGACCTGGAGCGCGCTGCCGTCCGGGGCGACATCAGACAAGCGCACGACGAGCGTCGCGACGGACATGGACGCGGAGACCTCGAGGTCCGCGGCCGCCATTCCCAGCATCTCGAGATCGGAGGTCAGCGGGTCCGTCGTGTAGACGGGGATACCCGCCTCGTCGGCGCGCATGTCCCGGGCCAGCCCGTTCGGCGAGCTGCCCGCGCCCCAGGACAACCCGCCTCGCGTGCCGGTTGTGGCCCGGTGCGGAAACGTCGTGGCACCGGCGCCCGGCTCGGAGCGGAGGTCCAGCTCCAGCCGGCCGCGAAGCGGCTCGGTCCCCCCGGACAGATGGAGCGAGCGCCGGGTCGCGCCGGCGGTTCCGTACGAGGCAGTTGATCGCCAGCGCCCGGGCCAGGACGCGGGAAACGGCTCGGGCGGCGCGAAGTCGCGCTGGTACCAGGTCAACATCGGCTCGTCCATCACGCCGTTTGGCTCGTCCTTGAGCCAGTGGCCGAAGAACCGGACGAACTCGTGGAGCCAGTCGAGGTTGGGACCTGGATACCCGGAGTCCGGAAAGGTGTGCACCCAGTTCCCCACAATCGCGCGCCGGGGAGCAGCACAGCGTTCGAGCATCCGGAAAACCGGATCGACATAGGAATCGGACCACCCGCCGAACAGCAACATGGCCGCCTGGACCCGCCCGTAGTCGGGCGCCAGCGAGCCCTGGCGCCAGTACGGCCCGTCGTGCTGGTGCTCGAGCCAGGGCACAAGCCACACCGGCGTCCGGTCGAGACGCTCGCGCCACGCAGCGAGCCAATCCTCGCCATCGCGGGCCGGCAGCGCCGGGAGGGCATTCGTGGCCACCTGGCTGACCGCGTACTGGGTCAGTTCGGATGCCGTCGCGCAACCACCCACGAAGTGGACGTCGTCCGTGTACCGGTCGTCCGTCGC
>CAZOJS010000182.1:0-5579 GCA_964580175.1 uncultured Anaerolinea sp. | reverse complement strand
GAGCACCCGGTGACCGAGGCGGTGACCGGGATCGATCTCGTGCGCGAGCAGCTGCGGATCGCGGGCGGCGAGCCGCTCGGCTACACGCAGCGCGATGTCGCGTTCTCCGGCGCAGCGATCGAGGCGCGCCTGTACGCCGAGGATCCCGCCAACGACTTCCTGCCTGCCACCGGCACGCTGGTCGCGTTCGCGCCCGCGCCCCAGCCGGTGGTGCGCTGGGACACCGGCGTCGCCGCCGGCTCGGTGATCGGCACCGCGTTCGATCCGATGCTGGCCAAGGTGATCGCCCACGCGCCGACGCGCGGCGAAGCCGCCGGCCGTCTCGCGCTCGCGCTCGAGCGCCTGCACATCGGCGGCGTCGTCACGAATCGCGATTTCCTCGCCGCGACACTGCGCACGCCCGAGTTCCTGGCCGGCGACACCACCACTGACTTCATCGAGCGGGTCGCGCCGCCGCCCGACGTGGATCGAGGCGCACGCGCCGCGGTCGCGCACCGAGGTGGCGGCCCGGTCGAGGTCGTCGCACCGATGCCGGGCAACGTGCTGGCGGTTCACCTCGCCGTCGGCGGCGCAGTGGGGCCGGGCGACCCGATCGTGACGCTCGAGGCCATGAAGATGGAGCACCTGGTGCTCGCGCCGATGGCCGGAAGGATCGTGGAGTTGTCGGTCCGGGGCGGGGATCAAGTCGTGCGCGGGCAATTGCTCGCGGTCGTCGGGCCGTAGGGGTACCCTCTGGCTGCCCAGCCAGCGATCGAACCGGAGTCCGATACCCGCCATGCCTGCTTCGCACCGCCGCCAGGACGCGCCGAAGCTCCCCGACAGTCGGGAAGCCCTCCTCGTGCTGCATCGCGCGGCCCGCGCTCGACGGGACGCCGCCGAACTGCTCAGCGAGGAGCGGGCCAGGGCGACGGAAGAGATCGCCCGCATCGAGGTCCACGTCGCCCGCATCGAGCGCGCGATGGACCCACCGCTCGTCTGACACCCCGACGAGCGCGGCGCGACACGATCGCCGGATCCCGTCCCCAATGACCGACCGTGTTCGTATCTACGAGGTCGGCCCACGCGACGGGCTCCAGAACGAAGCGACGCTGGTCCCGATCGAGGCCAAGGTCCGCTACGTCGAGCTGCTGGTCGCGGCAGGGCTCCGGGAGATCGAGGCCACCAGCTTCGTTTCAGCGCAGGCCATTCCGCAACTGGCGGACGCGGACGCGCTGCTCCCTCGTCTACCGGTGGCCGAGGGCGTGCGCTACCCCGTGCTCGTGCCCAACCAGCGCGGGATGGATCGCGCCGAGGCGGCCGGGGCGCGGGCCCTCGCCGTCTTCACCGCTACGACCGACGCCTTCACCGAACACAACATCGGGATGACCGTCGCCGCCTCCCTCGAGATGTTCACTCCGGTGCTCGCCCGGGCGGCCGAACTGGGCTGGTGGCGCCGTGGCTATGTCTCGACGGCCTTCGGCTGCCCATACGTCGGCGGAGTGGCGCCGGCGCGCGCGGTGGACGTGGCGCTTCGGCTGCTGGACCTTGGCGTGGACGAGGTCTGCTTCGGGGATACGATCGGGGTCGGCGTGCCGTCGCAGGTCGCGTCGCTCCTGGACGTGGCGACTGCGGCGGGCATCTCCCTCGATCGGATCGCGTTCCACTTCCACGACACGCGCGGGACCGCGCTGGCAAACGTGGCAGCCGGTCTCGCGGCCGGGATTCGCTGCTTCGATTCGGCGGCCGGCGGAACGGGTGGCTGTCCGTATGCCCCCGGCGCCGCCGGCAATCTCGCGACCGAAGACCTCGTCTACTTTCTCGACGCATCGGGCTGGAACCATGGCGTCGATCTCGAAGGTGTCCTGGCGGCGGCGCGCTTCGCCGCCGACGCCCTCGGGCGGCCACTCGGGACCAAGGTCGGCCAGGCCGGAGGCTGGGATCGCTCCACCGGCGAATCGGTCGGCCGAGCGTGACGAGCGGTCCGTTGCTAGCATCCCGCGAATGAACGGCGTCGTGCTCGTGCTGAATCAGGACTACGAGCCGCTGAACGTCACGAACCTGCCTCGGGCGTTCCGGCTTCTGTTCGGCGAGAAGGCCGAGGTGCTCGAGTACGACCATCAGGTCATCCGAACGCCTCGTACGTCCTTCCAGGCGCCGTCGGTCATCCGACTGCAGCACCGGATCCGTCGGCCCCGGCCGCGGGTCAAGCTGACCCGTCGCGAGGTGTTCGCACGGGATCGGCACACCTGCCAGTACTGCGCCAGGGTGGCCCACGATCTGACCCTGGACCACGTCATTCCGCGCCACCGCGGGGGAACCCACACCTGGGAGAACCTCGTCGCGGCGTGCAAGCAGTGCAACCATCGCAAGGGCAGCAAGACCCTCGACGAAGCGCGCCTGCGCCTCGTTCGCACGCCCTTCGAGCCGCGCAGCGACCTCTATTCCCTGTTCACCCCGTATCTCGCAGACGAACGCAACGAGGCCTGGCGGACGTACCTGTTCCTGGGCCGGAACTGACCGGCGGCGAGCCCGCCGTGAACATTCGACCTCCCGCCGCGGTGCTGGCGATCCTGGATCAACTGTGGGGCTCCGGTCACGCCGCCTACGTCGTTGGCGGATCGCTCCGGGACGTGCTGCTCGGCCGGGAGCCGGCGGACTGGGACCTCGCCACAGACGCTCGCCCTGACCGGCTGGTTGAGCTGTTTCCGGGCGCCCTGTACGAGAACCGGTTCGGGACCGTCGCCGTCCGGCGGGAAGGGGCGGCCTTCGAGATCACGACCTTTCGAACCGATCACGACTACGCCGACTTCCGCCGACCGCATCGGGTCGAGTTCGGGGACTCGATTGACGGCGATCTCGCCCGACGCGACTTCACCATCAACGCGATGGCCTGGGGCGCCGATGCGCCGCCCGACGGGACGGCGGCGCAGCCGGCACTGGTGGATCCGAGCGAGGGCGCCCGGGATGTGGAGCGTCGGTTGCTCCGAGCCGTCGGGGATCCGCATCGACGCTTCGAGGAGGACGCCCTCCGGATGGTCCGCGCCGTGCGCTTTGCGGCGACCCTGGACCTCGACATCGAGATCGGGACACTGGACGCCATCGGCACCCACGCCGCCCTCGTTGCCCACCTTTCGGGAGAGCGGCTGGCCGTGGAGCTGAACAACCTGCTCCAGGCCGATCGACCATCGATGGGACTGCGCCTGCTGGCGACGACCGGCATCCTGGGTGTCGTTGCCCCGGAGCTCGCGGCACAGCGCGGGATCCCGCAGAACAAGACTCCCGGCGAAGACCTCTGGGAGCACACGCTTCGGACGGTCGATGCCGTGCCGGCCGATCGGCCGATCGTCCGGCTGGCCGCGCTCCTGCACGACATCGGCAAGCCCTCGACGATGGCCGACGCCCATTTCCACGGCCACGACGCCATCGGGGCAAGCCTGGCGTCCGAGTTTCTGGCCCGACTGCGGTCGCCGCGCAGCGTCCACGACGAAGTTGTGCACCTGGTTCGCCACCACATGTTCACGTATGACCCCGACTGGGGCGACTCGGGCATCCGGCGCTTCATCCGCCGGATCGGGCGCGAGCACCTGGCGGCCCTGTTCGAGCTGCGCGAGGCGGACAACGAGGGCAGCGGCGCGCCGCGGGACGCCCACGGCCTGGCCGAACTGCGAGCGCGGGTCGACGCACTGCTGGCCGGTCCAATGGTCATGGAGCGCGGCGACCTCGCGATCGACGGCACCGATCTGATGGCCGAGTTCGGGTTGCCGCAGGGCCCCATCCTGGGGCGCATCCTGGACGACCTGCTCGATCGGGCGATCACCGATCCCGGGGTCAACGACCGGCCGACCCTGCTCCTCCTCGCGCAGGCCATGCTCACGGAGGATCGATGATCGAGCTGTTGCTCGTGGCGGAGCGTCTGCTCGCCGAGGGTGACCTGGATCGCGCCGGGCACCTGTTCGCGCAGGTTGCCGAGGCGGACCCCCGGAACGCCATTGCGGTGGTCGGACTGGCGCGCGTGGCGAGGGCGCGTGGCGATACGGCCGGCGCACTTGATCTTGCCCGGCGCGCGTTGGCCGTCGACCACGAGGACGCGGCCGCACAACGCCTTGTGGACGAACTCGGGGCCACGGCGCCGGAGCCCCAGCCCGCCCGAGCGCCTGGATCGGCGCCCGCGCCTGGATCGGCGCCGCAGCCTGAACCGGCGCCCGCGCCTGGACCGGCGCCCACCCTCGATCGGCCCGAACCGGCGCCGCAGCATGAACCGGCGCCCACCATTGATCGGCGGTCCTGGCTGGACCGGTTTCTCGGGTTCCTGCGCCGGCGCTGACCCGCTCAGCCCCGGAGTAGGGCTTATCACGGTCGGTGCTGCCCCCAGCGTCATTTGCTGCCCTTGGCGCGCCTCAACGCGACCCACGACAAGGCGAGCACGCGTGGCTGAGCACGGAATGAGGTCATCGGAGCGCGGCAGCCATGTCGCCACGGAACTTGCGGCCGGCGGCGCGCAGCTTATGGACGTGGAAGGCCAGGATTTGACGATGCCAGCGTCATCAGGGTCCGCAACGTACCCCGGGTGCCGCAACGTGCCCCGGGCGCCGCAACGTACCCCGGGCGCCGCAACGTACCCCGGGCCGCTAAGTGCCCCGGGCGCCGCAACGTACCCCCGGATTTCTCCGTGGCGCTGGCCCGGTACGGGCGACGGGCCTGCCGCGTACCCTGCGAGCATGCGCATCCTCGTCACCGGCGGCGCCGGGTATGTCGGTTCCGTGTCCGTTGAGCGACTCCTCTCGGCCGGACATGAGGTCATCGCCCTCGACGACCTCTCCACGGGCCATGCCGCCGCCGTGGTGCCGGGAGCTCGGTTCGTTCAAGGTTCCTTCGGCGACCGCGAGGCGATGGCCGCGCTGCTCCGAGACGACCGCGTCGACGCGGTCCTCCACTGCGCCGCAAAGTCGCTCGTCGGCGAGTCGATGCGCGATCCGGCCGCGTACTACCGCCATAACGTTGCGGGCGGCGTCGCCATGCTCGATGGCATGCGAGACGCCGGCGTGGATCGGATCGTCTTCTCGTCCACTGCCGCCGTCTACGGTGTCCCGGAGGCAAGCCCTATCCGCGAGGATGCTGCGCTCCGACCGATCAACCCGTACGGCGAGACGAAGCGCTCATTCGAGGGCGCGATGGCCTGGTACGGGTCGGCCTACGGGTTACGTGGCGTGAGCCTCCGCTATTTCAACGTCGCGGGCGCCACCGAGGCCAACGGGGAGCGCCACGATCCCGAGACGCACCTGATCCCCAATGCCCTGGCGGCCATCGAGGGCGGACCGCCGCTGACGCTCTATGGAGATGACTACCCCACCCCGGACGGGACGCCGATCCGGGACTACATCCATGTCATGGACCTCGCGGATGCGCACCTCGTCGCGCTCGAAGCGACGGCCGTTAGGGACTCGCGCACCGATTCCCCGCTCGTCTGCAACCTCGGCAGCGGCGGCGGGTTCAGCGTGAGGGAAGTGCTCGCCGCGACGGTGCGAGTGGTCGGTCGCCCCGTGCCCCATGCGATCGGGCCGCGCCGGGTCGGAGATCCGCCGGTGCTGGTGGCGGCGATC
>CAZOJS010000181.1:0-9546 GCA_964580175.1 uncultured Anaerolinea sp. | reverse complement strand
CGCCGTGGGCGAGCGCGCCGAGCGTCGTCCCGTGCCCGCCGTGGCCGACGATCGCCGCGGCGTGCGGCGCCACCGCGTCCTGGGAGACCCACTCCTCGACGTGGACGTTGGCGGGCAGCCGGCCGAGCTCCGCCAGCGGTGGCGGCTGGTGTACCGACGCTGGCCCGATGCGCCGCCGCTTCAGCAGCGTGATCAGAGTGCGTCGTGGGACGCGGCACTGATCTCGAGCGGCTTGCCGCTTGCGGGGCTCGATCTCGCGGTTCCGCGCCCCCGGCTCGTCTTCGCCGCGTCGCTCACCGTCGGCATGCCCGCGGAGCGCGAGCTCCTGGACCTGTTCCTCGTCGAACGCCGATCCGTGACCGAGGTCCGGGAGCGCCTCAGCGGATCCCTTCCGGCCGGCCACGAGCTGATCGAGGTGCACGACGTCTGGCTCGGGGCACCGGCGCTGTCAGGGCAGGTGGTTGCCGCCGACTACCGCCTGAACGTGACGACACTCGACGGGGGGATGCCCGACGCGGCCGCGATTGCGGGCGGTATCCGGCGCCTTCTCGCCGCCGCTGAGCTGCCCCGCACGCGGGACAAGGGCGGGCGACCCGTTCCGTATGACCTGCGCCCGCTCGTCGCCGGCATCGAGGTGCAGCCGTCGATCCCGCTCCCGGCGGTCCCGCTCCGAATCCGCACACGGTTTGACTCGGAACGGGGCGTTGGACGCCCGGAGGAAGTCGTCGCGGCCCTGTCGGAGCTTTCGGGCGTTGCCCTGACGGCACAATCGACCACGCGGGAGCGACTCTTGCTCGTCGGCGAGGAGTGACGCAGGGTTCCAGCCGCGGCCGGGCCCGCCGCGCGGTGGGTGGCCTTCGGCGCAGCGAATGGGTCGGTCGCTCCGGCGTGGGTCGGTCGCTCCGGCCCGGCCGAGCTTCTCGAGAGCCTGTCGACCGCCGTGTCGACTGCATGGACGACGGGAGCACAGGCGCCATCCTTTGGCCACCGTCAGCCCGAGCCATGCACGGGTCGTGCTTCGGGTTGCGCATTGATCGTGCCCCAGGCACGCTCGGGCCGAGCTCGACCAGTGCTTGCGACACGATCGACAAGCGAGGAAAGCCGGTTCACGACCAAGACTGTGCTCGGCGTGACCATGCAGCCGTCGTTGTCAAGGTCAAGGCGACCGCCGGCCCCGACCCGACGAGTCGCTGTCCCCGTAGCTCGGACGGAATCCCTGTCCCTCGACAGGGGCCACAACCGATCCGGGCACAAACCGATCGGCTCGCGATTGACGCTATTCGAGCCTCGCCGTACACTCCCCGTTCGCGCCCCGACCAGGTCGAGGTGTCTACACCTGTCTCACAGGCCGCGGTTGTACCAGCCGCGCGACCGCCCGGCACGTCCGCAGAGGATCCATGTACGCAGTCATCGAGACCGGCGGTAAGCAGTACCGCGTCGAGGTCGGCACCGAACTCGAAGTCGAGCTCCTGGAGGTCTCGCCCGGCGACGCCATCACCCTGGAGCGGGTGCTCCTGATTGCCGACGGCGACATGTCCGAGATCGGCCGCCCGATCGTCCAGAACGCAACGGTCGCAGCCGAGGTCGTCCGTCAGACACGTGGCGAGAAGCTGATCAACTTCAAGTACCGTCCGAAGGCGCGCCGGCGCGTCAAGAAGGGTCACCGTCAGGAACTGACGGTCCTTCGGATCAGCGACATCAAGCTGGGCACTCGAAGTGCGGCTGCCGACGCGGCCTCCGCCGTTGAGGCCAGGCTCACCGAGCGCCAACGACTCGAGGACGCGGCGCAGCGACAGGCCGCCACGGACGCCGCCCTTGCGGCGACGCTCGCGGCCAAGGCCGCGAAGGTCGCTACCGAAACCGCGACTCCGGTCGCGGCGAAGCCCGTGAAGGCAGCCAAGGCCGCGAAAGCGGCGCCTGCTGACAAGGCCGACAAGGCCGCCAAGTCGGCCACCACGCCGACCAAGTCCACCAAACCCAGGGCCGCGACGGCCACGTCGACCGAGGCCGCTGCCCCGGCTGACAAGCCGAAGCGCACCCGCCCAGTCAAGAAGGACGAGTAGCTGAGATGGCCCACAAGAAGGCCGGCGGCACCTCCAAGAACGGCCGCGACAGCGTCGGCCAGCGGCTCGGGATCAAGGCCGGTGACGGCCAGCTCGTGCCCGCCGGGGCGATCATCGTTCGCCAGCGCGGAATGACCTTCCTCGCCGGCGCGGGCACGGGCCTGGGCGGCGATTACACGGTTTTCGCCACGGTCCACGGCAAGGTGAAGTTCGAGTTCGCGACCAAGTCGAAGAAGCGCGTCCGGGTCATCCCGGTCAAGGCCGCCGTCGCGGCCGAGGCCTGACCGACCAACCACAGCGGCCGGCACCGGCGGGGCATCGTGACCCCGACCGGACGTCGACCAGGAGAACCAACCAGTGAAGCCCGACATTCATCCCAAGTACCACCAGGCGGCGGTTCACTGCGGGTCCTGCGGGACCGAGTGGACGGTCGGATCCACCAGGACCGAGCTTCGGGTGGACGTGTGCGGCAACTGCCACCCGCTCTTCACCGGCAAGCAGACGATCATCGACACGGCCGGACAGGTCGAGCGCTTCACCAAGCGGCTTGAGCGTCAGGCGCGCGCCGGCTGAGGCCCGCGAACTGGAGCCGATCGGCAATCCGGCGGGCTCATACGGGCCCGCCGTTCTGATTCTCGGGGTCCACCGGTAGACTTCCCGTCATGGCTAGATACAACTACGGTGGTCAGGCCCTTATCGAGGGCGTCCTCATGCGCGGTCGCGGCGCGATCGCCGTTGCCTTCCGGCATCCCGCGGGCCATATCGTCTGGGCGTCTGAACCGCTCACGAGCGGGCCGCACCGCTGGCGATTCGCGACCGCACCCTTTGCTCGCGGGCTGATCGTGCTGTACGAGACCCTCGTCGTCGGGACGCGCTGGCTGATCCGGAGCGCAAACATCCAGGCCGAGGAAGATGGCGTGGAGCTGGGGCGGGGCTCGGTTGCCCTGATGCTCGGCATCACGCTCGTGCTCGGGATCGGCTTGTTCTTCCTGCTCCCGCTGTTCGTCGCGAGCGTCACCACGGCGAACATCGAGAATGGCTTCGTCCAGCACCTGGTCGAGGGGCTGGTCAAGGTGGCGATCTTTCTCGGCTACCTTGCGCTGATCTCGCGGGCACCCGACATTCGGCGCGTGTTCGAGTACCACGGGGCCGAGCACATGACGATCCACGCGCTCGAAGCGGGGACGCCGCTCACGACCGACAACGTGCGGCGCCATCCGACGGCCCACCCGCGGTGTGGAACCGAGTTTCTCGTCATCCTCATCATCCTGTCGATCTTCGCGTTCACGCTGGTGGGCCGCCAGGAGCCGCTGGTCATGGTCGGTAGCCGGATCCTGCTCATCCCGGTCCTTGCCGGGGTCGGCTACGAGATCCTCCGATGGGGCGCCCGGCACCGGGCCAATCCGGTCATCCGGGTGCTCATGTGGCCGGGCATCCTCGTTCAGATGATCACCACCAAGCAGCCCTCGAACGACCAGATCGAAGTCGCGATCGTGTCCATGCAACAGGCCCTGATTGCCGATGGTGAAACCGTTCCGGCGGGCTCCGACGAGCCGGAGCGCGCTCCGCTGGACCCGCTGATCCCCGCCGCCTCGACGGCATGAGCGAGCTCGACTCCACGCTTGCGGAGGTCGCTGCCCAGTTCGACGACCTTCAGGTCCAGCTTGCCCGGCCCGAGACCAGCGCCGACCCCGACTCGATCCGGCGACTCGGACGGGAACTGGCGCGGGTCGCGCCTGTCGTGGCCGCCTATCGCCGCCTCCTCGACACGCGCGCCGAGCTGGCCGGGGCCCGGGAGCTTCGGGATGGCGACGCCGACGATGAACTGCGGTCCATGGCGCGCGAGGAGATCGAGCGGCTCGAGACCGACGAGACGCGCCTGGTCGAGGAGCTCAAGGTGCTGCTCCTGCCGCGCGACCCGGCCGACGACGGCAACGTGATCCTCGAGATCCGTGCCGGTGCCGGGGGTGAAGAGGCCGCCCTGTTCGCCCAGGAGTTGCTCCGGATGTACCTTCGCTACGCCGAGCGCCATCGCTGGGTCCACGAGGTCATGAGCCTCCACGAAACCGGCATCGGCGGGCTCAAGGAGGCGATCGTTCAGATCGCCGGCGACGGAGCCTATTCGCGCCTCAAGTTCGAGGGCGGGACGCATCGCGTCCAACGTGTCCCGGCCACGGAATCGTCGGGTCGCACGCACACCTCGACGGCGACCGTGGTCGTCATGCCCGAGGTCGAGGAGACGGAAATCCAGATCGACGAGGAACGGGATCTGCGGATCGATGTCAAGCGTTCCTCGGGACCCGGCGGACAGTCCGTCAACACGACCGATTCGGCCGTCCGGATCACCCACCTGCCGTCGGGCCTCGTGGTCGAGATCCAGGACGAGAAGAGCCAGCACAAGAACAAGGCGAAGGCCATGGCCGTCCTGCGCGCGCGGCTCAAGGATGCCGAGCGTCGGCGCCAGCGCGAGGCCGACTCGGTAGCCCGCCGGTCCATGATCGGATCGGGTGATCGGTCGGACAAGATCCGGACCTACAACTTTCCCCAGGACCGCGTGACCGACCATCGCGTGAACGTGGACCTGTCGAGCCTGCCGCGGGTCATGGACGGGGACCTGGACCGGTTGATCGACACGTTGATCACGACCGATCAGGCCGAGCGCCTGTCGGCCCTGATCGACCCCGACGCCTCGGACGGTTGACCGGGCGACCCGTGGCGACTGTCGACGAGCTCATCCGTGACGCCGTCGAGCGGCTGCGCAGCGCCGGGGCGGATTCCCCGCGCCTGGATGCCGAGCTTCTCCTGGGCAACGTCCTCGGAATTGAGCGCATCGGCATCCTGGCGCACCCGGAGGCGGCCGTCGGCGATGGCGCCGCCGCACGATTCGCCGAGGCCCTCATCCGACGCGAAGCGGGCGAGCCGGTGGCCTACGTCCGCGGCGTGCGGGAGTTCATGGGTCTTGCCTTTGCCACGGACGAGCGAGCACTCATCCCGCGTCCTGAGACGGAGCGAATCGTGGAGCTCGCGGAAATCGAGATTGCGCGGCGCCTGACCGGCGAGCCCCGACCGGCCGATGCGCCGCCGATCCGGGTCGCCGATGTCGGAACCGGCAGCGGGGCCATCGCGGTTGCGCTGGCTGTCCGACTGCGCCTTCGCAGGATGCTCGACGAGGTGGACATCCTGGCCGTGGATGACGTCGCCGACGCAGTTGATCTGGCCAGGGAGAACGCCGTTGGGCACGCCGTCGGCGATCGCCTGCGCTTTGCCGAGGCGGATCTCCTGCCGCTGTCCGAGCCACCGTTCGACCTGATCCTGGCCAATCTGCCCTATGTGGCCACCGACGCGCTGGCCGGCCTGCCGGCAGCGGTGTCGTTCGAGCCGCGGCACGCCCTCGACGGTGGCCACGACGGGCTGGACGTCATTCGCCGCCTCGTGGCGATCCTGCCCGAGGTGCTGACCCGCCGTGGCGTGGCGGTCCTGGAGATCGGGGCCGACCAGGGACCTGGTATCGCGGCCGTCGTGGCCGAACTGCCGGGGCGCTGGACCTGTCTCGTGGAACCGGATCTGGCGGGCCTGCCGAGGATCGCCCGCGTGGAGCGCTGATCGTGTCGAGCGCACGATTTATCGCGCGGTCGGTGGCCCCACGGTATCCGATCCGGATGATCGCGCTGGACATCGATGGGACGCTCGTGGATGACGACCTGGCATTGCGCGACCGGACCGTCACGGCCATCCGCCGCGCGGTGCATCGGGGGATCCATGTCTCGCTGGCCACGGGACGGATGACCTCGTCGGCGAGCCGCTTCGCGGAAACGCTCGGCCTGACCGGACCGGTGATCGGCTACCAGGGCGCGCTGATCCGGGAGATGGCCACCCAACCGGATCGGGTCGGCCGGCTCCTCCTTCACCGGCCGCTCGACGCGGCCGTCGCGCGGGACGCCTCAGCCTGGAGTCGCAGCCGGAGTCTCGATCCGCACGTCAACCACCTCGAACGGCTGGTCATCCGGGCAGATGATCCACTCGTGGACGACTACTCGGCGTTCCTCGGGACCCGGGCGACCCGGGTTGCCGACCTGACCACCTGGATCCAGCATCCCGTGACCAAGATCGTGGCCGTGGGCCCACCCGGTTTGCCCATGTCCGTCCTGAACGAGGCGCGCGCAGCCTTTGCCGGGCGGGCAGAGGTGACGGTCGCGCATCCCCGCTTTCTGGAGTTCGTGGCACCCGGCGTGACCAAGGGTCAGGCCGTCCGCTGGCTCGCGCGGCGGGCCGGCGTGCCGCTCGGCAACGTCCTCGCGATCGGCGACCAGCTGAATGACCTCGAGATGCTCGCCGCGGTCGGGCACGGCGCCGCCATGCCAACCGCGCCGGACGCCGTCAGGAGCACCGCTCGCTACATCGCTGCGACCGTTGAGGATGAAGGAGCCGCACAGCTCATCGAGCAGCTCGCGCTGGCCCGCCACCGGGATGCCGAGGCGGCCGGTATCGCGTTGGCCGAGACGGCAGCGACGCTCCGAGCCGAGTCGGAGGCCGGCCGGGCCGCGCCCGTGGTGGGCGCCCGGTGACCAGACGGACAGACGGACCCGACCAGCTCGCACGGCCTCGCGTCGTCAAGGACGACGAGCACGGCCGGTCCGCCGCGATCGAGGTCCTGCGTGCGGGAGGGATCGTCGCGCTGCCGACGGACACGGTCTACGGCATCGCCGTGGCGCTGGCGACGCCGGGCGGGATCGAACGCCTCTTCCTGGCCAAGCGCCGGCCACCCGAGAAGGGGATCGCGCTCCTGCTGGCCGATCCCGCTCAGGCGGACGCGGTCGGGATCTCGAATGTCGGTTCGCGGCGCCTGGCCGAGGCGTTCTGGCCCGGCCCGCTCACGCTGGTCCTGCCCCGTCGTCCCGGATCGGGCCTACCTGACGAGCTCACCCATGGAGTTCCGACCGTCGGGGTCCGGGTTCCGGATCACGACTGCCCGCGCGCGCTCGCCGCGGTCCTCGGACCACTCCCCACGACCTCGGCAAACCTTAGCGGCGAGCCCGACCCGGTAGACGTCGCCATGGTCCTCGCCCTGGGCGACCGGATCGACCTCATCATCGACGGCGGGCCCACGCCCGGGCCGGTCGCCTCGACCGTGGTTGACTGCACCGTGTCGCCACCGATCGTGCTCCGCGAAGGCGTCCTCGGATCCGCTCGCGTCGCGGCCGCGCTGGCGCCCGGGCAGCATGGCTCGCCTTCGTGAATCGGGTCCCGAGTGTGGGACGATAGCCCGGCTGCGCGAGCGGAGGCGGTGCGCGCCACGACCGCGGAGGCGGTCCGTGGCGGACCCGCGGAGGGCGACGAAGGAGGCGGTTCAGGCATGACGCTCGAGATGGAACATCCGCTCGGCTGGGCGTCCCTCGCGGAGGTGGACCCCGAGCTCTGGTCGGCCATGCTCAAGGAGCGCCGCCGTCAGCGCGACAAGATCGAGTTGATCGCCAGCGAGAACTACACCTTCGCGGCCGTGATGGAAGCGCAGGGCTCGTGGCTCACGAACAAGTACGCCGAGGGCCTGCCCGGCAAGCGCTACTACGGCGGCTGCGAGTTCGTGGACCTCGCGGAGGTCCTCGCCCAGCAGCGTGCCCTGGCCCTGTTCCCCGGTTCCGAGCACGTCAACGTCCAGCCGCACTCGGGAGCGCAGGCCAATATGGCCGCCTACTTCAGCGTCCTGAAGCCGGGTGACCGGATCCTGGGCATGAACCTGGCGCACGGCGGGCACCTGACCCACGGTTCGCCGGTCAATTTCTCCGGCCGGCTGTACGAGGTTCACGCCTACGGCGTCGACGAGGCGAGCGGGCGGATCGACTACGACGCGCTCGAGGCCACCGCCCGCGACGTCCGTCCCAAGGTGGTCGTGGCCGGCGCTTCGGCCTACCCGCGCATCTTCGACTTCGAGCGGATGGCCGCGATCGCGCACGGTGTCGGCGCGCTGCTCTTCGTGGACATGGCGCACATCGCCGGACTCGTGGCGGCCGGCGTTCATCCCAGCCCGTTTCCGCATGCCGATCTCGTCACGACCACCACCCACAAGACCCTGCGCGGGCCGCGCGGCGGCCTCATCTTCAGCCGCACGAACCTCCCCGACGCCGTGGATCCGGCCGACTTCCCGATGGTCAAGACGACCCTGGCCGCCCAGGTGGACAAGTCCGTCTTTCCGGGAGTCCAGGGCGGGCCGCTCATGCATGTCGTCGCGGCCAAGGCCGTGGCGCTCCTGCTCGCCGCCGGCGAGGCGTTCCAGCGCGACCAGCGCCGGACCGTCGAGAATGCCGCGATTCTCGCGACGGCACTGGCGGACCGAGGGGCGCGCGTCGTGTCCGGCGGGACCGACAACCACCTGATGCTCGTCGACGTGACGCCGCTCGGGGTGACCGGCAAGGAAGCCGAGCACCTCCTCGACGAGATCGGGATCACGGTCAACAAGAACGCCATCCCGTTCGACCCGCTCCCCCCGAACACGTCGTCCGGCATTCGCGTCGGGACGCCGGCCGTCACGACCCGCGGCTTCGGAGCGGACGAGATGGGCACGATCGCCCGCCTGATCACCAGCGCGCTCGAGCGACGGGATGACGCGGCCGCCGGCGCGGCCCTGGCCGCCGAGGTGGCGGGGATCGTCGAACGGTTCCCGGTTCCAGGTCTCCTCGACGAGGTGGCATGACGCTCATCGCCGGCGCCGGCGGGATCCTGCCGCTCCTCGTTGCCGCCTTCGCAGCCTCTGCCCTGATCGCGCTCGCCCTGACCCCGATCATCCGGACGGTGGTTGGGCGGCGCGGGATCGTGGATGCGCCGAACCATCGGCGGGTCAATACCAGTCCCGTCCCGCGCGGCGGCGGTCTGGCGGTGGTCGTTGCGTTTCTGGGCATCGGGGGCGGGCTGACCCTGTTTCGCGGCTCGATTGACGCCATGCCGGATCCGATCGGGATCAGCGCCGGCCAGCTCGGCGCACTGTTCGCCGGGGGAGCCCTGGCGGCCCTGATCGGCGCTCTGGACGACATGTTCGACCTGCGCGCCCGCTGGCAGTTTCTCGGTCAGATCGTGCTTGCCGCACTGGCCGTCCTGCTCGGTATCGGTGTGGTCGTGGTGAGCAACCCGTTCGGGCCCGGGCTGATCGTGTTCGGCGCTCCGTTTGCGGTGGCGTTCACGCTCGTCTGGATCATCGGGATGCTCAACAGCATGAATTTCATCGACGGTCTCGATGGCCTGTCGACCGGCATCGCCCTGATCGCCGCCCTGACTCTCGGTCTCCTCAGCCTCACACCGGTGGTGAACCAGCCGTACGTGACCGTGATGTGCGTCGTCCTGGCCGGCGGATTGCTCGGGTTCCTTCGCTTCAACTTCCAGCCGGCCACGATCTTTCAGGGAACAGCGGGGGTCATGTTCATGGGTTACACCCTCGCCATCCTGTCGATCATGGGTACAGCCAAGGTCGTCGTCGCCCTGCTCGTGCTGGGCG
>CAZOJS010000180.1:0-6710 GCA_964580175.1 uncultured Anaerolinea sp. | reverse complement strand
CCTCGGCTGCTTCGGTGACGAGGAGGGTTCGGCACATCCCGCACAGCCGGGCCTTCGCGGGGTTCGGCTCGTCGCAGCTCGGACAGATCCGATCCTCCATCACCGCAGTCTATCGGCGCGGCATGGCAGCGCACCGCCGCGCCGCGGTGCGCTGCCCGCGCACGGTGCCCGGGCGCGCCGCCCGAGCGCGGTCGCCACGCACACCACGGCCAAGCCTTCAGCTCTCTCCGGCTGCCTCGCCCTGCGTCTTCGGAGGTGTCTGGGCCTTGGGCCGGCGACGGCGGAGATCCTTCAGGTCGCGCTGATCGAGCCCCGACAGACGGATCAGGTCGGCATTCGCCGTTCGCGTCAAGCGCTCCTTCAGCTTCGAGCTGATCAACTCGTTCATGGCCGGGACGTCCAACAGGCCCTTGAGGGTGACCGCCGGGACCTCCATGAACTCCGTTGCCAGGTCCGCGATGACATTGGCAGTTCGGGTGCTTCCGGTGATCGCCGCGATCTCTCCGAAGAAGTCGCCGGCGCCCATGGCCGACAGTGAACGATCGTCGCCGCCCTCCACGGGAACGCCAGCCACGGCCCGTCCCTCGAGGACGAAGAACGCCGAGTCGCCGGCGTCGCCGACCTTCACAATCGCCGAGCCCGGATCGGCTCGACGGACCATCGCGCCCACCAGGAACTCGGCGCGGCGTGAGACGGCGAGCCCGCCGAGTTCGGGGATCAGCCCGACGAGTCGCTCGAAGTCGGCTGCCGCGGCAACGCGGCCAACGGCCGCCAGCGGAGCGACGTGCGCGGTCCGCAGCAGCTGAGCGGCGCGGCGCCACTCGGCGGCGGGGGTGCCGAGGCCGGGCATGAACTGGGTCAGGATGCCGGCCCCGATGAGGACGATCGATGCCCCGATGACGAGCCCGCGAATCGGCAATACGTCGGCCAGGCCGGCCATGGCCATGCCTGTGAGGAACACGATGTCGCGCGAGACGGCGAACGCCGAGAAGACCCGGCCACGCATCTCGCGTGGGGTGTTCTTCTGGAGGATCAGCCTTCGGGCAACTCCGAGGGGTGCATTGAGGAATCCCGACCCGACGACCATGGCGATGGCAAACCAGATGTTGTCCGCGAACCCATAGAGGACCCCGAAGAAGCCCATACCGATCGTCGAGACGACCATCCACTGGCCCTCGCGCAGCCGGTCGGCGAACTTGGCCATCAGCAGGGCGCTCCCGACGAAGCCGACCGAAGTCAGGGCTTCCTGGAGTCCGTACTCGAACTCCGACGCCCCGAGTTCCCGGATTGCCATCGGCAGCAGCAGCACGTTCCACAGGCCGAACGAGAACAGGATCGGCAGGTTCACGAGCAGGGCAGAGCGCAGGATCGGCGTCGCCCACAGGAACCGGACACCCGTCCGAAGGTTCGCCAGGACCACCGCGATCGTCGTCGTTTCTTCGGCGCTGAACTTCTGGATCCTGACCGCAAACACAAACAGGAAGGAGATCGCAAAGGTAAGGGCATCGATGTAGAACGGCAGGTAGATGTCCACGTGGGCGAGGAAACCGGCAAGCGCGAACCCGACCGCGGTCGAGCCGAACGAGCTGATCGACAGGAACGAGTTCGCCGACGCAAGTTCCTCGTCGCTGGCGATCTCCGGCACGACGCTTTCCCAGGCCGGATCAAAGAACTGGCGGACGACCGCGGCGAAGAAGAGCGCGCCGTACAGCCAGATCAGGCCGAACTGCTGGACTCCGAAGGGGATTGTGAGGACGATCAGACCTCGAAACAGGTCCGAGCCGAGCATGATCCGCTTCCGGTCGAACCGATCCACGAACACGCCGGCGAACAGGCCCACGAAGAGCGTCGGGATCGCCGTGACCATCAGCGTCAGGCCCACCATGAACGCCGATTCGGTCAGCCGGAAGACGAGGATCCCGGCGGCGAGGTCGGTCAGCGACGAGCCGGCAACAGAGACGAACTCGGCCGACCACATGAGCCGGAAGTTTCGCTTTCGGAACACGGCGAACATCGATGGTGGTCGTGCCGCGGCGTCGGCCATCGAGCGTGCTCCCTCCCTAGACGGCCGCCCGAGGCATGCGCGTGGCGCGCCCGCGGACCGTGAACCTCGGCCAGTCTAGCGGCCACGCCTGGGTGCGGAAGCGCTCCGCCGCACGGTGAGACCCTCCTGGGCGAGGAGTTCAGCCTTCAAGTCGAGCAGGCGCTCCTGATCCCCCCACCAGCCACCCCCGTAGCCACCCAGGGTCCCGTCGGCGGCGATCACCCGATGGCAGGGGATCACGTAGCCGACGGGGTTGCGGCCGACGGCGCCACCGACCGCGCGGGCCGCTCCCGGCCGGCCGATTGCGCGGGCGATGTCACCGTAGCTCCGGGTCTCACCGTGGGGGATTGCACGCACGACAGCGAGCACTTCGCGGTCCCAGGCGGGACGATCCTCGAGGTCCAGCGGCAGGGTGGCGAAGCGGTCGGCGATATCGCCGTCGCCCACGGCGGCCATCTCGATCGCCGCGGCGGCGGCCCGCAGGTGCCCAAGAGCGACTGGGTCGAGGTCGGTCATGCCTTCTTGTTCCAGGGCCGGCTGCACCCATGTGACTGGCCGACCCAGCCGACGCTCGAGGTCGCTCGCGAAGGCTTCGCGGCTCGACATCAGCTCGACCGCGACGATGCCGCGCGCGGTTGCGGCGACACACACGGGTCCCCATGGCGCAACGAGCAACGCTGCCACGACCGCCGAGTGATCACGAAGTCCGGAATGCACACCACGCTCCCAGCGCAGCGTAGTAAGTCGTTGGCGATCGCGCTGCGGCGGCAGGCCTGGCCCGGCGGGTGCTGCCGGAGGCTGCTCGTCCGCCAGCTGCTGGTCCGGCCGTTGCTGGTCCGGTGGTTGCTGCCGGTGCGGTGTTTGCCGCCGGTGGTTGCCGGTCCGGTGGTTGCTGCCGGATGCTCTCCAGGATGGCGCAAGCCGACGCCGGCCACCCGGTCAAGGCGATCGCAGCGCGAGATTGTGCCCAAATGCCCCGGGAAGTGGCAGCAGGGCCGATCTCGGGCCATACCCGTGGCGGTTTCCCCGACTCGATGCTCGGCGGGACTGGCTAGTGCCATCCAGGGGAGCGTACGGGCAGTTCTCGCCGCGAGCGCATGAATCGGGGCGCGCGCCTGTGGCCCGGGCGCCGCGAGCGCGTGGATCGCGGCGCGCGCCTGGAGCCCTGGATCGCCGCGAGCGTATGGGGCCCTACACTCAGCGATCAGATGACCGGTCATTCCTCGCCCGCCGCGCGATCGCGCGTTCCCGTGCCGCCCGATGCCCGCGACGTGGACGGCGACTTCGCTCACGCCCGGATCGTGGAGGTCAGGTTCGCCGACACCGACGCGATGGGCCACGTGAACAACGCCGCGTACCTGACCTACGCGGAGATCGCGCGGGCCGCGTATTACGAGCGGGCCACCGGCCAGCCGATGCATCTCGGCGTTCACGGGGCGGTCGAGGGCATGATCCTGGCCGAGCTCCGGATGACCTACCGGAGCCCCGCCTTCTTCGGAGAATTCATCACCGTCGAGACGCGTATCGAGCGGATCGGGCGGACCAGCTACTCGATGGTCCATCGGCTCACGGCCCCCGAGAGCCGCTACGGCCCGGCGAGACTCGTGGCCATCGCAGACTCGGTCCTCGTTTCGTACGACTACACCGCCGAGCGTCCGATCCCCGTCCCGGCCACGCTGATCGAGTCGATCGAGAGCTTCGAGGGACGCCGCCTCCGCGACTGAGGTCCACTGGCGTCCGTAGAACGGCCGCGGGGTCAAGGGAAAAGAAAGAACCCCGGCTGGTCGGAACCGGGGTTCTGTGGTGGATTCGGCGTTGGTTGCGGGGAGGGGATTCGAACCCCTGACCTTCGGGTTATGAGCCCGACGAGCTGCCGCTGCTCCACCCCGCGACTGTCCATGGTAGTCGAGCGAACCGGTTCTGACAAACACTACGACCGGGACCGGCCGTGGGCAGGGCGCATCGAGCGGAGCGCCGGACCCCCCACGACGAGCGTCACAACGAGCAGGACGAAGGTGACGGCAGCGCCCACGAAGAACGGGGCGTTGAGATCCACGGTCGCCAGGACGCCCGTGGCGAGCGCCGCCACGATGGTCCCGACCGTCCCCGCCGAGCCCAGGACCCCCTGCGCCGTCGAAGACCGGCCCGGCGGCGATCCTCGTGCAATGACCGCATAGGTGGCCGGCCCAAGGAACGAGAACCCGAAGGCCTCGATCGCCACGAGTGGCACGAACAGGATCGGCAGGGTGACGAACGGGTAAGTGAGCATCGTCAGAACCATGATCAGCGAACCGCCGACGATGAACGGATACGGGCCATAGCGGTCGACGAATCGGCCACCGATCGGGGACACGACGATGGTGGTCAGGCCGAAGACCGCAAAGGTCGCCCCGACCAGCTCCACACCGCCGCCGCGGTCGATCACGAACAGTCCCCAGATCGTCTCGTACAACCCACCGCCGAAATAGGCGGAAAGGTTGACCAGAATGGCGGCGAGGATGAACCGGTTGCGGAGCGATCGAGGAGGAGCGTCCGTGCCGGGCTCGGGCCGGATCGCCTGGTCGGTCTCAGCTTCGGCGGCGAGATCCGTTCCGGGACCAGCGGGAAACTCAACCAGCCCGGTCGACGGGAACGCGCGGCCGTGCCCCAAGCGTCGCTCATGCACGCGCAGGGCGACCGCAATCGCAGCGGCGAAAGTCATCACCGACCCGAAGACGAGCACGAATTCGTATCCGCCGGCAAGCGCGGTACCCAGCCCGCCGATCGCCGGGCCGAGCAGGATTCCGCCCATCTGCGCCGCGTTGTACAGGCCGAACACCTCGCCGCGCCGGCCCGCCGGCGCCGCGTCCGTCAGGTAGCCGCGGGCCGCCGGGTCGTACATCGCCGTGCCGAGCCCGGACAGCGCCCGGAGGGCAACGAACGCCAGCGGGCCGGTCCAGATCGCCATGGCGCCGACCGCCGACGCGGCCAGCAGCAGACCCGCGACCATGAACGGCACGCGAGCGGTTCGATCGGCCAGGAATCCGAACAGCGGCTCCGCGACGAGCCTTGCCGCCGGCCAGGCGGCGATCACCACCCCGAGCAGCGCAAGCGGGACACCGTGCTCCGTGAAGTACAGGGGCATGACCGGCAGGAGGGCACCGAACCCCGTCCACAGGATGAACTCGGCGGCCAGGAGCGGCAGGATCGGCGACCAGAGGAGAATCCAGGCGCTGATGCGGGTGGCGCGACGGGCAATCATGGTTGGACATCGTACGCAGCGTTTGCCTGCAGGGGCCCACCCGTCTCTCCTGGTGCTCGACGAGACCGGCTCCCGTATGCTCGATCGATGCGCCCCTTCAGCCCTGAATCGCCGTGGCGGTTCCGCTCTGACCTCACGTTTCTCAACCATGGCTCGTTCGGCGCCTGTCCACAGCCGGTGCTCGAGCACCAGCGGGCGCTCACTGATGAGCTGGAGGCGAACCCGGTGGCGTTCCTCGACACGATGATCGAGGAGCGTCTCGATACGGCCCGACGCACGGTCGCGGGGTTCCTGAACGCGGATCCCGAGGGCCTCGTCTTTGTCCAGAACGCGACCACGGGCGTATCAACTGTGCTTCGATCAGCCCGCGTCGAGCCAGGCGACGAGTTGCTGACCACCGATCACGAGTACAACGCGGTCCTCAACGGAGTTGCCGAGGTGGCCCGTGCGGCTGGGGCCGAGGTCGTAAAGGCGCGCCTGCCCGTCGAGATCGAGTCGGACGCCCTGGTAACGGACTCGATCCTTGCGGCGGTGACCCCGCGGACGCGGCTCGCGGTGATCAGCCACATCACAAGCCCAACAGGGACCATCCTCCCGATAGGGGCAATCGTGCGCGGGCTCGCTGCGCTCGGGGTGGACACGCTCGTTGATGCTGCCCATGCCCCGGGCCAGGTGCCCATCGATGTGGCCGCACTTGGAGCCGCCTACTGGACCGGCGACGGTCACAAATGGTTATGCGGCCCGAAAGGATCCGCCGTCCTGTTCGTTCGAGAGGACCGGCGTGACCGGATCCGACCGCTGACGATCAGCCACGGCTGGAACGACCCGAGATCCGGACGCCCGCGCCTGTGGAAGGAATTCGACTGGACCGGGACGCCGGATCCCACGCCGGCGCTGACACTGCCAGCCGCGATCGATCGGGTCGGGGCACTGCACGCCCAGGGCTGGCCCGGCCTGATGGCCGCCAACCACGAGCTGGTGATGCACGGTCGGCGGATCATCGCCGATGCGCTCGGCGCAACGTTGCGCATTCCCGACTCGATGCACGGGTCGATGGCGATCGTGCCGCTCCCCATCGCGGCGACGGATGCGGCGGCCCAGGAGCTCCACGCCGCACTCATTGCCGAGGACCGCATCGAGGTCCCGATCACGGCTTTTCCCGTTCCGGCGGCTCGCTCGCGAATCGGCGACGACCCGACGTCCATCGTCGTCCGGATCTCCGCCCAGCGTTACAACGAGCCGGCCGACTATGAGCGACTCGCCGAGGCGCTGACTCGGCGGCTCGATCGCGCCAGCATCGGGTCTGGCGGGAAGGGCGAGCTGCGTGCGGCGGCTCGGCTGCGCTAGCCCGTCACCTGCAGTCCGGCGGCGACGCCGCTGACCGTGAGCCGGACCAGTCGCTCCAGGCCCACGCGCTCGGCGGCC
>CAZOJS010000179.1:0-10777 GCA_964580175.1 uncultured Anaerolinea sp. | reverse complement strand
AGTTGCGCCGGACGTTTTCGTCGGTGTCGGCGCCTTTCTGCTGGCCGATGAAGACCACCCGGTGCCCGTCGATCCGGGCGAAGCCACAGGCCATCGCGGCGTCGTCCCCGAAAGCCCGATCGCCGTGGAGCTCCACGATCTCGTCGGCCATCTCGTTGAGCAGTTCGAGCGTCCGGGGCCGACGCAGATTGCGCGCCAGCTGGACGCGGTTCCACATCGCTGCCTTGGCATCGTCCGGGACGGCCGCTCCAGCCCCGCTGCGGCGGCCGAGCAGTCGGTCAACCACGGGTCCGCTCCCGATCTGCGGCACGCGCCGGCGGAACCGCAGCCCGCTCCGCCATGTCCCCCTGGGTCGTCACGGCTGGATCGTTTTCCGGCCCGAGATCCGGAACGACCTTCTCGGCGAGGGAGGTCAGGAAGCCGATGGGATCGAACATCGGGCGCGTCTCGCCCGCCGTCGGCTCGAGCTGTGACGGCACGAGATAGCGGAGGAGCTGGATTATCTCGCCCCGGAGGGCGCGGCGGTGGACGACCCGGTCCACGAACCCGTGCTCGAACAGGAATTCGGAGCGCTGGAAGCCAGGGGGCAGCTCCTGGGCGATCGTGCCGGCGGCCACCCGCGCCCCGGCAAACCCGATCAGGGCGTTCGGCTCCGCGAGGTTGACGTCGCCCAGGACCGCGTAGGACGCGAATACGCCGCCGGTCGTCGGGTCGCTCATGACCGAGATGTAGGGGACTCCGGCCGCCCGCAGCCGCTCGAGGGCTGCGCAGGTCTTGGCCAGCTGCATCAGGGCCAGGGTGCCCTCCTGCATCCGAGCGCCGCCGGAGGCCGACACGATGATCAGGGGGATTCGATCGTTCAGCGCGTGCTCGGCGGCGCGGGTGACCTTTTCGCCGACGACGGCCCCCATCGACCCGCCCATGAACCCGAAGTCCATGACGCACAGGGACACGTGGTGGCCATTGATGGTGGCAATGCCGCGAACGGCGGCGTCGCGCATGCCGGTCGCGACCTGGGCCGCCGCGAGGCGGTCGGGATAGGGCTTCTGATCGACGAAATCGAGGGCGTCGACACTCTGGAGTCCGGCGTCCAGTTCATGAAAGCTGCGCTCATCCACGAGCTGCGCGATGCGCGTCTCGGCCGACAGGCGAAAGTGGTGAGCGCAGGTTGGACAGACGCGATCGGACTTCTCGAGCTGCTTGTTGAACAGCATCTCGGAACAGGACGGGCACTTCGTCCACAGATCGGGCGGATAGACGTCCTTGCGCGGCCGGAATGAGGGCAGCTTGATCGGCATCGCTTCCCCTACGCCGGCCGGCCGCGGAGCGCGTGGGCGGCGCGTGCGGCACGGGCCATCGGGGAGCTGTTGACCCTGGAACGCCGCCAGGCGATCCATGCCGCGCCCGCCAGGCTGAGCGCGGAGGCCGCCACGGCACCACCGACAAGCAGCGGCAGACCCGGGCGCGAGGCGTGCGCGATCTCGGGATCCTGGCCGACTGCCTCGAGGCCCGGATGAAGGTCGCGGATCGGGAACGGCTCGGGCCGCGCGCCCCATTCGCCACCGGCGGCGACCGGCAGGCGCATGGCCGCCGCGGCCTCGGCCAGACGAACCGCCAGACGCTCCTCGAACCGGAAGGAGGGGTGGAAGCGGGGCAGGTCGCGGGTCAGGCGTTCTGAGGCGAGGCGAACGCCACGGTCGAGGCGCTCGGATTCGGACCGCCGAGCACGATCGGCTCCGAACCACGATCGACCCCGGCCACCGCTCGGCGCAGGAACCTCGGCGGCCGGTCCCCGATCGCCGGCAGCCATCAGCGCATCGAGGTAGCGGTCGGTGACGAGCGCGTCAATCTCGACGACTTCGCGGCCGAGCAGCGTCATGGGCGCCGACGTGGTCCGGATGGACCCCGGCGTGTTACGCCTCCGAGGTCGCGGGCGACGGTCTTCAGCGCCCGATGCAGGAGCACGCGCACGGCGCCCTCGGATCTGCCCATGACACCGGCAATCTCCGCCGTGCTCAGCTCGTTCACGAAGCGCAGGACGAGCGCCCGCCGACGGTCTCCGGGAAGACGCCCGACGGCACGCCACGCAGCCGATGCCTCATCGCGGAGCACGGCGTCCGCCTCCACGTTGAGGGGATCCGAGATGACGGCCGCCGCCGCGTCATCGAGAACGGTGGCAGGGTTGCGGCGACCGGTTCGGCGCTCATTGGCGATGACGTTCCTGGCGATCTGAAAGAGCCAGACCTTGAACGTGGACGCCCCGTCGCCGTCCTCCGGCTGCGCCCGCTCCTCGAACCGGGGCAAGTTCGCGAGCGCCGCGAGGAAGGTACGCGAGGTGGCGTCCTCGGCCGCGTGATGATTGCCGAGCTCGTAGTAGGCGAAGCTGTACACAGGGGCCACATACCGCCGATAGAGGTCCTCGAACCGTGCCGGGTCCCGACGTGCCGCATCGACGAGCGGACGATCGAGGTCCAGGTGCGCGATCCGGGAAACGGCTGTTGATGCCGCTCCCGCCCTCCTGAATACCGGCCGAGCCATTTCGTTACACCTCGACCGGAGATTGGAGGCGCAGGCGGAGGACCTCGCCGGCGAACACGTGCTGTTCGCGCGTGCCGTCGTCGGCGTCCCCGGCGGCAACGACCAGAGCACCCGAAGCGCCGTCGACACCGATCGCCCGGGCGGTCGTGGTGCTCCCATCCAGGCTGGAAAGCGTCACCAGGTGCCCGGTCGTGACCTGGCGGTCGGTCCAGCCGGCGACATCGAACCGACCAGCGCGCAGGGCGCCGACCATTGTCTCGAGACGAGTGAGGAAGCCGTCGAGCAGCCCGTCCCGATCGATCGGTCGACCGCCGGACACCTCGCGCAGCGACGTCATCGAGCCGGCCAGTTCGGCGGGGAAGGCCGTCGCCGGCCAATCAGCGTTGATGCCGATGCCCACGATCGCGCGCGGATCCGGGCTGCTGAGACCTTCAGTCTCGCCGAGGATGCCGGCGACCTTGCGAAGCTCCAGCAGCGCCGTGGGTGGCTCGAGCGCCTCGGCCGCGCCGAGATCGCCCACCACGACGTCCTGGCCGCCTTGAACGACGACGAGGTCGTTGGGCCATTTGAGGCGGAGCGTGCCCTCGGCCAGGCCGGCCGAATCCTCCGCAGCATCGGCCATGGCCATTGCCACCAGCGCGGCGAGACGCCAGGTGTCCTGCGCCGGCAGCCAGCTCGGTCGAAACCCAAGCGAGCAGAGCAGGGCGGCACCGGGCGGCGCGGACCAGGAGCGTCCGTTCCGGCCCCGTCCGGCCGCTTGTCGATCTGCAACCGCGACGCAGATCTCGGGCGACCCCTCGGCCAGCCAGCCACGAACGACGTCGTTCGTCGAGCCGACGGCGGCAAACCGCTCGACGCGCGTGAAGGCACCGGCAACCCCGCGGAGGGTCACTCGTTCAGCCTGCCGCCGAGACCGGGGGGACGGCGTCGACCGGATCCGGGGTGGCCAGCTCAAAGGCTCCGTGCAGGGCCGTCAAGGCCCGTTGCAGCTCGTCCTCGGCGATCATGCAGGTGATCCGGACCTCGGACGTCGAGATCATCTCGATGTTCACACCCGCATCGGCCAGCGTTCCAAACATTCGCGCCGCGTAGCCGGGGGCGTTGTGCAGCCCGGCTCCTACGATCGAGACCTTGGCGACGGACGCATCGGTGGTCAGCTCGCGGGCGCCAAGGTCGGTCACGATGGGAGCGAGGACCTTCCTGGCCTTGGCCAGCTCGACCCGAGGCACGGTGAACGACATGTCGGTCGCCCCCTCGTGGCCGACGTTCTGGACGATCATGTCCACGTTGATACCGGCCTCGGCCAGCGGCTCGAAGATCGCGCGGGCAACGCCCGGCCGATCCGGGACTGCCACGATCGTGACCTTGGCGACGTTGCGGTCGTGGGCGAGGCCCCGGACCTTGTTGCGCTGCTCCACGAGCGGGTCCTCCTTGATAAGCGTGCCCGGAGCGTCTTCGAACGAGCTCAGGACCTCGATGACGACGCTGTTGACCCACCCGAGCTCGACGGCTCGGACCTGCATGACCTGGGCGCCCTGATGGGCGAGCTCGAGCATCTCCTCGTAGCCGATCACCGACAGCTGTCGCGCCGTCGGCACGACCCGCGGGTCGGCGGTGTAGATCCCTCTGACGTCGGTGAAGATCTGGCAGCGGTCCGCCCGGAGCGTTGCGGCCAGCGCGACCGCCGTCGTGTCGGATCCACCACGCCCGAGGGTGGTCATCTCGGCTCGGCCCACGGAATCGGCGCTCTGACCCTGGAACCCGGCGACGATGACGACGTTGCCACGGGCAAGTTCCTCCCGGACGCGGACGGGGTCCACCTTGGCGATCCTGGCGCGGCCGTGGCGCCCGTCCGTGGTGATCCCGGCCTGCGGCCCGGTCAGCGAGATCGCCGGAATGCCGACGGCGTGGAGCGCCATGGACAGGAGCGTTGCACTCTGGTGTTCGCCGGTCGCGAGGAGCATGTCCAATTCGCGCGCGTCGGGCTCGTCGGTGATGGCCGCGGCCAGGGCCAGCAGCCAGTCGGTTGCGTCCCCCATTGCGGACACGACCACGACCAGGTCTGAACCGGCCGCGCGCTCCCGCGCGATCCGGCGCGCGACACGCCGGATTCGATCCGCGTCTGCCACGGAGGAGCCGCCGAATTTCTGCACGACGAGTGGGCGCTGCATCGGGCGCGCATTCTACCCGACGCCCTTGGAAGGCCTGCGCGGCTCGGAGCGGCTCGGCACCGTGCGGCTCGGCGCGCCACGCGATCAGCGCTTGATCAGGCTCCAGCCGATGATCACGACCACGACGAGGGCGACGACCGGGAGCCAAAGACCGGGCAGCACGGACTGGAAGGCGTGGACGACGCCCTGGACGGCATCGCCGAACGCACGGAACGCACCACCGACGAGACCGGCGATCCCGCCCGCGATGGTGCTGACGAGGTTGCCCGCGATGTCCATTGGACCAGTGTTGACGGCGCGTCAACCCCGCGTGGCAGACCCGGCGGGGTCGCGGCCGGCGCAGGCGGGTCCCGCCGCCACGCTCAGGCCGTCGGCAGGATGAGGGCGCCGGTGTTCCGCGGCGCGACCACCTCGACCCGTCCCGGCAGATCGGAATCCGCCGCGGCGGCCCGGAAGGCGGACTGGATCCGTGCCACGCCGGCCACGCTGTCGGTGAACGCGATGATCGTGGAGCCGGCCCCACTCAGGCAGGCACCGATCGCCCCGGCGGTTCGGGCGTCAGCGACCATCCGCGGCAACTGTGGATAGACGGCCGCCCGGTACGGCTCGTGCAGGCGATCCTCCGTCAGGATCTCGAGGATGTCCCGCCGGCCGGTGGCCATCCCCGCAACTCCGAGCGCGACCCGCCCGAGATTGGCAACCGCATCCGCCCTCGGGACTGTGGTCGGCAGCACGCGTCGCATCGCGCCGGTATCGAGGCGGAGATCGGGGATGAAGAGGACGGCCCGGAGGCCACGCGGAACGTCGAACCGGATCGCCTCGACGGTGTCCCCGAGGGCGGCCGACACCACGAACCCACCCAGGAGCGCCGGGGCTGCGTTATCCGGATGTCCCTCGATCTCGGTGGCGAGCCGGAGCAGCTCGGCCATCGGCAGGGCGTCGTCCAGGAGGGCATTGGCGGCGAGCAGGCCGCCCACCGTCGCGGACGCGCTGGAACCGAGGCCGCGCGCAAGCGGGATCCGGTTGACCATCTCGATCCCCCAGGTCGTCCCCTCCGGGACGTCCCCGCGAGCCGCCCGAATCGCCGCCTCGACGCCCCGGATGAACCGGTTTCCATCGTCGGCCGCGAGTTCGCCGGCACCCTCGCCTTCGACCTCGATCTCGTGGCGTCCCTTGTCCCAGCCGCGCACTTCGAGCACGATCTGGTTGGTCAGCTCAAGCGCCATCCCGAGACAGTCGTAGCCCGCGCCGAGATTGGCGGTGGTGGCCGGCACCTCGACCGTGACCCGCCGTCCGTCCAGCTCGGCCAGCCAGCTGGTGGTCATGGAGCGACCGCCCTCACGACATCACCAGCCGAGCACCGAGCGGACCGCATCGACGGAAGCACCTGCCTCCAGGATCCCGCCGCCGGCCGTGCGCTCGGCGGTTTCCGGGTCCTTCAATCCGTTCCCGGTCAGGACCGCAACCACGAGTGCATCGGGATCGATGACGCCGCTTGCGGCGAGCTTGGCGACGCCGGCGACACTGGCCGCCGACGAGGGTTCGCAGAAGACGCCCTCCAGGCGGGCCAGGTCGCGGTAGGCCGTGAGGATTTCGTCGTCGGTGACCGCCTCGATCCGTCCGTCGGATTCGTCGCGCGCGGCCGTCGCGAGCGTCCATGAGGCAGGGTTGCCGATCCGGATCGCCGTGGCGAAGGTCTCGGGATGCTCCACGGGCCGTCCAAGCACGATCGGTGCGGCGCCGGCCGCCTGGAAGCCGAGCATCCGCGGGCGGCCGGTCACGCGGCGGGCCTCGGCGTAGTCCGTGAACCCAGCCCAGTAGGCGCTGATGTTGCCGGCGTTGCCGACCGGGATGGCGAGGAAGTCTGGCGCACGGCCGAGGTCGTCGCAGACCTCGAACGCGGCCGTCTTCTGCCCGGCGATCCGGTGCGGGTTCACCGAGTTCACCAGCGTGGTGGGGTGATCGGTGCGAGCCGCCATCTCGCGGACCACGGCCAGCGCCTGATCGAAGTTGCCGTCCACGGCGACGACGTGCGCCCCGGCGACGAGCGCCTGGAGGAGCTTGCCGGCCGCGATCGCGCCCTTGGGGAGAACCACCACGACCTCGAGGCCGGCGGCAGCCCCGTAGGCAGCGGCCGAGGCCGAGGTGTTGCCGGTCGAGGCGCAGATCAGAGATCGGGCGCCGGCTTCCACGGCCCGGGCGACCGCGACGACCATGCCCCGGTCCTTGAACGAGCCGGTCGGGTTCAGACCCTCGAGCTTCAGGTGCAGGTTGCGCAGCCCCAGCTGGGCGCCGAGACGGCGCGCGTGGACGAGCGGCGTTGAGCCCTCGCCGAGCGACAGCCGCGGGGTCGACTCGGTCAACGGCAGCCACTCCCTGTAGCGCTCGAGGAGGATCGGTCGGACAGCGCCGGATGCGCTCATCGGACCACCGGATAGGCCGCCCCGGAGGGCCCGACGAAGACGTCGCCGGTGGCCGGTCGCAGCGCATCGATCGGGCCGGTTGCGGGCGGTAGCCCGGCCCAGGTGCTGCCACCCTGACGCGCAATGGCCATCAGATCGCCGAGAATGGCCGACGAGGTCGCGGCCCCGCCGGCCCCGGGCCCGCTGAACGCGACGGAACCGATGGGCGTGCCATCAACCTCGATGCGATTGAGCACGCCGCCGGTCCGACCCAGCGGCGATTCGAGCGGCACCACGCATGGCAGGACGGAAGCCGCGATGCCGTCCGGCGTCCGGACGCTGGACGCGATGAGCTTGATCACGAGCTGCTGGGCGGCGGCCGCCAGGATGTCCGGCAGCGTGACACCGGTGATTCCGGGAAGGCCGGCATTTGCGCCGTCGCGGCCCGGCACGGTCACGATGGATCCCGGATTGAGCCACCGCCCGAAGGCGAGCCGGGCAAGGATCACGAGCTTGTTCGCGGCGTCGTGGCCCTCCACATCGCCGCGGGGATCCGCTTCCGCATAGCCCGCGACCTGTGCGTCGGCCAGGACGTCCGCGTACGGGCGTCCATCGCCGCTCATCGCGCTGAGGATGAAGTTCGTGGTGCCGTTGACGATGCCCCGGACCGCGTCCAACTGGTTCGCGGCAAGGTCGGCAGCAATCGAGCCGAGAACGGGAATGCCGCCACCGACCGCGGCCTCGAACCGGAGCGGCGTCCCGGTTCGGCGAGCGACGGCCTCGAGCTCCGCACCGTGGTGGGCGATCACGTGCTTGTTTGCCGTCACGACGGGCTTTCCGGCCGCGAGCGCTGCCGCAATCAGGGTCCGGGCCGGCTCGTCGCCCCCCATCAACTCCACGATGACGTCCGTGCCCGGATCGGCGATGAGGTGGGCCGGTGCGTCGGTCAGCAGTCCTTCCGGGATCCCGCGCGAGGCGGCACGGGCGACGTCGCGCACCGCGACGCCCGCCAGGACCAGCGGCGCGCCGTCGGCGGTCCGCAACGCATCGACCCGATCGAGGAGCGCCCGGATCACCTCACGCCCCACCGACCCTGCGCCGAGCACGCCGACCCGTAGCGTGGCGGTCATGTGCGCCTCCGAGTCGCCGGATCAAGCGAAGTGCGGTCATCCATGGCGCTGATGGTACGAGGTCGCCGACCCGCTACGCCGACGTCCGCTCCATGCAGGACGTCCAGACCCGCCCGTGGGGAGCGGTGCCTCCGCTACACTCGGCCGACGATGGCCACCCCCTCCCCAACGATCGCTCGCACGTTCAGCGGCATCCAGCCGTCCGGGGCGCCGCACATCGGGAACGACCTCGGGGCGATCCGGAACTACGTCCGGCTGCAGGCCGAATTCGAGGCGATCTACTGCATCGTCGATTACCACGCGCTGACCAGCACCCACGATCCGGACCGGATGCGCCGCCAGACGCGGGAGATGGCGGCCGCGCTGCTCGCCCTGGGCCTGGACCCGGACCGCTGCACGTTGTTCGTCCAGAGTCACCGACCCGAGCACACCGAGCTCGCCTGGCTCCTGATGACGGTCACCCCGGTCAGCTGGCTCGAGCGAACCCCGACGTACAAGGAGAAGAAGCTCAACCAGCCGGATGACGTCAACCACGGGTTGCTCAGCTACCCCGTCCTCCAGGCGGCCGACATCGTCATGTACAAGGCGTCCACCGTGCCGGTCGGCAAGGACCAGGCGGCGCATCTGGAGCTGTCCCGCGAGATCGTGCGGGCGTTCAACAGCCGCTACGGGGCGACGTTCCCGGAGCCGCAGGCCGTCTTCACCGAGGCGCCCGTCGTGGTCGGCACAGATGGCGTCCGGAAGATGTCCAAGTCGCTCAACAACACGATCGAGATCTTTGCGCCCGAGGATGAGATCCGGCGCCAGGTGATGTCGATGGTCACCGATACCCAGCGGATCAAGCGGACCGATCCCGGGCGGCCGGAAGTCTGCAACGTGTGCCAGCTCCAGCGGTTTTTCGGTGACGACTACATCCAGCTTTGGGAGGGCGAGCGCACAGCCTTGACGGGATGTGTGGACATGAAGCGGCTGCTCGCGGACCGGATCATCCGGCACTACGCAGGGGCCCGTGAGCGGTACGCGGAGCTGATGGCCCACCCGGATCGCGTTGACGGGATCCTGGAGGCGGGTGCCGATCGGCTGAAGCCGCGAGCGGCGGCGACCATGGACGAGGTCCGCAAGAAGATGGGGCTCCGCTAGGCCGGACCTCAACGCTAGGAGGCGCGCGCTTTGGGCTTTGAGTTGACGCCGCGCGAACGTCGCTGGCTGGACATCGTCCTCTTCCTCGCGGCGGTGACCCTGACCTTCGTCGTCCTCGGTTACCTTGCCAACCTCCTCGCCGCGTTCGGCGACCTGATCCTCGTCTTCTTCCTCGCCTGGCTGCTCGCCTTCATCCTGACCCCGCTGGTGGCGCGGGTGGCAACGATCCCGTTCCTGTCGCGAGCCGGGGCGGTTGTCGTCGTCTATATCCTCCTGTTCGGCGGCCTCGTCATCCTGGCCATCTCCGTCGCGGGTGCGGTGGCCGGCTCGATCGCCGACTTCATCGCCAGCGTGCCGACGCTGCGGGAGGACCTGCCGGCGCTGCTGGCGCCATGGCAGGCGCGCCTGAACAGCCTCGGCTTCACGGACGTCGACCTCACCGCCCAGGCGGCGACCCTCCTCGACAACCTGAGCCGCTACGCGACCGAGCTCGCCGGACCACTCCAGCAGGTAGCCGTGGCCAGCCTGGGCGCGGTCGCGAACCTGTTGCTCATCGTGATCCTGTCGCTCTACATGGTTGCCGACCGCGACCGGCTCCTTGCCTCCG
This sequence comes from uncultured Anaerolinea sp., assembly GCA_964580175.1. Lineage (GTDB taxonomy): Bacteria > Chloroflexota > Limnocylindria > Limnocylindrales > CSP1-4 > UBA5189. The sequence goes on along the minus strand of CAZOJS010000179.1, from coordinate 789 downwards.
CCTTCCGGCTGGTGCCGCCGCAGTACAAAGAGGAGGCCGGGCTTCTCGAGCGGAGCGTGGCGCGATCCTTCGGGGGTTTCCTGCGCGGCCAGGCGATCCTGGGCATCGTCTACGCCGCCATTGCGATCATCGCCAGCGCCGCTTTCGGACTGGACTACCTCGCCGGGACCGCGGCGGCAGCCGGGCTGCTCATGGCCATTCCGTTCTTCGGCCCGTTCCTCGCCTGGGCGCCGCCTGTCCTCGTCGCGCTCGTCACCAGGCCGGAGGCGACCTCCGGAACGCTCGTCGTCATGGCGGCCGGCTGGCTGATGGTGATGAATGTTCTCCAGCCTCGGTTGATGGCCCAGGCGCTCCGCATCCACCCGATCATCGTCCTGGGCTCCGTCCTCGTCGGCGGCAAGATCGCCGGGATCAGCGGCGCGATCTTCGGCATCCCGATCGCCGCGGTCCTGTCCGCCTTCCTGATGCACACGATCGAGCGCAACGTCGACAGCTCCCCAGTCTCCGCGCGCGCGGCGCAGCGGCTGGGACGGCGCGAAGGCCGAGCGGTCCGAGTTCCGCGCGAGCCGGATCCCAAGACGGACGTGGACGTGGAGGCCGAGTCACCCGCCGAGCGTCATTGAAGAGGCCGCCCGGCAAGCCGGACGGCCTCTCGAATCTGGGCGCCAAGGCGGCGCGCGACGTTACCTGCGGCAGATCGGCCGCGAGGCTCTCGCGATTAGCAGCGAGGGGCACGGACTGCATGGGTTCAAAGCCGGCGACTCGGAAGCTCCTTGCCGGAGCTACCTG
>CAZOJS010000178.1:0-3138 GCA_964580175.1 uncultured Anaerolinea sp. | reverse complement strand
GGAAGGTACCCCTTACCGGACCGCCAGCGATACTGCCTTTAACTGCAATGGACTAGAGCCAAGCGCTCTCAGCCCGCCCAGACCAATACCCGAAACCGTTGCCAGCGCGCACCGAAGTACCAGGACTTCGGTACCTGAGCGCGTCCGGGTACGATGGCGCCTCCAATCCAGCTGGAGCCCGATGCCCGTGGGATCCCCTTCCGGTGCCCGGTCGAACACCGCCGCCGACTCCACGCCTGCCCGTCTCACCTTGCGAGACGAGGCGCGCGCGGCCATCGAAACTGCGTGGGCCGGCGCCGCGCGTGCGGGAACGCTGCCGGCCGGTCCCGATGCCGTGGACGTGTCCGTTGAGATCGAGCGGCCGGCCAACCCGGAGCACGGCGATCTGGCTACGAACCTGGCGCTCCGCCTGGCACGGCCGCTACGAATGGCCCCGGCCGCGATTGCGGCGGCGATCGACGACTCCCTCGTCGCCGACGGCGCGGCTGGCGTCGCTGGAGCCGACCGCGCGGCTGGCGGCGCGGTGGACGGACCCGGTCGAAGCCCGATCGCCTCGGCCAGCGTCGCCGGGCCGGGCTTCATCAACCTGCACGTCGCGGACGCGGCGCTCGAGCGGATCCTGGCCGACGCACTCGCGGGCCCGGGCGATTGGGGGCGTTCCCCCACCGGCTCGGGCCGCTCGGTCAACGTGGAGTTCGTGTCGGCCAATCCCACCGGGCCACTCACGATCGGCAACGCCCGTGGGGCGTTCGTGGGCGACCTCCTGTGCCGGGTCCTCGAGGCGGGCGGGCAGCGCGTGACGCGGGAGTACTACTTCAACGACTCGGGAGCCCAGGTCGATCACCTCGGAGCGTCGGTCCTGGCCGTCCGCAATGGGACGCCGATCCCCGAGGATGGCTACCACGGGGACTACGTCGCTGACCTCGCGCGGGCACTCCCCGAGGAGCTGCCGGCGGACGCCGTCGCGCGGAGTGAGGACCCGGCGGTCGCCACCGGACGGTGGGCATCGGAGCAGATCCGCGCCGGGATCGAGGGGTCGCTCGCCACTCTGGGCGTCCACTTCGATATCTGGAAGACCGAGGGCAGCTTGCACACGGAAGGCTGGGTCGAACGGGCGGTCCAGAAGCTTCGTGACGCGGGCCACCTGTACGAGCTGGACGGCGCGCTGTGGTTCCGGTCCACGACCTATGGCGACGACAAGGACCGTGTCGTGGTCCGATCCAACGGCGAGCCGACGTACTTCGCCAGCGACATCGGCTACGTGGCCGAGAAGCTCAGCCGCGGCTTCGACCACCTGATCTACGTCTGGGGCGCCGACCACCATGGGACGGTGGCCCGCGTGCGGAACGCCGCCGATGCAATGGGGTTCGACAAGGAAGCCGTCGAGATGCTCCTGACCGGCTGGGTCCGCTTTGTCCGGGACGGGGTCGAGGTCTCGATGTCCAAGCGAGCCGGCACCTTCATCACCCTCGACGAGCTCCTCGCCGAGATCGGGGTAGATGCAGCGCGCTGGTTCTTCGCCTCGCGGGGCGCCAACGTCAACATCGACTTCGACATCGAGCTGGCCAAGAAGCAGTCGAATGAGAACCCCGTCTTCTACGTCCAGTACGCCCACGCGCGGATCGCTTCGATCCTGCGCAAGGCGGCCGAGGCCGGCCTTTCGAGCGCCGCCGATCTGCGCGGATCGCTGACCGGGGCGCCCGAGGCGGCGCTGGCGCGGATCGTCGTCCGCTACCCGGAGGTGGTCGAGGACGCCACAGCCGCCCAGGAAACCCAGGCGATCACGACGTACGCGACCGAGCTCGCGACGGCATTCCACGCGTTTTATCGGGACGCCAAGGTGGTCGATGTCTCGGATCCCGACCGCTCTACCGCGCGCCTCGCGCTCGTCGAGGCGACGCGGATCACGCTGGCGAGTGCGCTCGGCTTGCTCGGGATCTCGGCGCCGGACCTGATGTAGGCACGCGGCCCGCCCTGGTTGCGCCGGGGCCGGGCCGAGGCGGCCAGCAGGCCTCAGCCCCGCGCCAGGTCCTCAAGGATCGGGCGAAGCGTGGCATTCGAGACGGTCCCGTCCGACCGGATCCCGACCACCACACGGCTGCCTGACGCCACGATCTGGCCGTCCAGGCGATTGCCGCCGATCGCGATCCGGGCGCTATCCGCAAACTCCGCGGCATCCGCGGCACTGTCCCAGGTGGTGACCCACACCAGGGATGCCGCGCCGTTCGGCCCCTCGACGGCCGTCAGCCGGTCCCCGCCCCAGCCCTCCGCCGCGAGGCGGGCGACGTCGCCGAGGATGCCACCTTCCCGCAGCCAGACACGGATCTGGAACTCCCCGAGGGTATCCGCGCCGAGCACAGACCAGCCGGGCCCGAACCGGCCGGCGAGATCGGCCGGGACGTCGATCCTGACGGGTCGTTCGTCGGTCAGGTACGAATCCGGATGCAGGATCTGTTCGGTAGACACGGGGAGCCGCTCGTAGGCGGCGTCGACGGCCGCGTACCCGTCAAGCGCCAGGAGCTGCGCCACGAATCCGGCGCCGGCTTGATAGGAGAAGAGCGACGTCTCGAGGAGGATCCTGGGCGTCCTGGCGAGCACCTCAAGCATGGCCGGGTCGGACGCCTCCGCGGCCACCTCGCCGAGCTGCGCTGCCGAGAGGTTGGCGATCATCCAACTGGTCTGAACGCTCACCGCATCGCCCTCAACCAGCGCCAGGATCGCCATGGCTCGATCTGAATCGTCCTTGATCGCGTCGAGGCCGAGCGATTCCAGGTCGAAGCGACGGTCCTGCAGCTCGTGGGTGAACTCGTGGGCATACGTGACCCGTTCGATCGCGCCCAGCGCACCGTCTCGACTCACGAGGAAGAGCTGATTGACTGTCGGGTCGTAGTAGCCGATGACCTGACTTCCCTGCAGCTCCAGGTACACCTGGGCAAGCGAGATCTCGGGTCCGAGCAGGCCAAGCAGCCGGAGGATCCGCTCGGACTTGGCGATCTCGGCCGGCGGGTTCGACCTGTCGAATTCCAACTGGAGGTTGGCGATCAGGGTGCTCTCGTCGATGACCATCGGCTCGACGCGATCGGATGCGTCGAGGTGGCGAATGTCGCTGACCTGGGTGGCGATCGCCTGATAGATCGT
>CAZOJS010000177.1:0-3321 GCA_964580175.1 uncultured Anaerolinea sp. | reverse complement strand
ACCCTCCTCGTCACCGAAGCAGCCGAGGACCGCGGGAAGCTCGTGACGGTGGTCACGTCGGACCTCAAAGGCTCGACCGCGCTCGGCGAGCGGCTCGACCCCGAGTCCCTCCGCGAAGTGCTCAATCGCTATTTCGGGGTCATGCGTGTCGTCTTCGAATCGCGCGGCGGAACCATCGAGAAGATCATCGGCGACGCGATCGTCGCGGTCTTCGGCCTCCCGCTCCGACGGGAGGACGACCCGATCCGAGCGGTTGAGGCGGCGGCAGAGAGCCAGCGGGCACTGGCGACGCTCAACGACGAGCTCGAGAAGATCTGGGGCGTCCGGCTCGTGAACCGGACCGGGATCGCGACAGGAATCGTCTACTTCGGTCGGGATGCGGAGGGCCAGCACGTCCTGATCGGGGAACCGATGGACGAGTCGACCGCCATGGAGCAGAACGCGCCCGCCGACGAAGTTCTGATGGCCGACTCGGTCTATCGGGAAGTGCGCGACATTGTCGAGGCCGAGGACATGGGCCTGAAGTCGCCGAAGGGCTCCGACGTCCAGATCCAGTCGCATCACCTGCTGTCCGTGCGGAGCAGGGCGGCCGGAGACGACGCCGAGTCCCCGGAACCAGCAGCCGGAATGCGTTCCTGCCACGTCTGCGGCGAGGAGGTTCCCGAGCGGTATGCGTACTGCTTCACCTGCGGGGCGTCCGCGGCGAGCGCGGCCTCGCGCGACAGCCGCAAGACCGTCACGATCGTCTTCGCCAACCCGAAGCCGCGCACCGAGAGCGGCGATCCACTCGACCCGCAGGCGTTCACCGACGTCATGACCCGCTATTTCGAGGCGATGAAGATTGCCCTCGAGCGACATGGCGGGACGGTCGAGAAGTTCATCGGCGATGCGGTCATGGCCGTCTTCGGGCTGCCGGTTCGGCATGAGGATGACGCGCTCCGCGCCGTACGCGCTGCTGCGGACATGCAATCTGCGCTGCCTGCCCTCAACGAGGCATTCGGTGAGCAATACGGCGTCCGGCTCCTCAACCACATCGGGGTCAACACCGGCGAGGTGATCGCGACGGGCGACGCCAGCACCGGGCAACGGCTCGTCACCGGAGATACCGTCAACACGGCGGCGCGCCTCGAGCAGGCCGCCGGCGCAGCCGAGATCATCCTCGGCGAGCTCACCTACCGCCTGACCCGCGACCAGGTCGAGGTCCAAGAGGTCCCGGCCCTTGTTCTCAAGGGCAAGACGGAGCCGGTGCCCGCCTATCGGTTGGTGGGAGTCCGGGAACGGCCCGTTGACGGGTTGAGCACGCGCACCGAGTTCGTCGGCCGGGAAGCAGAAATGGTCCGCCTGGCCGAGGCCCTGGCCGGTGCCGCAGGGCAGCGGCGGGCAACGCTGATCTCCGTCATCGGCGACGCCGGCGTCGGAAAGTCACGCCTGATCCGTGAGTTCGCTGCCCTTGCCGCGGCGGACGCCGATCTGGTCCGCGGACGCTGCCTGCCATACGGCGACGGCATCACGTTCTGGCCGCTGTCCGAGGTCGTTCGCGACGCCGCGGGGATTTCCGCCGAGGACGGCGTGGAGGTCGCGATCGAGAAGATCCGGGGGCTGCTGACGGGCCCGTCGGTGGCCGCGGATCGCGACGCGATCACCGAACGGGTCGCCTCGATGATGAACCTCAGCTCGATCCAGTTCCCCGTCCCTGAACTCATGTGGGGCATGCGTCGGCTGCTCGAGGCACTGGCATCCGAACGGGCGCTCGTCGTGATCATCGATGACATCCACTCCGCGGAACAGACGTTCCTCGAGTTCATCGACTATCTGCTCGAAACGGCTGACAGCGGCGCCATCTTGCTGCTGTGCACGGCACGTCATGAGCTCGTCGAACGGCACGCCGACTGGTCCGGAGCGCACGCCACCGAGACGATCAATCTGGACCCGCTGACAGAAGGCGAGGTAGGTCAACTCGTCGGCGAGCTGCTCGGGGACCTGGACCTCAGCGTCCGAGAGCGAATCGCGACCGCGGCGGAAGGGAATCCGCTGTATACGGAGCAGATTGTCTCGATGCTCCAGGAGACCGGGGCTATCCGGCAGGACGGGGACCGATGGGTCTCCACGAGGGCATCCGGCGAGCTGGCCATCCCGCCGACCGTGCAGGCGCTCGTCGCGGCCCGCCTCGACGCCCTCGGGCCTGAGGAACGGGCGGTCATCGAGCCTGCCTCGGTCATCGGCCTCTCGTTCGCCGAGGAGGCGATCACCGAGCTCGTCGGGGACGAGGCTCGACCCCGCCTGCTCGAGGACCTCGGTTCGCTTGCGGCCAAGCAGCTCGTCCGGCGCACGGGCGGCGAGGACGACTTCTTCCGGTTCGGCCACCTCGTCATTCGCGACACGGCCTATGGAAGCCTCCTCAAGCGCATTCGAGCCGCGCTCCACGAGCAATTCGTGGTCTGGGCCGAGCGGGTCAACAAGGAACGAGGCCGCGAGACAGAGTTCGAGGAAATCCTCGGCTACCACCTCGAGCAGGCATATCGCTATCGCCTCGAGCTCGGCGTCATCGACGATGAGGCCCGCGCCGTGGGCGAGCGCGCTGCGATCAGGCTCGCTTCCGCGGGGCGTCGAGCCCTGGGCCGAGGCGACCTGCCGGCCGCCGTCAACCTCCTCCGGCGTGCCGCTGCCGTCCTCGCCCGGGAGCGCACGCTCCGACTCGAGATCATGCTCGACCTGGCCGAGGGCTTCCTGCAGCAGGGCGCCTTCGACGACGCAACGACGACACTCACCGAGATCCGGGAGGTCGCCGAAGAGACAGGCGATGTCCGCCTCGATGCCCGAGCCCAGGTGACGCAGGCCCTGCTCGACCAGTACCGGGGCAAGGGCTATGCGTCGCAGGCGATCGGGACGGCCCAGACGGCGATCGCCGTCCTCGAGCCGCTCGCCGACATCGCCGGGCTCGCGAGCGCCTGGCGCGTGCTGATGCTCGTTGAAGGCCTCAGGGGCCATCTGGATGAAGCCGGACACCACGCCGAGCGCGTGATCGAGTACGCGAACCTGGCCGGGGATGCGCGGCTGGTCAGGCGGAGCGCCGGGACGATCGCGTACGTCCTGCTCCAGGGGCCGACACCGGTTCGCGACGCGATCCCGCAATGCGAAGAGCTCATCGAGAGCGCGGCGGGCGATCGGTACACCGAATCCTCCCTGGTCGGCAGCCTGGCCGTGCTCCGCGCCATGGAGGGTTCGTTCGAGGAGGCGCGTCAACTCTACCGGCGTGGCCAGACGCTGGCCGCGGAATTCGGGTCGGGTCTGTCGACGGCGTCCAGCTCCATCGACGAGGAC
>CAZOJS010000176.1:0-4379 GCA_964580175.1 uncultured Anaerolinea sp. | reverse complement strand
GTGCTCCGTCGCCGATTCCGCAATGTCAAAACGGGTGACGAGGGGAGTGCCGAGGAGCTCCGCTGGGCAATGCCCGATCTCGTGATCATCGACGGCGGCCGTGCCCAGGTCAGCGCCGCCAAGATCGTCCTCGACGAGCTCGGTCTCCACGATCTCCCGCTGGCCGGCCTGGCCAAGGAACGCGAGGAGCTGGTCCGCCCGGACCGCCCGGAGCCGGTTCTCCTCCCAACGACCTCGCAGGCGCTCTACCTGGTCCAGCGGATCCGCGACGAGGCCCATCGCTTCGCGATCACCTACCACCGGAAACTGCGCGCCCGCGCCTCGATCCGATCGGTCTTCGATGACCTGCCCGGCGTGGGGCCGCGCCGTCGTGCCGTCCTGCTCAGGACGTTCGGATCGGTCAAGCGGATTCGTGAGGCCCGGGTCGAGCAGATCGCCGCGCTGCCCGGCATCGGCCCCGCGCTGGCGGCCCGGATCAAGGCCGGCCTGGAGCTCTGATCGTGGGTCGCGGGCAGCGTGGCCCGCGCACCTGTATCATCCGCCGTCGATGCGTAGGACCGCACTGATCCTGATCGCCGTCATCGGCGTGTTCGCCCTCGTGATCGACTTCTGGCCCCGGCTTCGGCTGCCCGGACTCGACAGCGAGAGTGGCGCACGTCTGATCGAGACGAAGCTCGGCCTCGACCTGCAGGGTGGCCTGAAGGTCGAGTATCGAGTCACGCCCACCGGCGGCAAGACCCCGACCCCCGCGGACCTCGAAGTCGTGCGCGGGATCATGGACAAGCGGGTGAACTCGACGGGTGTCGCCGAACCGGTCGTGGTGACCAGCGGCACGGACCGGATCGTCGTGGAACTCCCCGGCGTTACCGACACCGCGTCGGTCCGGGCGCTGGTCGGCCAGACCGGTCGCCTCGACTTTGTCCCCATCCCGACCTCCACGACCATCACCCAGGGTCAGTCCATCGACCTGAGCGCGGCCACCGACTGCCCGGCCGGCGGCACCGTGACCACGATCTGCATCCTGTTCTCCGGCGATCAGCTGGAGTCCGCCAGCATCGGTTCCGATGAGCGTGGCAACCGGGCGGTCAACTTCGCCCTCAAGTCGGGCGGCTCAGACCTGTTCTCGAAGTGGACCGCGAGCCATCTCCAGGAGCAGTTCGCGATTGTCCTCGACTCTGTGGTCATCTCATCCCCGGTCATTCGACAGGCCATCACCGGTGGCCAGGTCCAGATCAGCAGCGGCGACATCGGCGGGTTCCAAACCAAGGAAGCCAAGGAACTGGTCGACGTCCTCCGTTTCGGTGCCCTGCCGTTCCCGGTGGAGGAGCTGTCCAGCGACACGATTGCGCCGACCCTCGGCCAGGAGTTCCTGGACAAGAGCATCCTCGCCGGCGGCATCGCCGTCCTGCTCGTGTTGATCTTCATGCTCCTCCACTACCGCCTGCCGGGGGCCGTGGCGGGCGTGGCCCTGGTCTACTACGCGCTCGTCGTGTTCGCCATCTTCCGCCTGATCCCGGTGACGCTGACGCTGGCCGGCATCGCGGGCTTCGTGCTCTCGGTGGGCATGGCCGTGGACGCCAACATCCTGATCTTTGAGCGGTCCAAGGAAGAGCTGCGCCTCGGCAAGTCCCTGCCGCAGGCGATCGAGGCCGGTTTCTCCCGTGCCTGGAACTCGATCCTCGACTCGAACGTGTCCAGCCTCATCACCGCCTCGATCCTGTACTTCTTCGGCTCGTCGGTGATCCAGGGTTTCGCGCTCGTGCTCATCATCGGCGTCCTCGTCTCGATGTTCTCGGCGATCGTCGTCACCCGGACCCTACTCCGCGTGATCGTGGGCCAGGAGTGGGCGCGCAAGGCACGGTTGTACGGCATCTCCGAAAGCGAGTTGACCTATCGGCCCACCGGGCGCGGCGCACGACGCGGGGTGAGCCCGGGTGTTTGACGTCATCGGGAAGCGCCGCTGGTTCTTCGCGTTTTCCCTCCTCATCACCATTCCAGGCCTGATCTTCATCCTCCTGACGCCGTTCAGCGGCGGGACGGCCGGGCTCAAGTTCTCGATCGACTACACGGGCGGGACGACCTGGTCCATCCGGTTCGCCGACCCCGGCGTCACGACCGCCCAGGTTCGGGATGAACTGGTCGCGCTCGATCAGCCCGATGCCACTGTTGCCCTGACCGGGGCCGGCTTCTTCGACATCCGGCTGTCCAAGCTGGACCTGCGCACGATCGAGCCGTCGCCGACGCCGCTTCCGTCGCTCACGCCGGCGCCGACCGAGCCGACGTCGTCCGCCGACCCCTCAGCGAGTCCGTCACCAGCGCCGACCGCCGTCCCGTTGGGCAACACGCAGGTTCCGACGGACGGCGAGATCGGGCGCATCGCGACCGGGCTGCAGGCCGCCCTTGGGCCGATTGCCGAGCAGCGCTCGCTCAGCTCGATCGGTGCCGTGGTCAGCGCTGACCTGGTCAATCAGGCTGTCGTGCTCATCCTCATCGGCAGCCTCGGCATCCTGGCCTGGATCACGTTCCGCTTCCGCGACGTGAAGATGGGCGTCACCGCCCTGATATCCCTGGTGCACGACGTCATCGTCGTGCTCGGTGTCTTCGCGATCCTCGGCACGTTCTTCGACACGGAGATCGACGGCCTGTTCGTGACCGCCATGCTGACGGTCATCGGCTTCAGCGTTCACGACACGATCGTGGTGTTCGACCGGGTCCGCGAGAATCGGGTCCGCCACGCCGGCGAGCCGTTCGCCGAGATCGTCAACCACTCGCTCCTGCAGACGTTCGGCCGCTCGGTCACGACGAGCTTCACGGTCGTCCTGACCCTGACCGCCCTGCTCCTCTTCGGCGGTTCCGCGACCGAGGAGTTCGTCCTGGCGCTCCTCATCGGGATCATCTCGGGCACTTACTCGTCGATCTTCAATGCGAGCCCGTTGCTCGTCGTCTGGCAGAACTACGAAGATCGCAAGCACGGGCGTGCCGCCCGTGGTCCCGCCGCCCGTCGAGTCTCGGCGTAATCCTCCGAAGAGCGGCCGTGCAGCCGGCCATGGCATCCTGATACGGTGCTCCAGCAGCGCTCCCGGTGGGCCTTTCCCGAGCCGACCTCGCCATCGGACGAACTCGTGGCTGCCGCCAGGGAACTGGGCCTCGGAGCGTGGGCTGCGGCACTCCTCGTCCGTCGCGGCCTCGATACCTCGGATTCGCTGACGCGCCACCTCGGGGAACCCCGGGCCGGGCTCAACGATCCGCGCCTGCTGCCAGACGCGGATGTGTTCCTGGCTCGAATCGAGCGGGCCCGGGACGCGCGCGAAACGGTCCTCGTGTTCGGCGACTTCGATGCCGACGGGATCACCGGGCTGGCGGTCCTGACCCTCGCACTCCGGGCCTTCGGCGTGACGGCGATCCCATACGTGCCATCGCGAGTTGACGAAGGCCACGGCCTGTCCCTCGCCGCCGTGGAAACCGCGGAGCGCGATGGGGCGCGGGTCATCGTGACCGTGGACAGCGGGACGACCAGCATCACCGAGATTGCCGCAGCACGGGACCGTGGCATCGATGTCCTGGTCACGGATCACCATCGGGTCCCGGCCGTACTACCCGTGGCCATGGCCATCGTCAATGCCCATCGCCCGGGCAGCCGGTACCCCGACGACCGCCTGTCCGGCGCGGGCATCGCCTTTTCCCTGGCCCGGCTGTTGCTCGGGGACGTTCCCGAGGCCCTTGACCTTGCCGAACTGGCCGCGATCGGCACGATCGCTGACGTCGCGCCGATCCTCGGGGAGAACCGAGCCATCGTTCGGTTGGGCCTGGCCCGGATCAGAACGGCCCCGCGGCCCGGGCTGGCCGCCTTGCTGGCTCGGGCCAAGGTGGCGCCTGCGTCGGTCGATGTCGAGACACTCTCGTTCGCCGTGGCGCCGCGTCTCAATGCCGCCGGGCGGGTCGGGGAGGCAATGGACGCCGCCCGGCTCCTCCTGACCACGGATCCAGACGAGGCAACGGCGCTCGCTTCGGTCCTGGAAGCCGCGAACCTGCAGCGGCGCGACCTGACCAAGGAAGCCGTCGCGCAGGCGCGGACCTCGCCGGATGCCGTGGAGGGTTCCGCGGCAACGATCGTCCGTGGGCCCTGGCCGATCGGCGTCGTCGGGCTCGTTGCGGCTCGACTCGCCGATGAGCGCGGGCGGCCCGCCATCGTGGGAGCGGATCTCGGCCACATCATCCGGGCCTCGTGTCGCGGTGACGGATCGCTCCACCTTGCCGACACGCTCGCCGCCTGCGGGGACCTCCTGATCCGCCACGGGGGGCATGCCGGCGCGGCCGGGTTCGAGATCGCCAGCTCCGGATGGGAGGCGTTTCGCGAGCGGTTCCTCGCCCTCGCTCGG
>CAZOJS010000175.1:0-2618 GCA_964580175.1 uncultured Anaerolinea sp. | reverse complement strand
GAACCCGGCGATCCCGGCGGCTGCCAGCGTTCGCACGGGTCCTGCGCTGATCGCGTTGACCCGGATACCGTCGGGGCCCAGGTCGGCGGCGAGGTAGCGGACGCTCGCCTCGAGCGCCGCCTTGGCGACGCCCATGACGTTGTAGTGCGCCACGACTTTTTCTGCGCCGTAGTAGGTGAGCGTGAGGATGGCCGAGCCAGGCTGGAGCAGCGGCCGCGCCTCGCGTGCCAGGGCGACCAGCGAATAGGCCGAAACGTCAAGCGCGAGGGCGAACCCCTCGCGCGAGGTATCGACGAAGCTGCCCTCGAGGTCCTCTCGCCGGGCAAAGGCGAGGGCATGCACGAGGATGTCGATCTGGCCGTGGACAGCCTGCCACTTCGCCATGACCGCGCGGATCTCGTCGTCTGACTGGACGTCGCAGGGTTCCACGAAGTCGGCGCCAATGGAGGCCGCGAGCGGCCGAACGCGACGCTCGATCAGGCTCTCCACCGACGAGAAGCCAACCGTGGCACCGGCGTCATGCAGCGCTTTCGCGATGCCCCAGGCGATCGAGTGATCGTTGGCGACGCCGAAGATGAGCGCCTTCCTGCCGTCCAGCAAACCCATCCCGCCGCCTCCCTCGTCGCGAGCCACATCGCCTCGCCGGAGACTACCATCGGCGGGTGACCCGGACTGCCCGCCCCACGACCGCCTCGTCGAACGAACTGCGCGACGCGCTGCGAGGGGTCCGGGCGCTCGTCCTCGACGCCGACGGGGTGTTGCTGTACGCCGGTAAGCCACTCCCGGGCTCGGTCGAGGCGCTCGAAAGGCTCGAGACGGCGGGCGTCCCGCATCGCGTCGTCACGAACTTCTCGCTGGCGCATCGGGAGAGCCTCGCGGCCGGCGTGTCACGCCAGTTCGGACGGCCGGTGAGCCCGTCAACGATCATCACGGCCGCATCCGCTGCCGCGGCCTACACGGCTCATCACCACGCCGGAGAACCGCTCCTCGTCTTCGCCTCCAACGACGCCCGGCGCGAGTGGGCCGGCCAGGAGCTGGTCACGCCCGAGGAGGCCGACGCGCCCGACGCCCGGGTGGCCGCGGTCGTCATCGGCGATGCCGGGGACGACCTCTCGTTTCGTAACCTGGATATCGCCTTCCGGCACCTCAGGGCCGGCGCGGCCTTCGTGGCCATGCATCGCAACCTGTGGTGGGTGACCGCGCGGGGCGTCACCCTGGATTCGGGTGCCCTCGTGATCGGTCTCGAGCACGCCCTCGAGCGGAAGGCCACGATCGCCGGAAAGCCGTCGCCGGTCGTCTTTCGGGAAGCCCTTCGGGAGCTCACGACCGAGGCAGGAGCCCCTCGCCTCCGGGCCCGCGACGTGGCGATGGTCGGAGACGACCTCGACTCCGATGTTGCCGGGGCTCGGCGGACCGGGTTGCGCGGGATCCTCGTCCTGACCGGCAAGACGGATCGGGCGGCCGTCGCCGCGGCGGACGCCGCCGGACGGCTCCGTGGGCCGAGGCGGCCGGACGGTGTCGGTGCGAACCTGCTCGAGGTCGTGACGGCCCTGCTCGCGAGCCGAGCCTGACCGTATGCGCTATCCGACCTCGACCTCGAGGTCCGGCGGGATGTTCAGGTTGAACCTGAACCGGTTGTTCGGGTCGTAACGTCGCTTCACTTCGACGAGCCGTGCGAGCGTGGCCGGTGGGTAGGCGGCCCGGACCTCGGCCTCTCCGTCACTTCCGAGGAAGTTCACGTAGGCGCCGGATCCGCCGCTGGCGGCCACGAGCTCCGCCTCGAACTCCGCGGTCCAGGCCCTGTGGCGCTGCGCGTCCGCAGGATCCGCGAATGAGGTGATCAGCCAGATCAGCGCCCGGCGCTCGCGATGTGCATAGGCCGTCGCGTCGTTTGCGACTCGGGAGTGCGCACCACCCAGGACGCGCATGTGGACGATTGCGTCGGGTGAGCTCGGGCCGGCCATCCGGCGCTCGATGATCGCGATCGCCGCGTGGTCCAGATTGTCGACGCACAGGGTGCCGACCGCGTAGTAGAAGCGATCGTCGGTCGGGGCGGGGAACATCGCGGGATACGGCTTGCGCTCGAGTCCCACGACCGCGGACTCACCGAGCGATCGCAGGATCTCGAGGACGTCTTCATCGTGCTCGACTGGGCCCGAGTGGCAGAACGACAGGAAGACCACGAGCCGACCGTGCCAGCTCTCGGGAAGCTCGGGCATCGGCGGCGCAGCCATGATCGTGGGCATGACGGTCAGCCCGTCCGGCGCCCCGGCGAGCACCTCCACCAGTCGGCCCATCACCTCCGGCGTTGCCTGGACGATCACGTCTCCGGCGAAGACCGTGTCAACGGCACGGAGCTGGAACCGAAAGCGGGTGACAACGCCGAAGTTACCCCCGCCGCCGCGGAGCCCCCAAAACAGGTCCGGATGGTCCGTCGGGCTCGCGACGACGCGTTCCCCGGTTGCGAGGACCACCTCCGCCTCGAGGAGACTGTCGATCGTCAGGCCGTACTTGCGGACCAGCCAGCCGACGCCGCCGCCGAGGGTGATCCCGCCAATCCCGACCTGCCCTGCGTCGCCGAAGGGCACGGCGTACCCCGCAGGATGGGCGGCGGCCGT
>CAZOJS010000174.1:0-5985 GCA_964580175.1 uncultured Anaerolinea sp. | reverse complement strand
GTTTTCACCGCGGATGATTTAAGGCTTCTTGATATTTTCTCGAGTCTGGGCGCTGTCACGATAAGGAACATACTTCTTTATGAGAAAATGGAAGAGCTGGCGATACGCGACAGCCTGACGGGCCTGTACCTTAACCGTTATTTCCAGGAGAGACTCTCGGAAGAAATCCGGAGAGCCCAGTTCAACAAGCTTTCGTTTTCCGTTGTTCTCCTGGATATTGATTTTTTTAAGCGCTACAACGACGAGTACGGCCACGCCGCTGGTGATATGGTTTTGAAAAATATCTCTTCACTGATTTTGAAGTGCCTTGAGCCGGGTGATTTTGTCGCGCGGTACGGCGGAGAAGAGTTTGTGGTCTTGTTGCCTAGCAAGGGTAAGAAAGAGGCTCTCAAAATTTCAGAAAAAATACGGAGTACCATAGAGAAGAATAAATTCTTCGTCAGGCGCGCGGAACGCCGCGTGACCGCCTCGTTCGGAGTGGCCGCCTTCCCGGAGGGGGGGCGCACTAAGGACGAACTCATGTGGACGGTCGATAAAAATCTCTACGAAGCCAAGGAATCTGGAAGGAATCGGGTATGTGGAAGTATTTAATTTTTAACGCGGCGTGGTTTTTGACGCTGTTTCTGGCTCACTTTGCTGGCAGCGGCCTTTGGCGGGTTTTGGCGTTTCTGTCAATTGTATTTTTAGCGATCTTCACGCTGGTGCGAGGCGGCCTTGACCCTTTTAGCTGGTTATTTTATTTTATTTTTTCCTGGCTTATCTTCTGGGGATGTTTTCAATTCAAGCGTTGGGCCTTCGCGAAATCGGCCGTCCTGGATGATGAGCTCATCATTTTTTCGAAGAGCCTTGAAGCGCAGCGTGAGTCGTTTCGGCAGAAGACGGATGAAACGGAGTCCGCAGGACAAAAAGCTGATGAGATTTTTCATATTTATGACAAGACGAAAGAAATGTCCAAGAGCTTGGACATCTTTGAGACTTTTTTGGTGTTTGGGGAGGCTCTGTCCAAACACTTTAAATTTCAAACGATTAAACTGGCGCTTTTTAATGAGGAGGAACCCCGTCCGGAGCATCCTGACGAGATTATCGAGCTGCGTGCTTCCGATTTTCAGGGGTTGTTTGACCGGAGCGTTTTTCTGAAGGATAAGAAAAAAGCCAAAGGAGAGCTTTTTCCCTTCGACCAGAAGATTTTTGAGCTTGTTTTTAAACACCAGGAGCCGCTTCATGCGATTGACGCGGCAGGCGGACCTGAGTCAACTATCAGGCTCTGGCCTGATTTCATGCCATTTCTCGCGCAGCCAATATTTATTCACAAAAAAATATTTGCGGTTCTCATTCTCCTTGGGATCGATAAGAATGAGTTCTCTGTTCTTTCCATTTTGATTGAGCGTTTTATTGCGGAAGCCCAGCGGGTAAAGCTGTACGGGAAAATTGAGACACTCGCTATCACGGACGGCCTGACCGGTGTTTATGTGCGCCGGCATCTGGTGGAACGGCTCGAGGGGGAATTGGACCGTTCGAAGCGGTTTGGTCTTAAGCTGTCGTTTCTGATGATTGACATTGATCATTTTAAGAATTTTAACGACGAATACGGGCATCTCGTGGGCGATGTGGTGATCAGGCAGGTGGCTGAGACGATCAAGAAAAATATCCGTGAAATCGATCTGGCCGGACGATACGGCGGTGAAGAATTTGGCGTACTTTTAATCGAAACAGATGAACAGGGCGCTTTTTTTGCGGCAGAAAGAATCCGCCGTGCGGTTTCAGAAAAAGTGTTTGAGGCTTATGACGAACATTTAAAGGTGACGATAAGCGTCGGGTGTTCTACCTATTCGGAGAAGATCGCGGACGTGAATTTACTGACCGAGGCGGCAGATTCAGCCCTGTATCAAGCCAAGCGCCAGGGAAGAAACCGCGTCTGCCTGTCCGATTTTTGATATAATACTGGAATATTTTTAGTGTCCTAAGGAGGTTTTGTGCAAAAAGTGGCGATTGGGGTGGATATTGGCGGGGGCAGCATTAAGCTTGGCCTCGTGAGCGGGAACGGCAAGGTGATCCGGCGCGAGATTTTTGCGACGACGAGCGTTGTGGGCCGCCGGAAACTGTTTGACCTGTTGTCAGCGCATATTGAGGGTCTTCTGAAAGCCGCGCGGAAAAAGAATTTGAAAGTGGCTGGGATCGGGGTCGGCGCGCCGGGTCCGATTGATGTGGAAAGAGGCTTTGTCTATTTTTTTCCCAATATCCCCGGCTGGAAGAATACGCCGTTAAAGCAATGGCTAGAACGCCGTTTCAAGCTGCCCGTGCATGTGGACAATGACGCGAACGCGATGGCGCTGGCGGAGTTTCTCTTTGGGGCGGGCCGGGGAGCCAAAAACTTGATCGCCTTGACGCTTGGCACCGGTGTGGGTGGGGGGCTGGTTATTAACGGGAAGCTTTTTCACGGCCCGCGCTACTCGGCCGCCGAAATTGGCCATTTTGTGATCAATGAGGATGGCCCCCGGTGCGCTTGCGGCAACCGCGGCTGTATTGAAACTTACGTGGGGAGCGCCCATTTTGTGCGTGAAATAAAGAGGCGCCTTAAGGGTGCCCAGAAGAGCCTATTAAAGAAATGGATGGTGAAGGGGCGCAAAGAACTCACGCCTCTTTTAGTGGCGCAAGCCGCGAGGCAGGGGGATCGTTTCTCAAAAGATATGTGGAATGAAACCGGCGCACACCTCGGAACCGCACTCACAGGGCTTGTGAATATCCTGAACCCCGAAAAGATCATACTGGGCGGCGGTATCGCGCAGAACGGCAGCCTACTTTTTAAGCCGTTTGTCGCTACTCTCAAGAAAAAAGCTTTCCCCATCGCAGCGCGTTCTGTTAAAGTAGTTCGGGCCGAGCTGGGTGTGGATGCCGGCCTCATTGGCGCGGCCGCACTCGCTTTTTCAGAAGAGAATTAGCCCAGGAGATTTTTAGTTTCATGCTCTGCTTTTTCAAAAGATTTCTCTCTTATTTTCTCATTGTTACCGCTTTTTTTCTCTTTCCCAGAAGCGCTTTTCCTGATTCACCACCACCGGCTAAGGAGCAAAGCACCAAAGTTGTGCCTATCCAGGTGCATGGTGACGCCGTCGAGTACTTTCATGAGCAACAGAAAGCGGTCGGGACAGGGCATGTCTCCATTGACTATGAGGATGTGAAGCTTACGGCGGATAAGATCACGGTTTACATGGCCACGAAAATAGCCGTGGCGGAAGGAAACGTGAAGCTTGCCCAGAAGGGGAGCTTCTTTACGGGCGAGCGGGGGGAATACAATTTTGGCACCAAGGTAGGAAACGTTTCCCAGATGAGCGCTACGATTGAACCCAGCTTCTATGGCAAAGCGAAGGGTATCGAGCGGGTCTCGGATAACCATTACCGCGCGGTCGATAGCTACGTCACGACCTGCTGTGGTGACACTCCCTTTTATAAAATCCAAGCGCATCAGGTCGACATCTATCCCGAAGACAAGATCGTGGCCAAGAACGCGGTTCTTTATATTCAGGGAGTGCCGATCCTTTTTGTCCCTTATTTTGTGGTCCATTATGTCGACTTTGAGCGCTTTCCCGTTCAATTGGTTCCGGGAAAAAATTCGGAATGGGGCATTTTTCTTCTCAGTAAGTGGCGCTACAACCTCGTGAATCAACCGTCTCTCCAATCCAAAGGCAATATCCTTCTGGATTATCGCGAGAAGCGGGGTTTTGGCGGCGGCGTGGAAAATTTTTATAAAGGTGACAACATAGGCCATGGCGCGGCCAGGCTTTACTATGCTGATGACAATGACGCGGAGCCAGACGTTGATTCCGACAGGTACCGGGCGCAATGGAGGCATCAGTCCCAAGTCGGGGAAGCGACCACGCTGACGGCGGAAATAAATAAGCTGAGCGACGAAACGGTCATCAAAGATTTTTTCTTCCGGGAGGAATACGAGAAAAATGTTTTTCCGGATAACTATGTGTCGCTTATCACCGCGAAGCCCGAGTACACCCTTAGCATTCTTGACCGTGAGCGCGTGGACGATTTTTTTACGGTGGTGGAAAGAAGCCCCGAAGTACGTTTTGACACGCACAACAAGAAATTTGCCGACACGCCGTTTTATTTGAGACAGGAAGCGCAATTTTCCAATTTGAAAAAAGAATTCGCGTTCACGGATGAGAATCTGAACGCGATAAGGCTGGACTTCAATCACACCCTTTCCTATGCCGGGAAGGTGGGCTATTTCTCCGTGGTTCCTCGCGTCGGGTCGCGGCAGACCCTTTATTCCAAAGACCTAGCGAGCCAGCGAGATGTCGTGAGGGGCATTGTGGACGGGGGGCTGGATATCAGCACGAGGTTCTATAAAACCTACGATGTCTATTTGAACGCGTTTGGGCTGGACTACAATCAGGTGAGGCATATTTTTACACCCACCCTCAGTTACAACTATCGCCCCAATCCCACGGTCGCCGCGACCACACTTCCACAATTTGACGCGCTAGACGCCTTCGATAAGCAGAATTTTATCCGGTTTAATTTTGAAAATAAGTTTCAAACCAAGGAGCATGTCGGCCCCGATATGTTGAGGACTCGGGAGATTGCGCGCATTTTACCGTTTTTTGATATGGATCTCCACACCGGGCGGATCGAGAATGTGGGCATCGACGCTGAATTGAGGCCTTATTCATGGTTGGGGATAGAGACGGACGTGGCTTACAACACCAGAACCAGCAAGGTCGAAACAGCCAATTTCGACGTTTACCTCACTAAGGGCGATTTATCCTTCGCGGTGGGGCAGCGTTACCTTCAGGATGAGAGCAGCCTCACGACCGCGGAGATTCGCTGGAAGATCAATGAACAGTGGAACATTAAGGTTTATGAACGCTTTGAATTTGAGGATGAGGAGAATGAAGAATTTGAAGTCACGGTGTCCAGGGCGTTTGAATGCGTCATTGTTGACCTCACTTATAATCACCGTGACGACGGCGGCGATACGTTTTATTTTGAGTTCAGGTTAAAGGCTTTCCCGAAAGCCTCATTTGGGTTAAGTCAGTCGTACAATCGCCCCAAGGCCTCTCCGGCCTCGGCACTTTAAAGAAAACTTGAGCAAGAAACAGATATGAAAATAACAGTTGTGGGTTGCGGTTACGTGGGTCTGGTGTCGGGTGCCTGTTTCGCGAGCCTGGGAAACCAGGTGATCTGCGTGGACATTGACACTAAAAAAGTGGCGCTTCTAAAGAAGGGCTCCATGCCCATCTACGAGCCGGGCCTGAGCGAGCTTATTAAGGAATGTGTCAAAAAAAAGAATATTTCGTTTTCTACGGACCTCAGAAGCGCGGTGCGGCGTTCGGAGGTTATTTTTATCGCGGTGGGGACTCCACCCAAGCCTAATGGCGAGGCGGACCTCACCTACGTCGAAAATGTGGCGCGGACAATCGCCAAGGAAATTAATTCTTACAAACTTATCGTCGAAAAAAGCACGGTTCCGGTTCAGACCGGAGAACGGCTTAGCCAGACCTTGGGCCGTCACGCGAAAAAGGGCGTCACGTTTGACGTGGCGTCAAACCCCGAGTTTCTGCGCGAGGGGACCGCGGTTCAGGACTTCATGAATCCTGACAGGATCATTCTGGGCGTGGAATCTAAAAAAGCCGAAGCGATCCTCACGGACCTCTACAAACCTCTCAAGGCCCCGATTGTCATCACGGATATTAACAGCGCTGAAATCATCAAGCACGCCTCTAATTCCTTTCTGGCGATGAAAATATCCTTTATCAACGCGATCTCTAACCTCTGCGAAGCGGCGAAGGCGGATGTGGAAAAAGTAGCGTTGGGGATGGGACTTGACCGACGTATTGGCAAGAGTTTCTTGAATCCCGGCATTGGTTTTGGAGGATTCTGTTTTCCGAAAGACCTGTCAGCTTTTATCCGTATTTCTGAGAAGCTCGGGTACGATTTTGAGCTCTTAAAAGCCGTCGAGAGAATCAACGAAAACCA
>CAZOJS010000173.1:0-4790 GCA_964580175.1 uncultured Anaerolinea sp. | reverse complement strand
TGATCAGTCGCCGGGCGATGAACTTGGGGTCTTCGCCGGCCGCGATCATGGCGGCATGGGGTGATTCCGGACGACTCGACGGCGGCTCGGGTGGCGGGGCCGGCGTCTCGCTCTTCCGTGTCGGCCAGCTTCTTTCGGTTGGCCTCGCGGGTGCGCATGACGTCCCCGCCGCCTGGGATCTCGGGCCCCGGGATCGGGTTCCGAGGCGTCCGGCCCACGTCACGCGCCGCCTTGCGGGCGGTGGCGCGGCGGGCCATGCGCTCGGCGATCGTCGCCTCGTATCCATGGTCGGTCGGGATGTAGTAGGGCCGGTCCTCGAGCGCATCCGGCAGGTAGCGCTGCTCGACGTCCGCGCCCTCGAAATCGTGCGGGTAGCGATACCCGACGCCGATCCCGTGGTGCTTCATCTTCGGGTTGGCGGCGTTCCGGAGGTGGAGCGGGACTGGCAGGGCACCCTGAGCCTCGACGTCACCGGCAGCAGCGGCGAAGGCCAGACCCGCGCGATTCGACTTCGGTGCGGTTGCGATGTAGATCGTCGCCTGAGCCAACGCGTAGCGGGCCTCGGGCAGGCCGATCCAGTCGAGCGCCTGACCGGCGTCGACGGCGACCTGGAGGGCTCGAGGGTCGGCGTTTCCGACGTCCTCACTGGCGCTGATGATCAGTCGCCGGGCGATGAACTTGGGGTCTTCGCCGGCCGCGATCATGGCGGCCAGCCAGTAGACCGCGGCGTCGGCGTCGTTCCCGCGGAGGCTCTTGATGAATGCCGAGACGGTATCGAAGTGGCCATCACCGGCCCGGTCATAGGCCAGGACGCGCTGTTGCGCGGCTGCCTCGACCTCGGCCAGCCCGGGCGCGACGCGCCCTTCCGCATCGCGCAGGTCGCCGTCCTCGGCCAGCGCGACCGCTCCCTCGAGGACGTTGAGGGCAGCCCGGGCGTCCCCGCCGGCGAGCGAGACGAGATGGGCGAACGCGTCGTCCCGGAGAGTGACCCCACCCTTCGGCCCAAGGGCTCCGGCCAGCCCTTGCTCGGCGTCGGCGAGTGCCCGCCGGACGACGATCTCGACATCGGCGTCGACGAGCGGCTCCAGGCGCCAGACGCGGAGTCGCGAGAGGAGGGCCGAGTTGACCTCGAAGTAGGGGTTCTCTGTTGAAGAGGAAACAAGCGTGATCGTGCCGTCCTCGACGTGAGGCAGCAGGGCATCCTGCTGCCCGTTGTTGAAGCGGTGGACTTCATCAATAAACAGGACGGTCCGCTGGCCGTTCAGGGTCAGGCGCTCTTGGGCCTCGGCGATGGCGGTCCGGACCTCGGCCACGCCGGACATGACGGCCGAGAGGGGCGAGAAGTGGGCACCGACCGCGTCGGACAGGATGCGGGCGAGAGTCGTCTTGCCGGTGCCGGGTGGCCCCCACAGCAGGAGCGAGCCGAGATGACCTCGGGCGACGGACTTGCGCAGCGGGCCGTCTTCGCCGACCAGGTGTTCCTGACCGACGAACTCCTCGAACGTCCGTGGACGCATCCGGGCGGCCAGCGGCTGGCGCTCGGGCGGAGGCCGGAACAGCGCCTCGGGTCGGGCTCCCGTGAGGCGGGTCGCGGGACGGCGCGCGGGCATGCCGGAGCGCCTACGCAGCTGCCCTGACGGTCAGGACAGCCTCACGCCTCCGTAGGTCACCAGGACCCACAGGACGGCGAGGATGCCGAACATGAGCGCCGCCGTGATCACAATCCGTCGGACATCACGGGCGACATAGGCGTACTCATGCGATGCCCGAACGGACAGCGGCGTGCTCGCGTCGCCCGCCACCGTCAGGTCGAGCCCGCGCGTCCGCGCCCGCCGTCGCGCATTGTCCGCGATCGCCTCGCGCTCTCGCTCGACGAGCTCCGCCTCGAGTTCCGCGGCGCGAGCGACTTCGGCGCTGGTGAGACCGCCGGAGCGAACCTCGGTGGCTCCACTCGCCGCACTCTTCGTCGTGCCGGCGCGATGCGGAGCGGGGCGGGCCGGGTAGCGGGTGCGCTTCGCCATTGGGCGGCATACTCCTGATCGGGCGGCGGACGGTCCCACCGGCCCGGAGGATACACCGGCGCAGGCGCACCGGTCGGCACTCGCTCCGACGGTAGACTCAAGGACCCACTTCGGAGGACCGACCATCGACGTCAACGCCCTCGTCAACGCGAATCTCGTCACCCTCGTGGTCGGCCTCGGCGCGGTGGCCCTCGGGCTGATCGTGGCCGTCATCATCCTGGCGCGCCGGACCCGAAGGCTCGGCGGCCGTCTGGCGGCGATTACGCGCGGCAGTGAGGAACGGAGCCTCGAGGCGATCCTCGAGGCGCACCTGACGAGGGTGCATCAGGCCGTTCGCGACCTCGAGGAGGTTGAAGCACGGACGGCCGTCCTGGAGCGCGATCTGCGTCGTTCGTTTGCCCGAGTCGGGCTGGTCCGCTACAACCCGTTCGAGGACACCGGCGGGAACCAGAGCTTTGCCCTCGCCCTGCTTGACGCCCACGGCGATGGGTTCGTGGTCAGCAGTCTCCACTCCCGTAACCAGACGCGCGTCTATGCCAAGGGCGTCAAGGGCGGGCAGTCGGACTCGGCCGTGAGCGACGAGGAGGCAGAGGCATTGCGGGCCGCACTTGCGGTCCCGCCACTCGCGCAGCCAGCCGGCTGACGGACCAGACCCCGTCCAGCCAGCGAGCTGGCACCGAGGGCGTGTCAGGCTAGGTGACACGGAGGGCCGGCAGGCTCTGCCCATGAAATCCAGTCCACCTCGTCGCGAGCCGCCCCCTGATCGGCTGCGTGCAGCCCGGAGGGGGACACGCGGTCGACCGCCCCAGCTCCACCAGATTCCGGTCTGGGCCGGCTTGACGCCTCAGCCACCGACCGAGCCTGAAGACGCCGGCTTGGTTGCGCTCCTGGCGGGGCTCAACCAGGAGCAGCGTCGGGCGGTCACCCACGGCGACGGACCGCTCCTGGTCGTAGCCGGTGCCGGTACTGGCAAGACGGAGGTGATCACCCGCCGGATCGCCTGGCTGGTGGCCACTCGGAGGGCGCGGCCGTCCGAAATCCTCGGCCTGACTTTCACCGAGAAGTCGGCGGCAGAGATGCAACTCCGGGTCGACCAGCTCGTGCCCTACGGGTTCGCCGATACCGCCATTTCCACGTTCCACGCATTCGGAGACCGGCTGATCCGGGAATTTGCGTTCGAGGTCGGAATCTCCCCGGACGCACGCGTCCTCTCGCGGGCAGAGACCGTCGTGCTCCTTCGAGAGCACCTGTTCGACCTTGGTCTGGAGGCATATCTGCCGCTTGGTGATCCGACCCGGTTCCTCGGCGCTCTGGCAACCTTGTTCGGTCGATGTCGGGATGAGGACGTCGGCCCGGATCGCTACCGGGCACACGCGGACGGCCTTGCGGCCGAGGCTCGGGCTGCCGCGGCGGCCCTCGACGCAGACGGTCCGGAGGGCGCCGCGGATCGACTTGCCGCCGCCGCTCTCGCCGACCTGGCGGCCCGCCAGGGTGAGTTGGCCAGCGCCTACGCGCGCTACAGCGCCTTGCTCACTTCGAGCGGCGCGATCGACTTCGGCGATCAGGTTTCGCTCGCCCTGCGCCTGCTGCGGGCATCCACATCCACCCTGTCCACGGTTCGGCGCCGGTTCAAATACCTGCTGGTCGACGAATTCCAGGACACCAACCCGGTCCAGTCCGCCCTGGTGAGCCTGCTTGCGGAGGAGCACGGCAACGTTACGGTGGTCGGGGATGACGATCAGTCGATCTATCGATTTCGCGGCGCCGCGATCAGCAACATCCTCGAATTTCGTGACCGATACCCGAGCGCCCGGACCGTTGTGCTGCGCCGCAACTACCGGTCGACGGCGCCGATCCTCGACGCGGCTCACCGGCTCATTCGCTTCAACGATCCCGATCGTCTGGAGAGTCGCGTCGGGATCTCGAAGCAGCTGATCCCGCACCGAACGGCGGTCGATCCTCAGCCGGTCCGCCTGCGGACCTTTACCACCGGCGCCGAGGAGTCGGACTGGATCGCCGCGGAGTTCCGGCGCCGGATCGATGCCGGCATGCGCGCGCGGGACCTGGCCGTCCTGGTCCGGGCCAATGTCAGCGCGGATCCGATCCTCCGGAGCCTCAACATGGCCGGCGTTCCGTGGCGCTTCGCGGGCACGTCGGGGTTGTACGGTCGGCCCGAGGTCAGGCTGCTGCTGTCGGTGCTGCGCGCGGTTGCCGACCCGGCCTCCAGCGCCGACGTCTACGCCCTCGCGGCCTCAGAGATCTATGGCGTTCCGGCGGACGACCTGACCGGGGTGATGGCAGCGGCCCGACGAACCCATCGATCCGCCTTCGCGATCCTGGAGGACATCGACGCGGGTGCAGCCACGCCGGCCGCGTCTCCGGACGGGCGTCGAGCCATCGCCCGCCTGGTCGGGGACCTCCGGCGCCTCGGCGAACTCGCCCACGCCCGGCCCGCCGGGGAGGTGCTGTATGCCTTTCTGCAGCAATCGGGCTGGCTGGCGGCGCTGGTGGCGGCGCAGACGCCCGCGGCCGAGGAGGTGCTGGCCAACCTGGCCCGCTTCTTCGACATCGTCCGCTCCAGATCCGGGCTCCTGTCGGACGACCGGGCCGTGTTCCTGGTGCCTCACCTGGCCACCTTGATCGAGGCGGGTGACGACCCGGCCACGGCGGATCCGGACCCGGATCTTGATGCCGTGAGCGTCATGACCGTGCACAAGGCCAAGGGTCTTGAGTTCCCCGTGGTCGTCCTGCCGGGGCTGGTGGCCGGGC
>CAZOJS010000172.1:0-11827 GCA_964580175.1 uncultured Anaerolinea sp. | reverse complement strand
GGAGGCCGATCGGTCACCTGTCCCGATGCTACGATGCGACGGACGCCCGTCATCATGCCGCCCAACGGCGGCCGTGATCACTCCCATCGAGAGGCCCTCGTCGATGTCGACACCGACGCTCCATGTCTCCCAGCACCCGGCCGTGCAGCACAAGCTCGGCATCCTGCGCGACATCAACACGGAGCCGAAGAAGTTCCGCGAGGTCGTCCGCGAGCTGTCCTGGTTGCTCGGCTACGAGGCTCTCGCGGATGCCCGCCTCCGACCGTTGGATGTGAAAACGCCGATGGAGACCATGGATGGGGCCGAACTCGCCGACCGGATCGGGCTGGTGCCGATTCTCCGCGCCGGGCTCGGGATGGTGGACGCCATGCTCGAATTGATGCCCACCGCCCAGGTCTGGCACCTGGGCCTGTTCCGGGACGAGCGGACGCTCCGGCCGGTCGAGTACTACAACAAGCTGCCCGACTCGGCGAACGTGGATCTGTGTCTGATCCTGGATCCGATGCTCGCGACCGGCGGTTCCGCGAGCGCGGCGATCGAGGTCCTCAAGAAGTGGGGCGCGGTCCGGATCAAGCTCGTGAACCTGATCGCGGCGCCGGAGGGGGTCGAAGCGGTTACGAAAGCCCATCCGGACGTCGACATCTACACCGCCGCACTCGACCGCGAGCTCAACGACAAGGGCTACATCGTGCCCGGACTCGGGGACGCCGGCGACCGCCAGTTCGGAACCGGCCACCCGAGCTGACTCCGAAAGCGATCCGAATCAGAACGGCCGGCCCCGCTCGGGGCCGGCCGTTCGTCGTGCCTGGGTAAGGCGGGGGTTATTCGCCGCCCGGTGTGATGGCCACGGTCCCCTTCACGAAGTCCGCACCGATGAGGTCGTCGGTCAGTCCCTCGATCGCCGCCTGGGCGATGGTCTGATCGTACGCATCGAGGCTTGGGGCCGCGGTCAGAATCCCCGTGTCGCGGGCGACCCGAATGGTCTGCTGGTAGAAGATCGGGTTCAGGACGCCGATCCCATCCGGGCTCGGCCAGATGAGGGCGTTGATCTCGTTCATCATCCAGGCCTGGTGTCCGGCACCAAGCGTGCTGCCCGCGTCGGTCGTGTACTGGATGCAGTCGGCCGCGTGATCGCGGCAGTAGATCCAGCCCTTGAGCGACGCGCGCACGAAACGAATGGCGACGTCCCGGTTGTTTCCCTCGGCGAGCCACGCGGCACGAGCGAAGATCGCGTCCTGGAGCATCGCGACGCGGTAATCGTTCCAGTCGATCACGTTGAGATCGTCCGGCGAATACAGCGCACCCGTTTCGGGGTTCGTCGTCTCGAGTAGCTGTGCGTATTCGTTGTAGATCATCGCCTCGGCGACGTCGATCTGGCGGTTGATGAGCAGGCTCATGTCGAACGGCTGGATGACCTTCTCGTAGTCCGTCCCGGCGACCAGGCCCTGCTTGAGGGCCCCGGCCGTGACCTCGAACTCATTGCCAAAGTCCCAGACGCCGACCTTCTTGCCGGCAAAGTCGGCAGGACCCGTGATCCCCGTGTCCTTCCAGGAAACGGACAGGGTGCCCGAACGCTGGAAGATCTGGGCGATGTCCACGAGGTCGGAGCCGCTCTCGCGAGCCTGGAGCACCTTGGGCACCCAGCTGATGGTGAATTCCGGGCCATCGGGCGCGGATCCCACGACCTGCGGGATGACATCAGGGCCGCCCGGCAGGATCTGGACCGTAAGATTCTCGGCCGCGAAGTATCCCTGTCGCTCGGCTGCGAAGTATCCGGCGAACTGCGCCTGTGGAACCCACTGCAGCTGCAGGCGAACGGTCGCGGCCTCCGGCGCGGCGCTGGCCGGCGGCGCCTCCGAGGCGGCCTGGCTCGCCGGTGCCTCGGTCGCTGGTGCCTCGGTCGCAGGTGCCTGCGATGCGGCTCCGCCGCAGGCCGCAAACACGAGGGCCGCGGCGGCTGTCAGAACGAGGACCTTGCTGGTCTTCATGCGCTCCTCACTTGCTCCCGGACGCGGCCGGGACCTCCTCCATGTCTGGCCCAAGACCAGTCGTGTGCACGATAGCGTGTTGTGGACTCGCTGTGCGATTGAAGTCAGACCTCGGTCGCCCGGAGCGATGCGTGCCACGGAATAACGAGCCGCTCCAGTGCCGTCGTGACGAGATAGAACGTGATCCCGGTCACCGCCGTCAGCAGGATTGCCGCCCAGGTGACGTCGAATCGAAGCGCGCTTGCGCTCTGGACGATGACCCGTCCAAGCACGATTGATGAGCCCCCGAAGTACTCGCCGACGATCGCCCCGATGAGGCTCAGCGTCGTGGCCAGCTTGAGAGCCGTGAAGAAGTAGGGCAATGCGTTCGGGATCCGCACCTTCCGCAGGATGGCGCCCTCGCCCGAGGCATACGAGCGCATGAGCTCGAGGGCCGCTGGATCGACCTGGGTCAGGCCTCGGGTGACGTTGGCCATGACCGGGAAGAAGACCAGGACCGCAGCCATCATCATCTTCGACAGCGGCTCGAGGACGCCGAACCAGTTGTTGAAGAGCGGCGCAAACGCGATGATCGGGACGGCGTTGGCGGCCACGGCGATCGGGAGCAGCAAGCCCCGTGTCGTTGCCCAGCGGGAGGTCGCGAACGCGACCCCGACCCCCGCAGCCGTGCCGATCAGCAACCCGCCGGCGGCCTCGTACAGGGTCGCCTGCGCCGACGCGAACAGCGGGTATTGGGGGCTTGCCCAGTTGGCCTGGAGTGCCGAGAGAATGGCCGATGGTTGGGGGAAGATGAACGCCTTGATCTGGAGCGCCCCAACACCGACCTCCCAGACGACGAGCGTGCCGACGGCCACGAGCAGCGCCGGCAGGTAGTACCCAATCCGAGCGGCACCTCCTACGATCAGCGGACCCGGCTCTGCGCCCGGGCGGCGGCGGTCACGCATCTGGATCGGGGCTGCGCTCATCCGAAGGCACCCTCGGACACCGCTCGCGCCGGCGATCCGGTCAGCGGATCATCGGTCGGCCCGTCCCTGGTCCGGAGGCTCTCCCGGACCTCGGTGACCAGCTCGAAGTAGCGGGCGTCCTCGCGGGTGAGGTCGGTCCGGGGGCGCGGAAGATCGATGTCGATGACCTTGGTGATGCGGCCCGGACGCGCGCTCATGACCACGACCCGCGATGACAGGAAAACCGCCTCGGGGATGGAGTGGGTCACGAAGACCACGGTCGTGCCGGTTCGCTCCCAGATCCGGAGCACTTCCGAGTTCATCCGTTCTCGAGTCATCTCATCCAGCGCGCCGAATGGCTCGTCCATGAGCAGCAGCGCCGGCTCGAAGGCCAGGGCTCGGGCGATGGCAACGCGTTGCTGCATCCCGCCCGACAGCTGGTACGGGCGGTGACCAAGGAAGCCGCCGAGTTCCATCAGCTCGAGCATCTCGGCGGCCCGGCTCGACCGCCGCTGGGCATCCCAGCCCATGATCTCGAGGGGCAGCTTGACGTTGTCCTCGACCGTCCGCCAGTCCATCAGGACCGGGGCCTGGAAGACCATGCCGTAATCGCGATCGCGGCGGGCCTGGTCGGCCGGCTTGCCGTTGATCACGACGACTCCGCCGGTCGGTGCGGTGAGATCGCCGATGATCCGGAGGAGCGTGCTCTTGCCGCATCCGGACGGGCCGATCAAGGAGACGAACTCCCCGCGCGCGATGTCCAGATTGATGGACTCGAGGGCCGTGGTGAACGGACCATCTCCCGTGCCGAAGACCTTGGCCACGCCGGAGAGCTGGACGACGCTGGCGTCAGGCATGAATCGATGCTCCCCTGGCTGGCGGGTGGATGAAACGCTTTCGATTTGGCATTGGATCAGCCGGTCGACGCCGAAGGCCGCGCCCGGAGCACGAGCTTTTCGAGCGCCACGATGAGCAGGAAGAACAGGATCCCCAGCAGCGCGGTGATCAGGATGGTGGCCCACAGTTTCTCGGGACCGGTGATGTAGTACTGGTTGTAGGTGATGATCACCCGTCCCAGACCCTCGCCGACACCGCCCGGACCCTCGCCCACGATCGCCCCGACGATGCTGGCCGTCGCCGCGATCTTGAGGGCCGTGAACAGGTACGGCAACGACGCCGGGAGTCGGAGCTTCACGTACGCCTGCCAGCGGGACGCGGCGTAGGACTGCATCAGCTCCATGGCCCGCGGATCAAACGAGCGGAGGCCGCGGATCATCGCGATCGCCACGGGAAAGAAGGTCAGATAGGTCGCGATGATGACCACGCTGGTGACGCTCTGGCCGAAGGCAAAGACGATCATCGGCGCCAGCGCGATGATCGGGATCGTCTGGCTGGCGATGACGTAGGGCACGAAGGCCCGTTCGAGCAACCTCGAGTGAACAAAGGCGGTCGCGAGCGCGAGACCGATGAAGGCGCCCAGGACGAACCCGATTGCCGCCTCGCGCCACGTGTACAGGGCTGCCCCAGCGACATGCTGCAGCACCGTCACCTCCGAGCCGCGCTGGAACGGCTGGAAGAGGACGAGGACGATGTTCCAGATGTGCGGCAGGTTGAGATCGCTTGCCAGCGGCCAACGGAACGGAGGCGTATGGATGACCGGCCCCTGCGGCCCGGTCCCAAGGGCACGCCACGGCACACCGCCGAAGTATTTGACGCCCTCCCAGAGCAGGACCAGGACGACGACGAAACCAATGATCAGGGCGACCTGGCGGCGCTTCCCAATCCCGAATCGGGCGCGAGCCGACGCAGGCCGGGGCTCGCCCGACCCGACGGCGGCCATCTAGCCGACGACCGCCTGGTCGGCGATATCGAGGGCCGCGTCGATGACCTCGAAGCCCTCGGCCAGCTGTGCCTCGGTGATGCACAAGGGCGGGTTGGTGTGAATTGAGTTGTTGGAGAGCAGCGCGTACACGCCGTGGTCGCGAAGGTACTTGCCGATCGCCTTCATCTCGTCACTCGTGCCGTTGAACGGAGTCATCGGTGTCCACGGGTTGCGGGTCCGGACGAGGTCAAGAATGCCGAAGAGGCCGAGATTTCGATGGGCGCCCACCGACGGGTGCCTGGCGGCCAGCCGCTCGTGGTGCGAACGCATGACACTGCCCAGCCGGGCGGAGTTCTCGATCAGCCCGTCCTCCTCGTAGACCCGGACGGTGGCCAATGCGGCGGCGAGGCTGACCGGGTGCGAGCTGTAGGTAAGGCCGCCATAGAACATCTTCGATTCGAATGCATCCGCGATGTGCTGGCGCATCGCGACCCCGCCGAGCGGCAGGTAGGAGCTGGTGAGGCCCTTGGCCATCGTCATGAGATCCGGCGTAACGCCCGAGTGATCAACCGCGAACCACTTCCCGGTCCGACCGAACCCGGCCATCACTTCGTCGGCGACCATGAGGATGCTGTTTCGATCGCAGATCTCGCGCACGCCCTGGATGTACCCATCCGGCGGAATGAGGATCCCGTTCGTGCCGACGATCGTCTCGAGGAAGACCGCGGCGATCGTGCCGGCGCCCTCGTAGCGGATGACGTCCTCAAGGCCCTGGAGCGATTCTGCGACCGGCCGGGGCTCTGGCTCACCCCAGCGATGTGTATCCGGATAGCGAACGACGCCCACGATGCCAGGCTCATTTGCCCAGCGGCGAGGGTCCCCGCTCAGGGTCATCGCCCCGAGGGTCGCACCGTGATACGAGCGGTAGCGAGCGAGGATCTTCTGGCGACCGGTGAAGTGGCGGGCGAACTTGATCGCATTCTCGATGGCCTCCGCCCCGCCAAGCGTGAAGAACACCTTGTTCATGTCGCCCGGCAGGATCTGGGCCAGCTTCTGGCCCAGGCGACCGCGGATCTCGGTCGCAAACGCGGGATGGACGAACTGGAGCTTCATCGCCTGTTCGGTGATCGCATCGATCACACGCCGGTCGCCGTGACCGATGTTCACGCTCATGAGCTGGCTGTTGAAGTCGAGGATTTGGCGTCCCTCGGGCGTGTACAGGTAGACGCCTTCGGCGTGATCGATCGCAATGGGATCGAGGGCGCCCTGCACGGACCAGGAGAAGAACGTGTGGGCGCGATTGAGGGCGACGATCTCGGCGCTGGTCATTGCCGTGGAGGTTTCGACGGTCATTTGGAGCTCCCGGTTGGTTGGCTTCCAGGCGTAGCCCGGACTGTCGCAGATGCAAATGGTTGAGTCGCCGGGCAACGAGCCTGTGGCCGCTTCCGCGTCTGATTGAGGCGACGGGCTAGCCTCTCCGGTGTAC
This sequence comes from uncultured Anaerolinea sp., assembly GCA_964580175.1. Classification (GTDB taxonomy): domain Bacteria; phylum Chloroflexota; class Limnocylindria; order Limnocylindrales; family CSP1-4; genus UBA5189. The sequence continues at coordinate 5,587 of CAZOJS010000172.1, read as the reverse complement.
GCTCGTCTCTTCAATCGGACTCAACGTGCCGTCGGCGCGTTCAATGCTCAGTGAGGGATACCGATGCCGAGGATCGTGCGAGGAGCGCTGCTGCAGGCCCGCTGGACCGGCGACAAGGAGTCGATGATCCAGAAGCACGAGGAGCAGGCCCACGAAGCTGCGAAGCAGGGCGCCCAGGTCATGCTTTTCCAGGAGCTGTTCTACGGGCCCTACTTCTGCCAGGTCCAGGATCCGCAGTACTACAGCTACACGGAGCTGATCCCCGACGGCCCCACCACGAAGCGGATGCAGGACCTCGCGAAGCAGACCGGGATGGTCCTGGTGGTCCCGATGTACGAGGAGGACTCGCAGGCATCGGGGATCTACTACAACACCGCCGCGGTCATCGACGCCGACGGGAAGTACCTCGGCAAGTACCGCAAGACCCACATCCCGCACGTCAAGGGGTTCTGGGAGAAGTACTACTTCCGGCCCGGGAACATGGGCTACCCGGTCTTCGAGACCGCGATCGGCAAGGTCGGGGTGTACATCTGCTACGACCGCCACTTCCCGGAAGGTGCCCGCGCGCTCGGCCTCAATGGCGCCGAAATGGTGTTCATCCCGTCGGCGACGTCGCGCGGCCTGTCCGAGTACCTCTGGCGGATCGAGCAGGTCAGCCACGCCGTCGCGAACGGCTACTTCGTGGGCACCATCAACCGGGTCGGGATTGAAGCCGACATCGGCGACGACGACTTCTACGGGCAGAGCTACTTCTGCGACCCACGCGGCCAGTTCATCGGGGGCGTGGGTGACCCGTACGCGGAAGAGCTGATCATCCGGGACATGGACCTCGACGTCGTCCAGCAGGTCCGCCAGACGTGGCAGTTCTACCGGCATCGCCGGCCCGACGCGTACGGGGATCTCGTTCGGCCATAGCGCAAGGAGCGTCCGCCATGCAGTTCGGATTCTGTCTCAAGCCCGCCTACACCTCGGCGGAGACCGTCCGCCTGACGAAGACCGCGGAGGACGGCGGGTTCGAGTACGGCTGGCTCTTCGATACACACGTCCTGTTCCGGGAGCCCTATCCGCTTCTCACGCTCATGGCACTAAACACGGAGCGGATGCGCCTTGGGACGTGCGTGACGAACCCCGGAACCCGAGAGCCGAGCGTGACCGCCTCCGTCCTGGCAACGCTCGACGAGATCTCCGGCGGTCGAATGGACCTCGGGATCGGGCGGGGCGACTCCGCCCTGCGCGTTCTCGGCAAGCCCCCGCTTACGCTTGCCAGGACCGAGGAGGCGATCCGGGTGATCCGGGACCTCGTGGAGGGGCGTTCGGTCGAGTACGAGGGGACCGAGCTCACGTTTCCATGGGTCGGAAAATGGACGCTGCCGGTCTGGGTCGCGGGGTACGGGCCGCTTGCCCTGGCCATGACCGGCCGGGTCGCCGACGGGCTCATCCTCCAGCTCGGGGATCCGGACCTCATCCGCTGGTTCGCCGGCCAGGCCCGCGCGGCCGCCGCAGCGGCCGGCCGGGACCCAAAGGCGCTGAAAATCATGGCCGCGGCCCCGTTGCACCTCGGCCCACGCGAGGCGGCGCGCGAGCGGACGCGCTGGTTCCCGGCCCTCGTCTCGAATCACGTCATGGATCTGGTGAACAGGTACCCGCGCGAAGAGCTGCCCGAATCGCTAACCGGGTACATCCGCGACCGGACCGGCTACGACTACCTCCACCACGCCGAGGTCGGCTCGTCGAACGCCGGCTTCGTCGACGACGAGGTGACGGATCGGTTCTGCGTCCTGGGCTCCCCTGCCGAGGCGATCGAGAAGCTCCACGTCCTCGCGGAGGCGGGCGTCAACCAATTCAACGTCTACCTCATGAGCGGCGACGAGCAGGAGCAGCTCGAGATGATTGCCCGCGATGTGGTGCCGGCATTTCGCTGACCGGACGGCCCGGTCGGTCCAGGACAGTCGAAAGGAGATGACGTGGACAAGAAAGCGAAGAACCCGAAGAAGCCGAAGCAGAACAAGCCCAAGGAAAAGACCAAGTAGGGCCCTCGTGCCCACCTTGACCACAGTCAACGCTCGGGGCCTGTAGGCGAAACCCCGCAAACCTGACGCGTCGTCGGGCGTGTCAGACGCGTCGGGCGCGAGACCCGTAATCGATGGCCGCGGCGCGGCGCCCGCGCCGCAATTCGGCGCCCCTGGAGGCAGACACCGATGCGCACCCTGATCACGAATGGCACCATCGTCACCGCCGACGGCTCGTACCCGGCCGACGTGCTCATCGACGGCGAGGCGATCGCGGCGATCGGGACCGGTCTTGCCGGCATGGCCGAGGTGGATGAAACCCTCGACGCGGCCGGCAAGTACGTGATCCCCGGGGGCATAGATGTCCACACGCATATGGAGCTGCCGTTCGGTGGCACCGCGGCCAAGGACACGTTCGAGACGGGGACGCGTGCGGCGGCGTTCGGTGGCACGACCTCGATCGTCGACTTCGCGGTCCAGTCGCGCGGTCGCTCACTGCGCGAAGGCCTCGACACGTGGCACGCCAAGGCCGAGGGCAACGCCGTGCTCGACTACGGGTTCCACATGATCATGAGCGACGTCAACGACGATTCGTTGAAGGAAATGGACACTCTCGTCGCCGAGGGCGTGCCCGACTTCAAGCTGTTCACCGCCTATCCCGGCGTCTTCTTCAGCGACGATGGAGCGATCTTCCGGGCGATGCAACAGACCGGCAAGAACGGCGGGCTGATCATGATGCACGCCGAGAACGGCCTGGCGATTGACGTCATCGCTGCCGATACCGTCGCCGCCGGGATCACAGATCCGATCGGGCACGGGTTGGCCCGCTACTCGGTCCTCGAGGGCGAGGCGACCAATCGCGTGATCCGGCTGGCGCAGGCCGCTCAGGTGCCCGTGTACATCGTCCACCTGTCCGCGCGGGAAGCTTTGAATGCCGTTCGGATGGCCCGGGACGAGGGCCTGCCGGCCTTCGCGGAGACATGCCCGCAGTACCTGTTCCTGTCGATCGACGACATGGGCGGCGGGTTCAACGGCGCGAAATTCGTGTGTTCGCCGCCGCTCCGCTCCGAGGACCACCAGCCGGAGCTCTGGCGGGGTCTCCTCAAGGACGACCTGCAGGTCGTCTCGACCGACCACTGCCCGTTCGATTTCCATGGCCAGAAGGACCTCGGCAAAGGCGATTTCCGGAAGGTCCCGAACGGCCTCCCGGGCGTCGAGGACCGCATGGACCTGCTCCACGACGGTGGCGTGGTCGGTGGCAAGATCACAAAGGAGCGCTGGGTGGAGATCACCTCCACGGCTCCGGCCAAGCTCTTCGGGATGTACCCGCGCAAGGGCACAGTGTCCGTGGGAGCCGACGCCGACCTCGTGATTTACGACCCGAACCGCAAGCGGACAATCTCGGCCAAGACACACCACATGGATGTCGATTACTCGTGCTACGAGGGGCGGACCGTGCAGGGTGCGAGCGACATCGTGCTCAGCCGCGGTTCCGTGGTTGTGCGGGGTGGCGAATTCACCGGCCGGAAAGGCCATGGCAAATTCCTCAGGCGCGGTCTCGCCGACTACGCCCGGATGGCGTAGCGCGGCCCGTGGCGGCGCGAGCCTCACACCGCGTCGTCCGTCAGCCCCGTCGCCAGGCGAACAGGCGGGTCGCATTGACATCGCACCACAGGAGACCTGGCTCGGCCGGCGGTCTGGAGCCGCTCATGAGCGCCTGCACCCAGCGCGCCGAGGATCCTGGAAACCGTGACGCGAAGAGCTCCGGGTAGCGCGTCACCAGCTCGCGGTTGCGCCGCGCCGCGCGGAAGACCCAGCAGGCGGCGACCTCGTGTCGTCCCTCGCCCCAGATCGCAGCCGCAAGTCCTGCGGCTTCCGCGACCTTCCGGTTCGTTGACCGGATGGACGCGCCGACGTTGCCGAACGTGTTCCAGGCCTCAACGAGCAGCAGCCGCCTTTGACGATCATCGCGGAGCCCGACGTCCACTGAGCGGCGCGGATCGTCGGGCCTGGTCGGTAACTCGAACGTCGCCCGGTAGCCCGCCGCGCGGCCAAGTCGCAGGATGAGTTCCTGGATCGCAAGGTGCCCGGCGTCGGCAGGCTCCTCGAGCGGATCCCGTTGCAACTCGACCCGGAGCAGCCGACCGACCGCGAGCCCGAGCCGCTGCCATGTATCGAGCGTCAGGCCGGCGCCGCGGCCGTTCTCCGCGGCAGACACGGTGGATCGCGCGACATCCACGAGCTCGCCGACCTGCTGCTGGGTCATTCGGCGGCGCCTTCGGGACGCGACGAGCTCGCCACCAAGGCGAGCGGCCTGTTCCTGATTGCGGCGCCGCGCCTCAGCCGCGAGTTCGGCGCGCTTGAGCTTGACCACGACGGCTACATGGTCACACCGAGCGCTTACTTGTCGGTAACCAGCGTCTGCCGCGCCCCGACGTCGCCACGATCGTTCCCAGAGCGCATCCTTGAGGCTGGCCTGAGCCCGACAGGAGCACGGACGAGACGTGGACCATGGCGGCTCGAGCCGCCTCGGCAGCTTGACGGTGGCGCCTTTGCACCAGCCGTCCATGCAGTCGACGCGCCGGCAGTCAACGGGCCGGGCGGCCGCGCGCGCGGTGGCGCGGGGTGGCGCGGGGTGGCGCGGGTGGCCGCGCGCGGGGTGGCGCGGGTGGCGCGGGTGGCGCGGGCCTGACGCCGGATCAGCCGACGAGCGGGCGCCCCATCCGTTCGCGCCATTGTTCGTTGAATGAGAAGAGCAGGCGGTCCTTCCGAGGATAAACCCCCGAGCGGTACGAACGCGACGAAACACCAAGCTGGGCTCGCGCGCAGACCACCCAGTCCTGGCGGCTGATGAGGTCCCACAGCTCGACGACCGGGTCCGGGTGGAAGTCGGGCGAGGCAATCGTCTCCGGACGAAAGAGGAACTCCGAGACGATCGTCGTGTGCGCCGGTCCGCGAGGATAGAGCGTGTACGTCATCAAGGCGTCGGGGTGGAGATTGATCATCAGGTTTGGAAACTGGAACGCCCCGTAGTACATGCCGTAGTCGTCGGGCAGCAGATCCGGGAACCTCGGTAGGTCGGACGATCCCGTCGCGGTGAAGGAAGTCGCGCCATCTCGCATTGGATTGCCACCGGCGCGGGTCTCGCCGTCCCAGACCTCGCCGCGTCGATAGAGCGGCACCACCGCAACGAGCTCCGGGTGGATGCTCGGGCAGTGGAGGCACTCGTTGTAGTTCTCCACGATGACCTTCCAGTTCGCCTCCACCTCGTAGACGAGGCGCCGCCCGACGCGCAGCTCGTCCATCCGGTAGCGGTCGAAATCCGTGATCGTCTCGATACTCGAGCGCAATGCCACCGAAAGTGGCACCGGGCTCGGCGCGAGGTTCACGAACAGGAACCCGGCGTATTCGTCCACCGCGATCGCGTTGAGCGGGTAGTCCTCGCGCTCGAACTGTTCGTCCTCATGAACGTTCGGTGTGGCCACCAGCCGACCGTCAAGGTCGTAGGTCCAGGCGTGGTACGGGCACTTGACGGCCTTTCCGACGTGACCGCAAGCCGGGTCCGGATCCAGTAGTCG
>CAZOJS010000171.1:0-14472 GCA_964580175.1 uncultured Anaerolinea sp. | reverse complement strand
ACCAGGCGAGGCCCAGGATGAGCAGCGGCTCAGCCGCCCAGAGCACGACCGACAGGCTGGCCGAGATCTGGGTGAGGCCGACCAGGCTGCGGGCGTACGAGACGCCGGGATTCAACAAGCCCAGCCGCGCCAGGGCACGGTCGTCGGGCCCTGCCGACGAGCCAGTCGCGCGGGCGGCTCGGGCGGCGGGCCGCCCGACTGCCAAGCGAGACGAGTGAAAGGGCGCCGACGCTCACGCCGAGCTGGATGGGGAGGAGCCAGAGCGGTGGGATCTCCGCCACGGCGCGCTTGCTGATCACAGTCCCCCCGCCCCACGAGGCTGCGGCGAGGACCAGGAGGTTCATTGCCCGGCGGGGTATGACGGTGCTCGACACGGTATGAACTCCCGACAAGCGAACGGAACGTGGAACGACCCGGCTCAGTGGCCGGACCCGACTCCTGCCCCGCCATCGTCATCGCACCGCGCATAACCAGGCACCCGGCGGCGGCTGTTCAGCCGCGACGCACCGAGCCGGAGCCGGAGACCCTCGATCATGGCCGGAGTATGCGCCCGCGTATCCTTTCGGCGTGAACGCGATCGCCGACCTGCCTGAGTCACCGCTGGCGGCTTTGATCCGGGCCGGGTATCGACTGACCGGTCCACGCCGGGCCGTCGCCGACCTCATTTCAGCGCGCCAGGGCCATTTCACGGCCGCCGACCTTGCAGGTGACGCCGCGGGACGCCAGCCTGGGATGGCCCGGGCGACGATCTTCCGGACTCTCGAGGTCCTCGAGGCCGTCGGAGCGATCGAGCGGATCGATCTTCCCTCTGGCGATCACGCTTACATCGCCTGCGAGCCCGATGATCATCACCATCATGTCGTGTGTGCCCGCTGCGGCCGCGCGACGGATGTCGACGACGCGGGTCTGGCCGGCGTGGTCCGGCGGATCGCGACCGAAAGCGGGTACCGGATCGACCTCCACCGTCTCGAGCTGTTCGGGCTCTGCCCAGCCTGCCAGACCAACGGTGACCCGGGGCCAACCGCCTGACGGTCAGGCCGGAGCGGGCGTCGGAGTGGGTGCGGGCGTCGGAATCGGAGTCGGGGTCGGGGTCGCCGTGGTTCCGATCTGGAGAACCCCCGTGATCCGCGCGTAGTGCGAGTAGTAGGTCTCCTCATGGATGACGGCACCGCTGGCGTCACGGACCGTCCTGGTCACCCACACGTCCTTGCCGTCGACGGGGTATTCGATCCGCTCCTTGACGCCCGGCGCCAGGTCGGTCGTGAGAACGGTTGTGTCGGTCGCCGGCTTGACATTCATGACGATGGGCGTCGAGAACTTCACATCCCGCCCGGTCGGCACGGACCACAGGACGAACTTGACGTACCCCTTGCTGCCGACGGACCAGCCGGTGCCGCGGATCAGGATCGGATTGTCCGTATCGTTCCGGAACGACATGGTCTGGATGGAGCCGGAACTGCTCTGGAACACCGTTGCGTCGAGCCCCAGTGGGTAGCGGTCGATGTAGTAGTAGTGATTGCGCCGGGCGCCCATCTCAAGACCGGCGCGCAGGGCCGCGTTGAACAACGTCGTGGAACAGGAGCAGATCCCGCCGGCGAGCGCACCCTGCGGCTCGGTCTTGCCGTTGATGATCGCGCCGCCGTCCTTGTACCCATTCTCACGGGTCACCGGTCCGATGGCGTCCCAGAAATCGAACCACTCCCCGGGCAGCAGGACGTACCCGTCGATCTCCCTGGCCGGGATCCAGATGTTCACGCCCCCGCCGTTCTTGATGCCGATGGGGAAATAGGTCGTCCACTCGGAGACCGGTTTCATCAACGGCGCCTTCTCGGTCGCCTCGGCGGTTGTGAACGCCGGCTCCACGCTGTCCACGGAGATCGCGACGCGAGAGACGGTGAGGCCGGCCACTCGCTGCTGCGCAAGCCGGACGAGCGAGTCGACGGTGGCCGCGATGTCAAGGGCCCGACCGTCGGTGGCGCTGGCCACGCCGACGACCTCCTGGCCGTCGCCGAACAGGAAGCTGGCATCGATGGGCGCAGCCGACACGTCCGCGGCGACCGTGCTGAGACCGGCTTCGAACCCCTCCCGGGCGAGCACGGGTCCATAGCCACCGTCGGCGGATTGCGAGAACGTGATCCAGCCGCGAATGGACGCGGCGCTGATCGTCCAGATGTCATCGCCATCGACGAGCGTGATGTCGGCGGTGATCCGCTCGGCGGCATCCCGCGCCGCTCCAGCCTCCAGGTTGGTGACGGACGGCTCGACCACCGAGATCGGGACGGCAACGCGCACCGAGCTCGGAGCCGCGGGGTCTGTCAGGAGGGTCTCGGCGGCCCGGGTCGCGCTATCGACGTCGGCCGTGCGCCCATCCGTGCCGGGCTCCAGCACGAAGCTCGTCTGGCCGGGGAGGACCATGGCATCGACCGGATCAACGGCGACGGCCTGGGCGAGGGCCTCAATCTCGAACCGCAGGGCAGCCCCCTCGACCGTGGCGATTGGATCGATCTCGATGCCGCGAACGAACATGCGGATGTTCGATGCGATGCGCTCGATCATCGGGCCGTCGCGGCCCACGGCGAGCGCCCGAGCGACGATCGCCTCGACGTCGACGCGCCGACCAAGCGTCCCATAGGGGACCGTCCGCTCGGTCCCGGCCGCCGTCAGGAGAAGTGTGCCTTCGCCGAACGACTCGTAGGCTTCGCGAATCCGGGCGGCCGCGGCGGCCGCCCCAAGCCCCGACAGGTCTACCGACCCGACGCGGACGCCCGGCAGGATCCGGCCGTCATTCGAGGATTCGTACGCTGCGAGCGCGCCGACGGAGATCGTCAGGACGGCCAGGAGGCCGAAGGTGAAGGCGATCACGAACCGCTTGACCGATCGCCAGAATCGACGCCCGGTCGGACCAGGCGACGACGCCTCAATGGAGTCCGCCGCCACACCGTCGGCGGCCGGCGGTGCCGGATCGGCCGGCCCCGCCGGCTCTGCTGGCGCGACCACTAGGGTCACGTCCGGTCGCAGTTGTTCATCCATTCGATTCGGTATCCCCGAGGAGCGGCTGTGCGAGATCAGTGCGCCTGCGGGTCCTCCCGAGGCGAGGGGCAGACGGGCGGGGCCCGACGTGCGTGACGGAGCGACATCCTAGCCGCTCGTCACATCTCGCGGTAGGGCGAAGAAGTACCCCTCAACCCGTCCTGGGCAGGACGATGATCCGTCGGTTTGGCTCTTCTCCGATCGACTGGGTCGCCACATCCGGGTGATTTCGCAGGGCCAGGTGTACCCAGCGTCGCTCAAGGGCCGGCATTGCCTCCAGCTGGAGCATCTTTCCGGTCTCGATGACCCGCTGCGCGGCGCGCTCGGCAATCTCGCGAAGCTGACGCTCGCGCCGACCGCGGTAATCCTCGACATCCACGAGGATCCGGGTCCACGCCCCCATCTCGCGTGACAGCATCAGGTTGACGATGTGCTGAAGGGCGCTGAGACGCTCGCCCTTGCGACCGATCAGCGCTCCGAGGGCCTCGCGCTCGTCTCCCGCCCCAGTCACGTTGAGCCGACTGGTCTCGGCGGACTCGACGGTGACGGTCACGACAAAGCCCATCAGGCCGAGCAGTTTCTCGAGAATGACCTTTCCGGCCGCCAGCGCTTCGGGCGATGCCTCTGCCGCTTCGAGCTCGGCCCGCTCGACCGCGACAGAGCCGCGCAAGGCCGAAACCTCGGCTGCCTCGTGTGCCGTCAGGTCACCGCCAGCACGGGCCGCGACGCGGTCGTCGCGGCGTGGGCGGTCCGGGCGGTCCGGGCGGTCGTCGCGGCGCGGGCGGTCCGATTGATCGTCGACCCGGGGTCCACGCTCGTCCGGACGCGGCCGGTCTTCGCGCGGCCGGTCTTCGCGCGGCCGGTCGTCTCGACGAGGTCCGCGATCTCCCTCGCGGTCGGGCCGCGGCCGGTCGGGCCGATCTTCGCGTGGCGGCGGTGGCGGCAGTGGACGGGCCGCAGCCGCATCGCGCTTCGGCGCGGCGCCGCCGAGATCCGCCCGTTGGGCAGCCAGGATCCGGGCCGGCTCGGCACCCATGCCCAGGACGCCGCGGCTGCCGGGGGTCAGGATTTCGAAGTCGAGGTCGTCGAGGCCCGCATTGAACGCCTCACGGGCGAAGCGCAATGCCTCCTCGACGGACTTGCCGGTGAACTCGCGATAGGCGCTCATGATGCTTGTGTGCTCAGGTTCATCGTCGTCTCCCACGTCGCCCCTGTCGGCCGCGCTGGCGGACGGTAGCCGCCGCGGATGCGGACCGGTCAAGTTGCGACCGTTCGGTTTTGGATCGCGCGGGCGCTCCCGCCGCACGCGAGGAGGAGGTCGGCGCCGCTTCTTCGGCGACCGGGAAGCGCGGCTCATGCCCCACGGCAAAGCCGGGGGTGCGGCCAAAGATCGGGAACATCCCGCCCCAGCCGATGATGAGGTACTGCTGCGCAATCGAGAAGATGGTCGAGCCGATCCAGTAGAGGAACAGCCCGGCCGGCAGGATGCTCCCGTAGATCAGCGAGATGAAGGGCAGGAAGATGGCCATCTGCCGCTGCATCTTGACGTTCGGATCATCCAGGCCCGCGGCGCTCGGTGGCGGCATCATCATGCGCGAGGCGACCAGCTGGACGAGCGCCGAGATGATCGCCAGCAGGCTGAGGCCGGAGAAGAGCGCACCAGGTGTTCCGAGGAACACCTCGGGGATTCCCCAGTCCACGCCGAACGCAGCCGGGTTCAGGCACGGGTTGAGGACGTGGCCGGCCGCGTTGAAGACCGGCGCCGCGTCGCAGCCCAATTCCAGGATCCTGAACCCGAAGACATCCAGCATCGCCTGCGGGTTGAAGTTCTGCAGGCCCTGGCTGAAGACCGAGTAGAGCGGGATCAGGAGGAGCATCTGGAGGACGGCAGGCAGGCACCCGGCCGGTGAAACGCCGCGTTCCTTATAGAGGGCGGCGGTCGCCTGCTGGATCTTGACCCGGTCACCCTTGAAGCGGCGCTGGATCTCCTTGACCTCGGGGCCGATCAGCTGCATGCGCCGGGTCGACACGATCTGCTTCCGGAAGATCGGGATGAGGACGACCTTGATGATGATGGTCAGCAGAATGATCGCGATGGCGATGTTCCCCGTCGCCCTATCCAGCAGGACGAGGGTGATGAAGAAGATCTGAAAGATCGGCGTGAACAGCCAGGCCAGCACGCTGAACGGATCGGCCTGCAGGGGGGCCACGGTCAGCGGGATCCCGGCGGGCGGCGTCGCGGTCGGGACCGCGGTGACCCCGGGAGGGAGACTGCCCTCGCTGCCGGGTCCGCAGGCCGCGACCAGCAGCGCCACGAACCCGATAGCCAGCAGTGGTGCCAGCCGGGCAATTCTGTTTCGCGACGTCACATCAGCATCCTTCGCTCAGCGGACGGGATCGTAGCCGCCTGGACTGCCAGGGTGACAACTCGCAATCCGGCGAGCTCCCATCCAGCCGCCCCGGAGCAGGCCGTAACGTTCTATCGCCTGCTCGGTGTAGCGAGAGCAGGATGGCTCGTAGCGGCACGACGACGGGAGCCACGAGAACGCGAATCGGTACAGGTGGATCAACCCGATGCCGAGGCGCTTCAACCGTTGCTCCCTTCCAGAACGCCGCTCCGGGCGAGTTGCCGGCGCAGCACCTTCACCAGTGTCTCGTAATCGGCCCCGACGAGCGCCGATCTGGCGATCAGGAGCACGTCCCAGCCTGGCTGGATGGACGCCTCCATTGCTCGTAGAGCCTCGCGAATTCGGCGCCGGATGCGATTCCGAACGACCGCCGAGCCGAGCGTTCGGCCGGTCGCCATGCCGAACCTTGTCGTCTCGAGGTCGGTCCGCAGGATCTTCGCCGCGAGGAGTGGGTGGGACCGCATGGTCCCGTGCTCCTGAAGGTTACTGAAATCCTGAGGTCGGGAGAGCATCACGATGCGCGACCTGCTGGGGACGCGCTCGTTCGTCAGGCCGACAGGCGCTTCCGACCGCGAGCCCGCCGCGCGGCGAGAACGCGGCGACCGCCCGAGGATCTCATCCGGGCGCGGAAACCGTGCTCCTTGGCGCGGTGTCGTTTCTTGGGCTGGTAGGTCTGCTTCATCGGGACTGCGTGGAATCCTCTCCATCAGGCCTCGGGGCTTGGGGTGGTCTGCATGACCCCTCAGAGGCACATAAACGCGCCGAGCGCCCAGCGGCGCATGGCGCGTTCTACGTCCGGGGGATGATAGGCCGCGCCCAGAAGGAGTGTCAAACGTCGACAGCGCGTGCAGTGCCGGTCCAGGACGTGATTACCGAGGGCCCGTCGGCCGCGATTCGATGGGTCCGACCTGGGAGCTTCGCCCAGTGGTCGCGACCGCTCGATGGCGCGCTGGGCGGGCCCATGCGACGATACTCCCAGGGAGTATCGCGGAATCGCCTTGCGAGGGTCGGGGCGCGGTGCTATCTTTCGACACCCGTCGCCCCTCCGCTTCTCCTCCCGGACTCGGGTGTCCGGGGTCGGACTCGGCCGAGGGTCGGCACCGGCAGCGCTCGATTGTCTCTCCGTGGCGCCCCGATCCCGCCTCGGGCGGTCGGTCGGTCGCCGGTCCATCGCAGGTTTCTCAGTGAGCCGTCATCGACGAATGGATGCGAAGCAAGTCTGGCGCGCCGCCCTCGGGGAACTGCAGGTGTCGCTGTCCCCGGCAAACTTCGAGACCTGGCTTCGTGAGACGACGCTCATCGACGTGGACGAGAACCGCTTCCGGATCGCGGTTCCAAACGGCTTCGCCAAGGATTGGCTCGAGAGTCGCTATCGCTCCCTGATCTCGCAGACGCTCGCCCGGATCGTGGGCTACAGCGTACAGGTCGAGTTCGTGGTTGGCACCACCCCGGAGGTCGTGGCCGAGGCGGATGGCGATTCGGCCCCGCTGCCACCGGACCGTCCGCTCGCGACACCGAGCTCGCAGCACGTCCGCGTCGAGGCCTCCCGCGTGGGTGGCGAGGGCGGCGCGACCAACATCAACCCGCGCTACACGTTTGCGAACTTCATCGTCGGCTCGGCCAACCGTCTCGCCCACGCGGCGAGCCTGTCGGTCGCCGAGCGTCCTGGGCATGCCTACAACCCGCTGTTCCTGTACGGCGGAGTCGGGCTCGGCAAGACCCACCTGATGCACGCGATCGGCAACCAGATCATGGCCAAGTTCCCCCGCAAACGGGTGGTCTATGCCACGTCAGAGAAGTTCACCAACGAGTTCATCACCTCGATCCAGCAGGGCAAGATCGACGAGTTCCGGGCGCGCTACCGCCGAATCGACATCCTCCTCATCGACGATATCCAGTTCATCGCCGACAAGGAACGCACCCAGGAGGAGTTCTTCCACACGTTCAATGCCATCCACGAGGACGGCAAGCAGATCGTCCTTTCGTCCGACCGACCGCCGAAGGGCATCCTCACGCTCGAGGAGCGCCTGCGCAGCCGGTTCGAGTGGGGCTTGATCGCCGACCTGACGGCGCCGGATCTCGAGACCCGGATTGCGATCCTCCGGGCGAAGGCCGAGGAGGGCTCCGTTCCAATCACCTCGGACGTGATCGAGTTCATCGCCCGCAAGGTCGTCAGCAACATCCGGGAGCTCGAGGGCGCGCTCAATCGGATCGTGGCCTACGCCTCGATGGGTGCTGTACCGATCTCGATCGAGCTCGCCCAGGCCGTCCTCTCGAACGTCCTGTACAACCCGAAGAAGCGCCAGATCACCCCCGAGCGGATCGTCCAGGCCGTGTCCGATTACTACGGCGTTGGACTTGAGGCACTCAAGGGCCAGAAGCGCGACAAGGCGATCGTCATGCCGCGCCAGATCGCCATGTTCCTGATGCGGGCCGAGACCGACGTCTCGCTGCTTCGCATTGGGGCTGAGCTCGGGGGCCGCGACCACTCGACGGTGCTGCACGCCTGCGACAAGATCACCCGCGAGACGAGCGCCAACGATGAACTCCGGCGGGAGATTTCGGCCGTCAGGGAGCTGATCTACTCCGACTGATCGCGCGCTCGTGGGCGCCCATGGCCGCGCACGCAGGCCACCCGGCGGCCCCGGCCCCGCCGCGCTGATCCTGGCAGCCTTGGGCCACTGAGAGCTGGCTTTCTCCGGTACCCCGTTCGCGTGGATGGATTCACTCCGGTCGGTGGACAAGCCCGGGGCCAGAGTTGACATCGGTCCGCGCCGGGCCAGACGGCTGGCGGACCAGCGTTGACGGCGCCGGGCCGGCGGAATTGCTCGCTCGCCGGTGTCCACAACAACAACACCGGGGTCCCCGACTCGCCATCACTGCCGGCGTTGCTCTCCACGCGCAACGGGGCTCCGTCCACCGGGTTCGCGTGCGGCTCGGAGCGTGCGGCTCCACCGTATCCACAGCATGACTATGACGATGACGGTCTTCGTAGAATGGAGGAAGATACACACCAGAGACGGGCCGTCCGTGGACAGTCGCTGACGCTCGACTGAAGGGTTCCACCGCTGGCGAATCGAGCCAGATCCCGCCGAGGGGCCAATCCTGGCCTCCGCCCACTGGACCCGCTCGACCGCTACCATCTCTCGTACCGCCTAACGCAAGCCGTTGTGGAGTGGACTCAAACGTGAAGCTTTCGGTCATGCAGGAGAATCTGGCGCGCGGGCTCTCCGTCGTCAGCCGCGCCGTCTCATCGCGTAGCACCCTGCCGGTGCTGGCCAACGTCCTGCTCCGAACCGAGGACGCCGGCCTCAAGCTCACGGCCACCAATCTCGAGATCGGGATCACCTACTGGGTCCCCGGCAAGATCGAGTCCGATGGGGCCACGACGGTGCCGGCAAAACTGCTCACCGACCTCGTCAACTCGCTCCAGGGCGGCGATCGGATCGATCTGGAGCTCGGTCCGGGCGAAACGCTCGACCTGCGCTGCGGCCGGTTCGAATCGCACCTCAAAGGCATCGACGCCGAGGAGTTCCCGGCGATCCAGACAACCGGCGAGCGACCCACCACCCGCATCGCGCAGAACGTGCTGCGCCGAGCCCTCGCCGAGACCGCCTTCGCGGCAGCGTCCGACGAGGCCCGACCGATCCTCACCGGCGTGCTCTGCCGGTTCGAGGGTGAGACCGTGACCCTGGCTGCGGCGGATAACTACCGGATCGCAGTCAAGACGATTCCGGTCCTCGACCCCGTGGCCGAGACCAGCGTCGTTGTGCCGGCAAGGGCGCTCAACGAGCTCATGCGCGTGCTCGCCGACGTCGACACGCCGGTCGAGATCGTGCTTGCTCAGGCGCGCAACCAGATCCTCTTCCATCTCGAGGGGGTGGATCTCGTCAGCCGCCTGATCGATGGCCAGTTCCCGAACTACCAGTCGGTCATGCCCCAGGCGCACACGACGCGAGCCGTCCTCGACCGCGAGGAGCTCCTGCGGGCCGTTCGGCCGGCCGCCCTCATCGCCCACGAGTCGGCGAACATCGTGAAGCTTCAAGTCGGAACCGGGACCGAGGCCGGGATCACGGTGAGCGCCAACGCCGAGATCGGTGACCACGTGGGGCAGGTGGAGGCCAGCGTCGAGGGAGACGGCACCACGATTGCCTTCAACGCCAAGTACCTCGCCGATGTGCTGACCAACGTCGACGCCGAGCAGTTCGCGCTGGAGCTGCAGGGCCCGCTCGCGCCGGGGGTGTTCAAGCCGATCGGCGACGATCACTACGTGCACGTCGTCATGCCGGTCCGCACAACCTCCTAGAGGTTGCCACGCTCTCGTCCATCCGCCTGACCGACCTCCGCGGGTACGAGGCGCTCGACGTTCAATTCGGCCCAGGCCCGCAGCTGCTGTGGGGACCGAACGCCGCCGGCAAGACCAGCCTGCTCGAGGCGATCGTGCTCCTCGCCTGGGGCCATTCACATCGGACGGCGACCGACGTCGAGTTGATCCGATGGGGCACCGACGTCTCCAGAATCGAGGGAACCGTCGGCACCGACGAACTGGATCTGGTCCTCGTCCGCCCCGGGAGCCCCTCGGCCGCCGGAGGGGCGCGTAAGCGAATCCAGGTGAATGGCGTACCCCGCCGCGCCTCCGCGCTCGCCGGAGCGATTCGCGTGGTCGTTTTCGCGCCGGAAGAAATGCTCCTCATCGCCGGCTCACCGTCGCTCCGCCGGGCCGCCCTGGATCGGATCGCTGCCGGCCGCTTCCCGGCCTATGCGTCGGCGCTGGCGACCTATACCCGGGCGCTCCAGCAGCGCAACGGCCTGCTCCGGGCGATCCGCGAGGAAACGGCCGAGCGGGCCCAGCTGCGCTACTGGGACGGGCCGTTTCTGGAGGCCGGGGCGGAGGTCGTCCAGAAACGCTTGCGCCTCCTGGAAGAACTGGCCGGGCCAGTGGCGGCCGCTCACGCGGAGATCGCGCCGGACGAGGCAGCCCGGGGGCCGCTCAGCCTCCGCTATGACACGAATGCCCCGGCCCGGAGCGGCGAAACGCCGCGTGCGGCGCTCGAGCGACGGCTCGCCGAGACCGCGGAGAAGGAGGTCTGGAACGGAGCGACCCTGATCGGGCCCCACCGCGACGACTTCTCCTTCGGGCTCGAACAGCGGGACCTGGCGGCCTTTGCCTCGCGCGGCCAGCAGCGGACCGCGATCCTCGCCTTCAAGCTGGCCGAGCTTGACCTGCTGACCCATCTCGACGCCCGCCCGCCGCTTCTGCTGCTCGACGACGTGTTCTCCGAGCTGGACCCCGAGCGACGGTCCCACCTCGTGCGGCGAATCGCGGCCCTGCCCCAGGCGTTCGTCACGACCACCACGCTGGACGACCTGGATCCGGCCCTGCTCGCCATCGCCGATACCTGGCGGGTAGCGGCGAACGTCGCTCCGGACGGACCGCTCGCCGAATCGTCGGCGCGAGGCGCCGCGCTCCACGGGCCGACCCGGGTGGGAGTGCGGTGACCGAAGAGGCCGAGCGCCGCCGCCGCCGGCCCATGTCCCGGATCGGGGACCTGATTCCCGCGGTCGCGGAACACCTGGGCGTGGCCGACGAACTGCGGCGGGCGCGGATGGTGGCGACGTTCGATGCCATCGTCGCCGAGCGGGCGCCGGCCGCCCACGGGGGATGCCGCGCGCTCCGGGTGGAGGGTGACACCCTCGTCGTGGAGGCCGATGCTCCCATCGTCGGGCAGGAGATCCGTCTGCAGGCCCGGACCTTGCTCGCCGCCCTTCGGGCGGCCCCAGCCGGCGCTCAGGTGACCGAGCTGCGCGTCACGATCCGAAGCGGCGACCCGTCTCGGTGAGGCAGACCAGGTCCGCTCGCGTGCGATAATCCCCGCCCGGCACACCGTCCCAGACCCCTGGCAGAGGCTCGCATGGCCCCCCGGTTCCAGATGAAGCTCGGCGTCCTGGCCGAACAGAACCGCCTCGCCGACTCGCCCGACACCACCGTGATCGTCGAGCCGACCGTCGGGTCGCGGGCGCGATCCAAAGGTCAGCTCTACCTGCTCGTCACCTCGATGATCCCTGGTCCCCGGGCCCGGGAGGCGACCAGGCTCGTGGCCGAGGTCATTCGACACGAGTACTACTACGACGAGTCGGCCGGGATCCGGGTCTGCCTGATCAAGGCGATTCTGGCGGCGAACAAGCGTCTCACCCACGCACGGGAACGCTCCGCACTCGCGACCGATTCGGCCTTCGGTGGATCGCCGATCGGCGTCGCCGTCGCCGTCGTCCGGGACCATGAGCTGTACGTTGCCACCGTGGGGCCCGCGGAGGCCTACCTGAGCCGCGGCGCGCGACTGAGCACCCTCCCGGACCCTGACCGCCAACGCGGCCTTCCCGCGACGGACCTGGAGCCGGACGTCTGGCGGGGCGAGATCAGCGTGGGAGACCAGCTCGTGCTGGTTTCTCCGAATGTCATGAGCCGGCTCGGGCCCGACGAGCTCAAGGACGCGCTCGTCACGCTGCACCCGCAACCGGCCCTCGAGCACCTGGCCAGGCGCTTCGGCGAATTGGGTGGCACCGGGAGTGACGGCGGCCTCGTGCTGGAGGTGGCGGAGCTGTCCGCGGTGAAGTCGGGCAGAACGCTGGTGGCCGTCAGACCGGCGGAGCCGCTCGCCGGTGCTCCAGATCGATCGCCGATTCCGCTCGCGGACACGGTCAGCGGGGGGGTTGCCGCGGCTCAGGCCGGAGCGCGACGCGCCAGGTCGGCCGCGGCCGGGGTACTCGGGCGGGTCATCGGCCGGGCCCAGGACGCCATGCCCTCCCGTCCGCCCGGTCCGCGTTGGGTGACCCCGATGGGCGCGCGACGCGAGACGCAGCAACGGGCAGCGGTGGCGGTCCTCGTCCTCGTCCTGGTGACCGGCTCGCTCGGTATCGCTGTGTCCATGCTGGGCGGACGGCCCTCGCCGGGCGCGGTCATCGCCTCGGCCGAGGTCGGGCAGCTCGCCCTGGACCAGGCCCGGACGAATCTCGCCCGGGTGTTCGGACCCGGGATCAATCTCGTGGTCAACGACCCGCGCAGCGCCGAGCAGCTCCTGACGGAGACGCTGACGGAACTGGATCGGGCGGCGGTCGCCGGGATCGCCGCCGCCGTGCTGACGCCGCTGCGCGCACAGACGGTGGCCGGCCTCGACCGCCTGTTCGGCGTGATCGATGTCACCGCGACCGCGGTCTTCACCTTTTCCGCCGAGGCAGGGGTGGACCTGACCAACCTCGTGCGCGGACCCGACGGGGCACCGTACGTCCTGGACCCGAAGACCGCCTCGGTCTACCGGATCAATCTGACCGATCTGACCGCCGCGGCCATCTTCCGCGAGGGAACCAAGGCGGCAGGATCGACCGAGGCCGCCCCGAGGTTCCTGACCGCCGGTGGCCCGGACCTCCTGATCCTCGACGCGAAGAACGTCCTGTGGCGCTGGCGACCGGCCGATGCGAACGGCAAGGGCACGACCACCAAGGTGAAGGTCACCGGCGCTGCCGAGTGGGGGGACGACATCGTCGCGGTCGGCACCTTCCTGCGCGATGCGTCGGCGGGTCTCTACAACCTGTACATCGTTGACCCGTCCGAACAGGAGATCCTCGCCTACGCGCCGGCCGCCGACGGCGGCGGGTTTCCGGCCGCTCCGTCCAAGCGCCTCACCGCACCACGACCGGTGGACGGCGTGACCAGCCTGTATATCGACGGCGATATCTGGATCGCCGATGGCGGGACAATCCTGCGCGTCGTCGCCGGCACGACGGACGGCTGGCAGGCCGAGCCACTCCCGGACGGCATCCTGCGCGATGCGCCCTTCTTCAGCGCGGTCATGTCGGGCGCCGAGCGCAGAGCCGGGCTTCTCTACGGGTACGATCCCTCGAACGCCCGGGTCGTGGCTTTCGGCAAGGCCAAGGGCGGCTACGTGGAGCAGTACCGGCTCGCCGACGACGCGGACCTCTGGGAGGACGCTCGCGCCTGGTACGTGGAACCCGGTATTGCCGACGCGGTGGACAGCCTCGTCTGGATCAGCCCCACCGCGCTTCATCGGGTCGTGCTGGAGCCGGCCACCAGTGCCGTCGCACCATCCGGATCGCCACTTCCGTCCGGCTCAGGCCCCGGCTCCGCGGAACCTTCGCCCGCCCCCTGACCACCTCTCGCGACCGCGCATCGAGCGCCGTCCGCGTGAAACCAGCACTGGCCCGGCCGGGCGGGTGGATAATCCCCGCATGGGCCCGCTGGTTGAGATGGTCGTCGAGAGCGTTCGCGTCCACATGCTGTCGAATCGCCACGTCGTCATCCTCAAGGACGCGGCGCGCGACCGGTACCTGCCCATCTGGATCGGCGCCTGGGAGGCAAGCTCGATCGCAATGAAGCTCCAGGGCCTGACCACCGAGCGCCCTCTGACCCACGACCTGTTTGCCGAAGCCCTGGAGCGTTTTGACATCGGGATCGACCGGATCGAGATCCTGAATCTGGCCGACGAGACCTACCACGCCCGTCTCGTTCTGGCGGTGGGCGACCGGACCGTGGAGCTGGATGCGCGCCCGTCCGACTGCATCGCCCTGGCCGTCCGTCGGCAGACTCGAATTCTTGTCGCGGACGAAGTGCTCGACCAGGCCGCGTTGAGCGCCGACCCGGGCGACCGTGACGACGACGAGGAGGGCGGGGCCCATCCATCTCGGACCAGCGTCGATCGCGACTATCGGCGCGAGGTTCCGGTGGAGTCGCTCGGTGAGGCCGTCGTGGACGAGCGCCTCGACATGTTCCGCGAGTTCATCAACTCGCTCGACCAGGATCAGGGCAAGGCGTAGTCACTCGAGGCGCCCGCGCCTCGTCTCTGGCCCCCTGCTCATTGCCGGTCAGTCGTGGGTCAGGATGGGCGCACCGCGCCCAAGCGCGCGATCCCGGTCGATCCACATCCTGAGTCGAAGCAGCCAGAAGTCGCGCATCGCCCGGAGCACGACCCGCGGCTTCGCACCCGTCGGAGATCCGGCCGCCCTCGGGTAGTGAGGAACC
>CAZOJS010000170.1:0-2799 GCA_964580175.1 uncultured Anaerolinea sp. | reverse complement strand
TCATAACCGCAGTAAGGGCATTTGTGTGTCATCTTATTTTTCTCCTACCGTCCAAGTGTCTTGAGTGTAGATAATTTTTTTCAAATCACCCTCACCGTATTTAGAGGCCGCGAATTTCACCTGATCCATCAACATGTCATCGTAAGTCGGTTTTTCGATGGAACGAAACACGCCGAACGGCACCGGCATCTCAGGGTATTCCATCTGGGTCAAAAGATAAGCGTAATTGGGAAGAGGCTCTTTTTCGTTGTGGATAAGGATGCGATTTTTCTGCTCTTCAGTCGCGGTATTGAGATCAATGATCTCTGTTTTGATCCCGTTTAGGGCGATCGCCTTGTCTTTTTGTTTTCCGAAAATGAGCGGCTTGCCATTTTCGAGGTAGATCGCGCGGTCGTCTCGCGACTCGCGGCCGATCACGGGCATAAAGCAGTCTTTATTAAAAATAATACAGTTTTGGTAGATCTCGACGAAAGACACGCCCTTGTGGGCCTGCGCGCGGGCGAGAACCTGGCCCATGTGGCGCGGATCGGTGTCGACGGTCCTCGCTACGAAGGTTGCTTCCGCCGCGATCGCGATGCAAAGCGGATGAATCGGGTAATCGATGCTTCCGAAAGGAGAGGACTTTGTGACCTTGCCCATCTCGGAAGTTGGGGAATACTGGCCCTTGGTGAGGCCGTAGATCTGGTTATTGACGAGGATGATGTTTAAATCGACATTGCGGCGGAGGCAGTGCATGAGGTGGTTGCCTCCGATCGACAGGCCGTCCCCATCACCGGTAACGACCCAGACGGTAAGGTCGGGGTTGGCGCACTTAAGGCCTGTAGCGATCGCGGGCGCGCGGCCGTGGATCGTGTGGAAGCCGTAGGTGTTCATGTAATAAGGAAAACGGCTCGAACAGCCGATCCCCGAAATAAAGACGTGTTTCTCGCGGGGAACCGTCGTCGTGTCCGCGAGAGTTTTTTGCATGACCGAAAGGATCGAATAGTCACCGCAACCCGGACACCAACGCACATCCTGCCCCGAGACGAAATCATCCTTCGTGTAGCTGAAAGGCGATGTGTGGCTTGAAGAAGGGGGTGTCACGGCTGTCATAGAAGGGCCTCGATTTGGCTCATCAGTTCACGGATTTTAAAAGGCTGTCCAGTCACTCTGTTGTAGGGCACCGCGTGGATACCTTCAAACTCCGCGCGGATCAGAAAAATAAGATTGCCGGTATTGAGTTCCGGCACAAGAATGGTGCTGAAACTCTTTAAAATTTGGCCTAAATTCTTAGGGAAAGGATTTAAGTGGTGCACGTGGCAGGCAGAGACTTTTTTTCCGGTCTTGCGGACTTCATCCACAGCCGCGTGGATCGAGCCGTAGGTCCCGCCCCAACCAAGTACCAGAAGCTTGCCGCTTTTTTCTCCAAATATCTCAGCTTCTGGAATGTCGTTAGCGATGCGGCGAATTTTCTCAAGACGCAGCATTGTCATTTTGTGGTGGTTCTCAGGGTCGTAGCTGACGCCGCCCGTGCGGTCGGCTTTCTCGATACCGCCGATGCGGTGTTCAAGTCCCGGTGTGCCGGGCACGGCCCAAGGGCGCGCGAGTGTTTTTTCATCGCGCACGAATGGCAGAAAAGGGGTGTCCAATTTGGACGGGTGATTGATGACGATTTTAGGAAGTTTGTCGATCTCCGGAAGTTTCCACGGCTCGGCGCCGTTGGCGATGTAGCCGTCTGATAGAAAAAACACGGGGCACATGTATTTGGTCGCTAAGCGTACGGCCTCGATGATGTAGTCAAAACAGTTGGAGGGTGTCGAGGCCGCGACGACGGCGACAGGAGAGTCTCCGTTACGTCCAAAAAGCGCCTGTAAAAGATCAGACTGTTCTGTTTTCGTGGGAAGACCCGTCGAAGGGCCGCCGCGCTGGATGTTTAGGATCACAAGCGGAAGCTCCGCCATCACGGCAAGATTGATCATCTCGGCCTTCAAGCAGATACCGGGGCCGCTCGTGGAGGTCACGCCGATCTGTCCGGCGAACGACGCGCCGAGCGCCATGCCGCAGGCCGCGATCTCGTCCTCGGCCTGAAGGGTTTTCACGTGAAAGTTTTTGCGTTTGGAAAGTTCATGCAGGATGCCACTTGCCGGTGTGATTGGATAACTTCCGTAGATGATATCTTTTCCGGAAAGCTGCGCCGCGGCAATCAACCCTAAGGCTGTCGCTTCGTTGCCAGTGATCTTGCGGTACGTGCCGGGACGAATCTCGGCTTTTTTGACGATGTAGCGCGAGGGGAGAGTCTCGGTGATGTCGCCATAGTTGTAGCCGGCTTTGAGGGCCTTGATATTAGCTTCGGCGATCTCGGGCTTTTTGGCGAATTTATCATTAATCCAAGTGATTGTGTGCTCGTATTGACGGCCGTACATCCAAAACATAAGGCCCAGGGCGAAAAAGTTTTTGCAGCGGTCCACTTCCGAGAGCTTCATCTTCGTCTCCGCGAGGGCATTTTTCGTGAGGGACGAAAAGGGGACTTTGAGAAGCGAATAGTCTTTCAGCGTGTCGTCGAGGAGCGGGTTGGTCTTCCAGTTGGCCTTTTTTAAATTATCTTCATTAAAGGAGTCAGAATTCACGACGAGAAGCCCGCCTTTAAGGAGGTCGCCGATATTTACTTTAAGCGCGGCTGGGTTCATGGCGACTAAGACATCAGGGGCGTCCCCGGCCGTGAAGATCTCATTTTTACTGAACTGAATTTGGAAGCTTGAGACACCAGGGAGTGTGCCCTGCGGCGCGCGGATCTCAGCCGGAAAATCAGGCAAGGTCGCG
>CAZOJS010000169.1:0-4838 GCA_964580175.1 uncultured Anaerolinea sp. | reverse complement strand
CAGCTCCGGTTCGTGGAACGCATCTGCGGACCATGGTCGCCTTGCCGGCCCGGCGGGCGGGAGGGCCGAGATGCCCGCGGTTGATGGGCCACCCTGCACTGAACGTCCAGGACAGGCACCTGGACGCCGAACGGCGCCGCGCCGTGTCGGCTTCGCGCTGCCGAATGCCCGGCTCGCGTGGCTCGCAACCCTGATTCAGTCATCGTGGCGTACCCTTCGCCGATGACCGGAACCCGTGTGGCCGCATTCTTTGACGTGGACCATACCCTGCTTGACGCCAATACGGGCCTCCAATGGGCTCGCCACCAGCGGCGCGCCGGGCTGCTCTCCACAATGGACATGCTCCGAGCCGCATTCTGGATGTTTCGATACCGACTCCTCATCATCGATCAGGAATCGCTGATCGCGCGGGTCGCGACGGCGTACGCCGGCACACCCGTCGCGCGGGCCGAGTCCGAAATGCGCAAGTGGTTCGAGGCCGAGATGGCCAGGTTTGTTCGCCCTGCCGGCCGGACGCGCGTTGAAGAACACCTCGAAGCCGGGCACATCGTTGCCCTCATGTCCTCCGGTACGCGCTACACCCTCGAACCACTCGCCGACATGCTCGGGATCAAGTACGTCGTGTGCACCGTGTTCGAGGAGGAGGGTGGGCTGCTCACCGGTCGCCACGTCGCACCCGCCTGTGCCGGCGATGGAAAGGTCTCGCTCGCGGAGCGCTTCGCGGTCGAGCACGACATCGACCTCGACGCGAGCTACTTCTACACCGACAGCCACGCCGACATCGGACTGCTTGAACGCGTCGGGCTCCCCCGAGTCGTCACCCCCGACGCTCGACTCCGCCGTCAGGCGAATCGGCGCGGCTGGAGCATCGAGGATTGGGCGATCGCCTGACCGGCGCAACCGGCCCCGACCCGCGCCGATGCGACGGTTCGGTCCTCAACTCTCCTGGATCGTTGTCGGGGCGCCGTGGATCGCCGGGATTGTGCCGAGGCGGCCGGCCTGATAGTCGCTGACCGCCTGCAGCAGTTCTGCGCGCGTGTTCATCACGAACGGTCCCATCCAGGCAACCGGTTCGCGAATCGGTCGTCCACCGAGGATGAGGACATCGAGGTTGGGGCTCCGCGTCTCCTGCCGCCCCAACGGAAGGGCCGAGATCGTGAGTGCGTCGCCCGGCCCGAAGACGGTCAGTTGGCCCGTCTGGACCGGCACGGCCTCGGATCCGAACCCGTGGCTGGACCCGCCGGAACCACCGGCCCGTGCGGCACCGGCATCGCCGACGGTCCCGAAACCCGCCATGACGTAGGCCAACGCGTTGTAGTCGGCGCGCCAGGGCACCGACAGGCGCGCGCCGGGGCTCAGCGTCGCGTGCACCAGCGTCATCGGCGTGTAGGTGGAACCGGGACCGACCAGGCCGCCAAGGTCACCGGCGATGACCCGGACCAGTACGCCGCCGTCCGGGGATGAACCGAGGCCAACTTCAGTTGCCCGGATGTCCTGATACCGAGGCGCCGAAAACTTCTGCGTGGCGGGCAGGTTCACCCAGAGCTGGAAGCCGTGGAACAGACCGCCCTTGATGACGAGCCACTCCGGTGGCTTCTCGATGTGCAGGATCCCGGCACCGGCGGTCATCCACTGCGTGTCGCCGTTGGTGATGACCCCACCCCCGCCGTTCGAGTCGTTGTGCTCGAATACACCGTCGATCATGTAGGTAACCGTCTCGAACCCGCGGTGCGGATGCCAGGGCGTGCCCTTCGGCTCCCCCGGCGCATAGTCGACCTCCCCCATCTGGTCGAGGTGGATGAACGGATCAAGATCCGCGAGGTCGACGCCCGCGAACGCACGCCGAACGGGAAATCCCTCGCCCTCGAAGCCCTTTGGCGCGAGGGTGACACTGTTGACGGCTCGCTGGCGCGCCACGAGCGGATCCGGCTCCGGAATCCGAGGCAGGACTGTGATGTCGTCGACGGTAATGGCGGGCACGAGTGCCGTTCCTGTCTGGCAGCTGCAAGCCGCCCGGTTGCTCGCCGGACGTCTCTGGCCGGCTCGGTTGCGTGATCACGCAAATGGTTGCGCCGTCAACGGATTGTGTCAAGCGGCCCAGTTCGGCGGTGTGTTCTTCTCGCCCCGGCGACGCGTTCCACGTTGCTGACCGCCCGCCGACATACTCCACGTCTCCATATGGTCAGCCAGTGCGGTTGGGAGGGCCACTCGCATGTCTCACTTCACGATCGGTGTCCTGGTGCTGTCGCTGGCCTCCAGCGGATGCACCTCCGCGGCTCCGACCGTGAGCCAACCACCGGTGGCGACCCCGAGCACCAGCCCGACGGCGGGCCCGACCGGCACGGCAACGGCGGAACCGGGCAAAACGTCAACGCCCGAGCCGGCGCTGCTGCTCCCGCCCCCGATCGACCTCAACCTGACGACGGCAACCGTGATCGATGCCCGGCCGAGCCCGGACTTCATCGTCCTGGTCGGTGGCTACGCCTTTGTCTCCGGCGTCGGCAAGGGAGTAGGACGGTACGATGGCAGCAGCGGAGCCCTCATCGACTCGATAACGATCCCGGGCGAGTCATGCGAGGCCCTCGACGCCGGGTTCGGGGCGGCCTGGACGGCGACATGCGCCGGCGCCGGCCTTGCGCGGATCGATCCGGAGTCGGGGTCCGTGACGCTCATCGACGTCGGTGGGCGCATCCCGGAGCCTGAGGCGTCCGTCGGGGCGGGCGAGGGAGCGGTCTGGATCATCGTCGGGGCTTCAAGCCGCGAGTTGGTTCGCGTGGACCCGGCGACGAACACCGTGACCGGGCGCTTCCCGCTCCCCGGGTCTCCGACTGCCGTCCGAGCGGGCCTGGGGGCGGTCTGGGTATCCGATCCCACGATCGATAGCATCCATCGCATCGATCCCGGGACGGGCGCGCTCATCGCTACGATCAGGGTCGGAGACAGGCCGCAGTTCATCGCAGTCGGTGAAGGGGCGCTCTGGACGATGGACCAGCTCGACGGAACGGTCAGTCGGGTAGATCCCGATTCAAATTCGGTGACGGCGACGATCGAACTCGGCGAACAGGTGTTTGGCGGCGATATCGCCGTCGGTGGCGGGTCGGTCTGGCTGCGCGGCAGTCGGACGCTCCTGTTCCGGATCGACCCGACCACCAACGAAATCATCGAGCGCTACAGGCCGTCTGCCGGGAGCGGCAGCGTCGCCGCGGACGACGTTGCCGTCTGGATCACGGCCCACGACAGCACGGCGATCTGGCGCCTGGAGTACAGCGGGATCGTCGAGTAACAGGCCTATCGGCTTGCGCCGGGTCGCGCCGAGAAGCGCGGACGGGCTCGCTCAGGCTGGGGGATCGTCTCCCGGCCCGACCGTCACACGGCCGCCGTGAGTCGCCTCGTCGACTGAGGATGCGGCCGCCTCGGCCGCACGGCTGGCACCCCGGGCCTCGGCGATTTCGTGGTGGCGGTGGCAGCGAGCCTCGTAGGTCTCAGCCGCCGCGTCGTCGAAGCCGCCGATGACCACGAGAGGGTCATCGATGGCGGCGGGCCGACCGCCGACCAGTCGCTGCGTGCGCGTGGCCGGGTCGCCGCACACCACGCAGATCGCGGTGAGCATCGTCACAGCGTCCGCATGTGCGAGCAGGGTGGGCATCGGACCGAACGGTCGCCCGGCGAAGTCGAGATTGAGGCCGCTGGCAATGACGTGCCTTCCGCTGTCTCGCAGGGCCAGGACCACGTCGACGAGTTGACTGTCGAAGAACTGGC
Source organism: uncultured Anaerolinea sp. (assembly GCA_964580175.1). Lineage (GTDB taxonomy): Bacteria > Chloroflexota > Limnocylindria > Limnocylindrales > CSP1-4 > UBA5189. The sequence continues at coordinate 1,079 of CAZOJS010000169.1, read as the reverse complement.
CCTCTTCGATGCCGACCATGTCGGCATCGCGCTCACGCGCCAGGGCGAGGACGCCCGATGGCTCGTCGCGATTGACCATGACGGACGGGAATCGGGCCTTGGATCGACTTTCCGCGAACTCGCCGGGAGTCCGGCTGTCGATGGCCGGCCGGACGAGGAGGATCCGACGACGGGCGACCTCAGCTCGACGCAGCAGTCGAAGCAACTCGTCCGTCTTGCCCGAGGACATGCAGCCGGCGATGACGTGCAGCCAGGGATCGGCGCGGAAGGGCATGCGGCGAATCTAACCGGTCCGGCCCGGAGCCTGCAGGCTCCGAGCATCACCTGCGCCGTTACGCGGTGCGAGCCAGGATCTCCATCAACATCCGGACGAATTTGGGCTCGTCGGCATCCATGGCGAAGTGGACGTTGGCGGGGCGCCCGCTGCGGAATCGGAAGTCGCACACCGTCCGCCCGACCGAGAGCTCGGCATCGGTCTCCACATCGACGGGAATGAACGCGGTCGTGATGATCCACGGATCGATGATGGCGCAGACCGCGAGCGCATCGTGGACCGGCGCGGCGTTGGCACGGTGCATCGGCTGGGTCGCATCGTAGCCCTCGATCCGCTTCTCCAGGAAGCGGGCGGCGGCCTCGGCTGCCGGCGTCCCCAGGGCCCGGAGCGCACGGCAGTCATCGAGCGACACGAGGGCCCGATGGGTGGCATCGAGCGGCACCATCCGGATCGGCCGGCCGCAGTTGACCACGATCCGCGCCGCCTCAGGATCCAGCCAGATGTTGAACTCGGCAGACGCCGTCGCGTTCCCATGGTCGTGCGCCCCGCCCATGATCACGATCTCGGGGATTCGCTCGAGGATCCGCGGCTCCTTCTGAAGCGCCATCGCAACATTCGTGAGCGGACCCACCGGGACCAGCGTGATGTCGCCGTCCGAGGCAAGGTAGGTCTCGATCAGCCAGTCCACGGCGTGGCCCGGCCGAACCCTGGCGGTCCGGGCCGGAGCCAGATCCAGCAGATCGCCGTGAATGCGGCCGGCGGGGTTGCGCTGGGTCATCTGGTCCCGGGCGAGCGGCCGGGTCAT
>CAZOJS010000168.1:0-8219 GCA_964580175.1 uncultured Anaerolinea sp. | reverse complement strand
ACCTCGACGCGCTCGTCCAGATCCTCGGGACCATGGGCGTCGTGGTCGACTGTGGCGCGCACACCCTGACCGTGGACGCGACCGGCGTGGGTCCCGGTCAGTACCGCCCGGTGGACATCGAGACAGCGCCATATCCCGGGCTCGCGACGGACCTGCAGCCACCGGCCAGCGTCCTCCTGACCCAAGCCGATGGACGTTCGACGGTGCACGAGGCGATCTTCGAGGACCGCCTGGAATGGATGACCGAGCTGCGCAAGATGGGCGCTTCGGTGGAGATGCCGGACAGCCAGCACGCCATCGTGGACGGTCCCGCCCGGCTGGTGGCCGCGGACGTCGAGATCTCCGACCTGCGGGCCGGCGCGTCGCTCATCCTGGCCGCCCTGGCGGCGACCGGAACCTCCACGATCCGCGGTGGGCACCATGTCCAGCGTGGGTATGAGAACATCGAATCGAAATTCCTGGATCTCGGCGCCCGGATCGAGCGCGTCCAGGAGGGGGATTCCGGCACGCCTCCATGAAGATCGGCATCGACCTCGGTACCGCCAACGTCCTCGTCCACGTGGAAGGCAAGGGCATCGTCATCCAGGAACCATCCGTGGTGGCAGTGGATGACGAGAACCGCATTCGCGCTGTGGGCCAGGAAGCCCGCGAGATGATCGGCCGCACGCCGGGCAACATCACGGCGATCCGTCCGATGAAGGACGGGGTCATCGCCGACTACGTCATCACCGAGGCGATGCTCCGCTTCTTCATCAACAAGGCGACCGGCGGTCGGTTCATGTTCAGCGGACCCGAGGTCATGATCAGCGTGCCGGCCGGGGTCACCTCGGTCGAGAAGCGCGCGGTGCGCGACGCGGCCCTCAAGGCGGGGGCCAGGGAGGCCTACCTCATCGAGGAGCCCCTGGCGGCGGCCATCGGCGCCAACGTCCCGATCAGCGGGCCGTCCGGGAACATGATCATCGACATCGGCGGCGGGACCAGCGAGATCGCCGTCATCTCGCTCGGCGGGATCGTCGTGTCCACCTCACTGCGCGTGGGCGGCAACAAGTTCGACGAGCACATCACCTCGTACATTCGCAAGAAGTACAACCTGATGATCGGCGAGCGCACCGCCGAGGAAGTCAAGATCACCATCGGGACGGCGCTCCCGCTCGAGCGGGAGCTGTCGATGGAAGTCCGCGGCCGCGATCTGATCGCCGGCCTGCCACGGACGATCCCGATCACGTCGTCCGAGGTCATGGAGGCGATCGAGGTCCCGCTCCAGCAGCTGGTGGCGGCCGTGCGCCACGTCCTCGAGCAGACGCCGCCCGAGCTGTCCTCGGACATCATCGACAAGGGCATGGTCATGTCGGGCGGAGGATCGCTCCTGCGCAATATCGACAAGCTCCTGACCCAGGTCACCGGGGTGCCCTGCCACGTTGCGGAGAACGCCTTGAACTGCGTCGCCCTTGGCACCGGCGAGGCGCTCAAGCACTACGGCTTCTTCAAGAAGTCGCTGGTCCAGTCGTTCTAGTCGCTCGAACCGACCGGTGAGCCCAGCCCGGGCGTTTCTCGACCTGCACTGCCACACCTCGGCCAGCTTCGACTCGCTCGCCTCCCCGCGCGCGGTTGTGGCCGCGGCAGCGCGGCGGGGCCTGACCCATCTGGCGATTACCGACCATGACCGGATCGACGGCGCCCTGGCCGCCCGGGACGCCGCGCCGGACGGCCTGACCGTGCTGGTCGGCGAGGAGATCCGGACCCGCGACGGAGATCTGATCGCGCTGTTCCTGTCCACGGCCATCCAACCGGGCCTGTCGGCCGCCGAAACCATCGGGGCCGTGCGTGCCCAGGGTGGGTTGGTCGGGATCCCGCATCCATTCGATCGGTTCCGCGGGTCCCTCGCCAGGAGCGAGACGCCGCGCACGATCGAGGCCCTGGCCCGTTCGGTCGACTGGATCGAGGCCTGGAACGCGCGGCTCATGTTCGGGGACGGCAACGTTCGTGCCGCCGAGCTGGCGGTCGCGGCCGGCGTACCCGGGGTGGCCGTGTCCGATGCCCATACAGCGCTAGAAGTCGGCGTCGCGTTCAGTTCCGTGGCCGGCGATCCATCCACGCCGGAAGGGTTGCTGGCAGCCCTCGCCGGCGGTGTGGAGCTCGTCACCGGCCGCGCGTCGGCGTACGTCCGCCTGGTGACGCCGATGGCCAAGGTCATCAACCGCGCTCGGGGCCGTGGCCGGGTCGAGCCCAGGGTGGCACCGTGACGGGGCCCGATCGAACAGATCGAACAGATCGAACAGATCGAGCAGATCGGGCCGAGGAGGTCACGGCGGATCAGATCTCGCTCACGCGTCGCCTGCGCCGGCCGCGCACGATCGTGTCCCTGGTGCTGCCGATCGTGCTGCTGTTCCTGTTTGCCCGGAGCCTGCCGGGGTTCCGTCTGGACGAGCTTCCGGACAAGATCCTGGGCGCCAACGGTCCCGTCCTCCTGCTCGCGCTCGGCGTCTTCTATCTCGGGTTTCCGCTGCGCGGCCTGCGCTGGGCGATCCTGGTTCGCCGGACCGGCTATCCCCTCAAGGTGAAGGACGCCACCGAGATCATCTTCCTGTCGTGGCTGGTGAATTGTCTGGTGCCGGCCAAGCTCGGCGACGTTTACCGCGCCTATCTGCTCAAGATCAACAGCCCGGTCTCCCTGTCACGAACGTTCGGAACCGTGTTCATCGAGCGGATGCTCGATCTCTTCGCGATCGTGGTCCTCGGCCTCGGCGCGGGCTTTGTCTCGTTCCGGTCGGGTATGCCGGCCGAGATCCAGGTCGTCTTCGTGGTCGGCATCGCCTTCGTCGTCGCGCTCGGCGTCGGGCTCATGACCATGCGCAACTTCGGACGTCGGATCATCGTCCGGCTGCCCGTTCCGGCCCGAATCGTCGACTTCTACGACCGCTTCGAGGAGGGCGTCTTCTCCCTCGATCTGCGCGCTCTGCCCGGTCTCGTGCTCATCACGGGTCTCATCTGGGCGACCGAGGCGACCCGCCTGTACCTGGTCGTCCAGGCCCTCGGATTGCCGGGCGTCCACCTTGGCCTGAGCGGGGCCTTCTTCATCGCCCTGTCCGCGTCGCTCCTGACCGCGATTCCGATCACACCGGCCGGTCTCGGCTTCGTGGAAGGCGCGGTCGTTGGTCTGCTGACGCTGGTCTATGGGGTTCCCCAGACAGAGGCCCTGGCGATCACGGTCGTCGACCGCACGATTTCCGTGCTCACGATCATTCTTCTCGGCACCATCGTGTATGCGATCTCGTCGAAGCGGCGCGGGGCGGGTCTGGCCGCCCGGGACGTCCCGGCCTGACGGTCCCGGTACCGCGTACCGCACGGAACCGACCCCGACCGCACCCGACCAGCCAGGGCGCCGCTCGCGTAGCCGGGACGATCGAGGTACGAACGGGTGATAGGGGTGACGAGCCCATCCTCCGATAGTCGGTACAAGGCGCAGATGCGCTGAGAACCCGCAGCGGAGCGTGTGGAACGCCACGATGACGACGCAGACCGGCCGAGCCTTCAACGAGTGGCTTCGGGCCCAGCTCAAGGCGAAGAAGATGTCCCAGCGACAGCTCGCCCAGCAGTCTGGCGTGGATCACTCGACGATCTCGCGCCTCATTCGAGGCGATCGGATGCCGTCCCTCGGCACGGCCACGGCGCTGGCTCGCGGGCTGCGCGAGATCCGCGAGGACGCCGACACCGCCCAGTACCTCGGACTCGTGACCAACGGCGCCCAGAATCCAACCGCCCGTGTCGAGTACGCGCTGCGCGCCGACGACAACCTCGGCGAGCCCCAGGTGCGCCAGATCATGGAGTACTACCTCGCGGTGCGGCTGCGCCGGTTCGGACGCGTCTTCCATCCCGCCGACCAGCCGGCAGCCGGCACGACGAGCCCGGGCGACGGAAGTCGCGCGGACCCGACCCGCCAGACTGCCACGTCACCCGCCTCACCCTCAGGCGTTCCGGAGCCGCTGCCGCCAGGAGCACGGCCGCTCGGCTTCGCCCACCTCCCCGCGCGCTCGAACAGCACGGGGACGACCGGAGCGTACAGGGACGGCCGCGCCACTCGTATCACCACCGCACCGACGCTGCCGCGACCGCCGAGCCGATCCTCGGACCGGTACTGAACCGCATACAGCTCGACCTGGACGCCCTCCCGTCCGGGTCTCGGGGACAGCGAACGCCGGCGTTCGGGGCGCCGGCGTTCGTGATTCCCGGCGTTCGGGGCGCTGGCTTGCGTCACGTGCCGCGATCCCGGCGCCCGCGGCCGTCCGGGGAGGCCTCAGGGCCGGTAGACGCTGACCGAGGTGCGCGCTGAGGCGTCGAAGCGCTCCAGCAGCACGGGTCCAGCCGCGCCGGCCGTGAGACCGCGGAGACGGCTCAGGTAGCGCTCCTCGGCCGGACCACCGCAGGCATCACCGATGACGTCCTCGAACAGCCGGTCGCACACGATCACGAGCGTCGCGCCGGCGAGGAGCGGCGACCGCGACGAGGCAACGTCCGTGGCAATGGTTGCGCCGCCGCCGGCATGGACGATCGGAAACCCGATCCCCTCGGCGGACTTGAAGATCGGCAGGCTGCGCACGTCGAAGCTCGAGCCCGGCGCCAGAGCCACGATCCGCACGCCGGCATCCCGCGCGGCCGGCCAGCCGCCGTTGGCCTGGGTGGCCGGCGGCCAACGCCCGACGTTGAAGGCAACTAGCCCGATCACCGCACCCGCCAGCAGGACGCGCGCGGCACGGTCCACGGACACGAGCTGGCCCGAACCGGACCCCATGGCCCGGACCGTAAGGCCCACCAGAATCAGCACCACCGGGTCCAGGAACGCGTGGTAGTGGTCATTGGGCAAGCCGGCGATCACGGTCTGCAGCGATGGCGCGAGCAGGGTCAGGGCGAGGACGCTCCAGGCCACTGTCAGCCCCAGCCAGCGGGCCGCGGTGCGCTCTTCGCCACGACCAGCGACCATCAACCAGATTCCGAGGACAAGGGCCGTGCTCACGGTCAGCACCGCGGCCAGCGGTGCGCTGGTCACGAGCCCGACGAGCGGCCAGCCGATGCTGCGCAGGCCGGTGAACACGAGGCTCGCGAGCGGATCCAGCTGACCCACGGGATCACTGCCCCGCGACCCCAGGAAGGCGCCGACGCGGCGTGTCTCCAGGAAGTCGGTCTGGAGCTCGTGGATGAGCAGCGGCACGAACAGCAGCACGATGATGGCGATGCCCACGCCAACGCCCGTCACGACGCTCCGGACGCGCTCACGCTGGTCGGCACGGAGCGCCCGGACCGCATCCACGGCAGCCAGGGCCAGGATCGGCGGAAGGAACACGTTCCCGAGCACGTGAAGCTGGCCAACCACGCCAGCGCTGCCGACCGCGAGCGCCCACCAGCGAGCGCGGCCCGTCTGTCGTCCGCGCCAGGCCGCCGCCAGGGCCACGACCGCGAAGAAGGGGATCGGGTTCGGGTTCCACAGGAAGGTGGATTCCTCGATGGCAGCGGGCGAGACGGCGATCAGCAAGCCCGCGAGCGCGCCGGCCACCCGGCCTCCCATGGCGCTGGCGAGCCACCAGGTGACGCCGACGGTCGCCGTGCCGAGCGCGGCGATGGCCGCCAGGACGGCCACGGGGTCGCCGCCGGACAGCCAGGCTACGGGCGCCAGCAGGAAGTAGTAGGCGGCGCCGTGATGGAAGTCGCCGATCGACGTGGGCGGTCCGAGGAGGGGAATCTGACCGTCTCGCACGAAGCGGACCAGCGTGAGCATGTCGTGGCCCTGATCGCCGTCAAAGTCGCCACGGCCCGGCAGGGCCACGAACCGCGTGACTGCCGCGAGTACCAGCAGGGCTCCGACAACGACCACGTCACGCTTGAACAGGGCAACGGCCACGGCGCGGAGACGGCGCCCGATCCGCCCGCTGCCCGAGTCCTCGGAGCCGCCGGTCCGCTGCACCGGTCTGCGGGCCACCTGCAACTCGTCGGGCACGATCGGAATACCAGACGAGGCCCGGCTCGAGCCCTGCGCCCGACCAGATCCGCGTTCCGGCCCGCCCGGGCGGCGGAAGTCGATCGGAGTCACGCTCGTATCGTACGATGCCTCGCGTGTCCGCCGGCCGTGCCCAGCCCGATCCAACAGGCAGCCCGTCGCCGCCGGCCTGGACGCCCGACGCGCCGGTATTCGAGGCCGGCGTGCTCCGCGCCTTCATCCGGGATGGGCGGCTCGTGTCGATCCCGGCCAAGGACCGCAAGAAGCTCGTGGTCTACCGGCATCTCCTGGATCACGTCCTGCCAGACCCCGACGAGCTCGTCGCCGAACGGGACCTCAACATGCGCCTGGCCCTCTGGCACTCCGACGTCGCCACGATCCGGCGCGCGTTCGTGGACCTCGGCATGGCCGCCCGAGAGGGGATGATCTACCGGCGCGCTCGCCCGCTCCAGGCCGAAGTCCCGCCGGAGGGCTAGCCCGGGGAACCGGGCGTGGGCATCCCCGGGACGATCTAGGGGGTGCGTCCGTCGCGCCCGGTCCCGCCACGGTCCGTGGTGTAGCGGCCACCGACGACGGGCTCGATGAGCCCAAGATCGCCATCGTGGCGCCGGTAGAGGATCGCGACGCGCTCATGCTCGGCGTCGACGAAGACGAAGAAGTCGTGGCCCAGTTCGTCCATTCGGGCCGCGGCGTCCTCCTCGAACATCGGCTCGATGCCGAAGCGCTTGACCTTCACGATCCGGCGGGTCCGTGCGCTGTCGGACTGTCCATCGGCGATCTGGCGCAGGATCGCCTTCTCCTCTTCCGGACGAGCGCGGAGGCGCGGTTTCTCCTTGAAATCGACCGCCCGACGCTCGACCTTGTCGACCACCTGATCGATGCCGGCGCGGTGCGTTGATGCCGCGGCGCGTCCGCGGAGTTGATGCCCATCGATCATCAGGGTGAGGTCCACGATGTGTGAGTCTTCCGTGCTCCGGTGCTGCTCGAGGGAGAGCTCCACCATCGCATCACTTCGCTCGTCGAGCAGCCGCTCCAGCCGGGCGAGCTTGCGCTCCGCGTAGGCTCGGTCACTCTCGTGGACGTCAACGTTCTTGCCCTTGACGATCGTCTTCATTGACGAAACCTCCCCGAACTTCAGCACGAATGCATGGTCGGTGCGCCCCGGGCGGAGGAAGGCGAGTCCGCCCTCGCGCCCGCCGGTCGAGTATAGCCCCGGGGTCCCAGTGGGCCGCCTGCGGGGTCCAGGCCGCGATGGCGATGCGGGTCAGCGTTCGCGCGCGACGGTGACCGCCGAGACCGCCAGCGCGCCGGCCGCGAGGAGCACGGTCGCGCATTCGGCGAGGGTGCTGCCGGTGGTCAGGACATCATCGACGAGGACGATCCACGGTCCCGCGTGGGCGCCGGAACCTCCGGCTCGGACCGGCATCCGGGCGCCGCGGCGCAGTCGGAAGGCACCGGCCATGTTGCCGGCTCGGGCGATCCGGTCGAGATCGAACTGCGCCACCGTGGTCCGGGCGCGTTCGAGCAGATCCTCCCGGACCGGCATGCCCAGTTCCCGTCCGACCACCCGGGCGAGCAGCACCGCGTGGTCGTACCCGCGGTCGCGCACCCGGTCGCTCGAGGCCGGCACCGGAATGATGAGGTCTCCGCCGACACCCGCGGCGGCCCATCGCCGCGCCACGGCCCGTCCCAGGGGTTCTGCCAGCCGCTGCTCGCCGGCGTACTTGAGGTGGTGCAGGGCGCGCCGGGTGACCCCGCTGAACCCCGCACACCATTCGACCTGGGCGAGTGGCATCGGAACCTCGCCGGGGAGTCCGATCGGAACGCCGGGCGGCGCGTTCGCCCGAACGTCGAGGGCAGGGGCGCACTCGGCGCACAGCGCGCGACCCTCCACGCCGCAGCCGGCGCAAACCGCGGGCAGGGCCAGATCGAGCACGCGCGCTGCGACGAATCCGATGTCGCGGGAGAGGTCTCGGAGCGCGGCCATAGGTGCATCCTGGACCGGACCACGCGACGGGCGATCACCCGCCGCTCACCGGCGGCTCACCGCGCGCTCCTCGCTCAGGGGGCACCGGCCCGTCCTGGACCGTCCGAACCCGCTAATCGATCCGGAACCTGTCCCCGCGGACGGTGCCGCTCGCGTCGATCGTCCCGACCGGCAACTCGAGGCAGCCGTCGGCGCCCCGGACCAGTGGGACAAGCCCGAGCCACGGCCGGACCGCCCGCCGGG
>CAZOJS010000167.1:0-2900 GCA_964580175.1 uncultured Anaerolinea sp. | reverse complement strand
CTCGGCACACGCCGACGACCTCGTGTCCACGGTCCAGCGCGTGCTGCACCATGTACGTGCCAAGTTTTCCAGAGGCGCCAACAATGCAGATTCTCATGTCCACCTAACGAATAAGGTTCAACGAATAAGGTTCTTTGCGTGGTTTCGCCGCCGAGAAGAACTGGCGATCACGCGCGCGGCGGGTTCGGCGGCGAACACCACGCAAAGAACCCGTTGGACTGAACCGCGGGGGGATTATATGGGGATTGAATCCCGGTGTTCAAGCGGAGTGGTAAGTGAACGCGAGCACTGGTATCGAGGTGGAGGCAGGATTTGGGTGAAGAGGCTTCGATCCAGCGGCGAGAGTGCGACGATGGCGGCAGATGAGTGTGTTGTTTGGTATCGCCAGGTGTTCTTTCCACGTTGGTTGATGCCGATGAGCAGACTTCGATTGACGGGCGCGCCCGGAGAAGGTGTTGGCGCCCTGAGATCGCGATTGACTGAAGCGAAGACACCGTTCGGAATCTCACGAGTCGTCATATCTGATTACGTCTTTCGTTGAGGGCAGGTTTAAGGGGAGCAAGTTTTCGACTCGAATCAAACGCCCTTGATTGCAGTGCGGACAGAGGCTCAAGTCCTTGCCGGTCAACTCCTGGAAGCGTTGTTTCCAGTCTTTGAGCGGACTTGGCTGCGCTGGTGTCTGATCGTCGCCGATGAGTCGATGGCAAAGATCGAGACTTTCCCGACGATGGCGGTTGGCCATCAATCCGAAGTAGCGGATCTTCTGGAACCCGTCAGGTAAGACATGCAACAGGAAGCGACGGAGGAATTCTGTGGCTTCGAGCGACATCTGCTTGGTCGTATTGTCGCGGTAGTCTTTCCAGCTGAAGGTGAGAGTCCCGTTTTCGAGTTGCAGCAATCGATGATTGGAGATGGCGACACGATGAGTGTAGCGGCCGAGATAATCGAGCACCTGCTGCGGGCCGCCAAACGGCTTCTTGGCATAGACGACCCATTGGTTGTTGCGGCAAGTCTTGAGTAGCTGAGCAAATGCCCGCTGATCGAGTCCCTGAAGCTGGCCTTCGTCGTAGAGTTCGTTGAGGTAGTGCAAGAACAATCCGCGAAACAAACGTGACAAGACTCGAACCGCGAGAAAGAAGTGAGGCCGGCAACTGATCCATCGCTTGGAATCCGCCGATAGTCCTCCGGCAGGGACTACGCAGTGAAGGTGGGGGTGGAGCATTAGGGTCTGACCCCAGGTATGGAGCACGGCAAAGAATCCGATTCTTGCGCCAAGGTGCTTGGGGTCGGCGGCAATCCGAAGCAGCGTCTCAGACACTGCGCGGAACAAGAGGTTGTAAATCACCTTCGGATGCTGGAGTGCAAGCTGCGTCAGAGAATCTGGCAGGGTGAAGACTACGTGGTAGTAGGTGACCGGCAGCAACTCTTGCTGTCGCGCTTCGAGCCACTTGGCCTTAGCCAGCGATTGACACTTGGGACAGTGACGGTTGCGACACGAGTTATAAGACACGACGCGGTGGCCGCAGCGATCGCACTCCTCGAGGTGTCCGCCGAGCGCGCTGGTGCGGCAAATCTGGATTGCTCGCAAGACGCGGCGTTGGGGGCGGGTGACCCAGTGGCCGTACTTCTCGAGGAAGGCTTCGCCGTGCCGCCCGATGACATCGGCGACTTCAAGCGTTGGACGTGACATCTTGCTGCCTCAGCTTTCAACTGGGGGGAGCAAGTCGAACGGACTCACCGTCGAGCCGAGGGTCTTCGGCGAGATGTGCGTGTATAGAGCCGTTGTTTGGAGACTGTTATGGCCCAGCAGGAGTTGTATCGTTCGGATGTTGGCGCCGGCTTCGAGCAAGTGCGAAGCGAAGCTATGGCGAAGAGTGTGGGGAGTAATCGCCTTGGACAAACCGCTATCGCGTCGCGCGCGATGACAGACTTTCTGGAGGACGCAGGCGCCGAGCGGCTGATCTTTCCCTCTTCCAGGAAAGAGCCAGGTTGTAGGGCGCTCCACTTTCCAATACTCGCGAAGCAAATCGAGTAGCTTTGGCGAAAGCATGACGTAGCGGTCTTTGTTACCCTTTGCCTGACGGACCCGGATCATCATTCGCTTCGAGTCGATGTCGGTCGGTTGAAGGTGCAGTGCTTCGCTGATTCTGAGTCCAGCCCCGTAGCAGAGTGAGAGGATGGTTCGGTACTTGAGGCTCTTGATTGCACCGAGAAACCGCGCAGCTTCATCCGGGCTTAAGACAACCGGGAGTTTCCTCTGCTTGCGTGGAAAGGGAATGTCAGACATTGGCCACTCACGGCCGAGGGTGTTGCGATACAAAAAGCGAAGAGCGCAGACGGTTTGGTTGAACCGGCTCCAGGAGCACTTCTTTTCTTCGACCAGGTAGAGCTGGTACTGGCGGATGTGCTCAGGCCCGAGCTCTTCGGGCGAGCGTTTGAAGTAGCGAGCAAACAATGAGACGCATTCGACATAAGTCTGCTGAGTCCTGACCGCGTAGTTGCGCAGACGGAGGCTTTCAAGGTAGCGTTGACGTAGTTGTGTCATGGAAAAGGCTCCTTTCGTGAAGTGATGTAGGTTTAAGGCACCCACATTGTGCTCCACGAAGGAGCCTCTTCTTACACAACCTGTGAGGTTCTCAGAAGACTAATAGAAGCGTCAGGATCAGCCCTCGATTTCTACCGCGCAGCGGTTTAGTCCAACTATGTTTATACGGTCTGTCTAAATCCTCGGACACAGACGGACTCTTTCCGTATAAGAAGTTCTCAGCGATCCACCATCCCTCACATATCATCATTGTCGTCAGGACAATATCATGTTGCGTCAAATGCAGCCTGGGGTTTGATACAGACTGCATAATCCTGATCAGAGATGATCCAAAGGGCTCTGCACGCCACGACCA
>CAZOJS010000166.1:0-2733 GCA_964580175.1 uncultured Anaerolinea sp. | reverse complement strand
TGTGGTTCAGTGGTCCGCACAGCGGACCCTGCCAGTTTTTGTCCGGAAGCTCTTAACGTCCGGCCTCCCCAGGGAACCAGCGGGCCAAGACTTGGCGTCAAGCCAGGAGTTGCTTGATCGGTCCGGTCTGGTCGATGCCGTAACGCGCCAGGCCGGGGTCGGGGTCGCCGTAGTGCTTGATCGGGTTGCCGTGGGCGTTCAGCAGCGTGGTGTATCAGTTGCCGAGCGTCTTGTGCCCGGCGTCGCCGTAGTTCGGCAGGCGGAGGTATTGCCCGCGGATATTCAACTTGGCGTTCTTCCCCGACAGCACCACGAACGGATATTCGGTGCCGTGCGAGTGGTGCGTCTCGCCATTGTCCGGGAAGTAGAAGATCATCGTGTTGTCGAACATCGTCCCGTCGCCCTCGGGCGTCTTCTTCAGTCGGGCGGCGATGGTATCGACCAACGTCATGTGCTGCCGGCGGACGGCGAAACGGATCTCGTCGGCGGTCAGCTTGCCGAATCCCTTGTTGTGCCCCACGTCGTGCAGGTTCACCTTCTCGGCCTCCAGCCCCGGCAGTCCGGTGTACTCGTGGCCGAGTTCGTCCACGGTGAAGGCGACCACGTTGGTCAACCCCGAAACGAGGGCCGCCAGCAGCACCTCGACGTGCCCCCGCTGACGGTCCACGGTGGTCATCTCGTCGGCCAGGTATTTGGCTTCCAGTTTAGGCACATGCGGGCGGATGGCGTCCGCCATCGCGAGCACCTTGCGGTCCCGCTCGCGGACCGCGTCGAGCGAGTCGGCGTAGCTTTGCACCTTCCCCCGTTCAGCACCCGGGGCGTTTGCGGCCAGCTGCCCTTCCCGACGGGCGGCGAACGCCAAGCCGCTCCGCTCCAGTTGCGCCTGCGCCTGCACGCTCTGGTTGTTCGAGACCGATTTGAAAAGTTCCTGCATGGCCACCTTCGGCGAGCCGAAGGCGTAGTTCGGCTGCTGGGGGCCGCGCGCGGAGAAGCCGGTGGCGATGCCGTTCAACGAGCCGCGGGCGTTGCCGCCGCCGAGCGGGAAGCAGGCGAATTCGACATGCTCCATCGGCGACGGGAACAGCTTGGCCAGCTCGAAATCGACAGTCGCCCACTTGATGGAACTGAGCCGTTCGTTCGCCTTGAACACCCCGAGTGCCGAACACCAGGAGTGGTGGCCGGTGGTGCACATCTTGCCCGACAGCCCCTGGAGGATCGTCAGGTCGGCCTGGTGGGCCGCGATCGGTTTCATCCACTCGGGCAACTCGTGCTTGGCCAGGTCGAGGTTCAGCGGCTCCTTCTTCGCCTCCTTCGCTGCGTCCTCCTTGCTCAGGGAGGGCGGCACCATCACCGACGGGAACAGCCCGTTCCCCTTGTGCAGGAAGATGAACCGCATGGGCGGCGTGGCGGCGGCTGGCTGCGCCCAACCCGCGCGCGGGGCGAGCGCGAGGGTAGTGGCCCCGAAGACCGATGTCGCCAGGAAATCTCGACGGGTTGTCATGTTTGGTTCTCCAAGGTTCAGGCAGCCACTTATTTGCGGTAGATGAATGAATCGGACGTCAGCAGCGACAAGACCACGGCCTTGAAACTGCCGTTGCTTTGCACATACGCCCGGTCGGCGTCGATGAGGGTTTGCGAGTCGGAGGGCAGTTCATTGCGGCCCATGAAGAAGCGAAAAGCGTGCCGGATGATCGACTGCCGCACGTGGTCGGACTTCGCCAGCCGGTCGATCAGGTCGAAGGCGTCTTTCACCGCGCCGTCGAGTTTCGGATCACCCGTGCCGGATATGATCCCGGTCGAGTCGATCGGTTTCGTCTTATAAACATCGGCGATCTTCTGGTTGCCCGCCTTGATCAGGTTGTCCGGATGCTCGAGTGGTTCGACCGTGCGGAAGCGGCCGAAGTCGTCGAACTGTTCGAGCGGGTAGCCGAGGTCGTTCATCCGGCTGTGACACTTGATGCACGCCGCCGCCCGGGTGACCTCGCCGACCCGCTCGCGGAGGGTCTTGTGCGGGTCGTCCGGCACCTTCGCATCGACCGTGATCGGCACGTCGGGCACCACCCCGGCGAGCAGCTTCTCGCGGATCCACCGGCCGCGGCGGATCGGATCGGAGGCGGAGTTGGCGGAGAAGGCGATCAGCCACGCCGGATGGGTGAGGATGCCCTTGCGGTTGCCGATCGGGAACGGCTGCTGGACCGGGTAATCCCAGAACTCGGGTGTGTCCTTCGGCTCCTTGTACTGCGGCGTCTCGACGCCCACATACCGGAATCGATTCGGAGTCGGGGGGAGGCTGTAGCTCGGGGAGTGCTCATAGGTGTAGCCATGGGTGAACGGCCCGCGGGTGAATGGCGTCCGCCCCTGCCCGAAGGTGTCCTGGAAATAGTACATGTACGAGAGGAACGACCGCTTCTGTCTCCAGAGTTCTTTCTCTCGCGGGTCCAGGATCTTGGCGGCGGTCAGCAGTTTCTGGTGCTCCTCCATCACCGCCTCGGGCTTGGTCTTCCAGGCGGTGCCCTTGAGCGTGTCGTACACCCGCTTCCATTCGTCGATGCATGCCTGCCCGGCTTTCGTGTCCATATTGTGGTAGACGAAGTACTGATCCGAAGTCAGCAACCGCTCGAACACCCGATCGTCTTTTGCCAGTTGCCAGATGACGAACTCGTCGGCCTCGTGGATCAGCCACCCTGGCGAACCCATGTGCCCACGATCTGGGTTCCGGTAGTACCCGCCGCT
>CAZOJS010000165.1:0-2682 GCA_964580175.1 uncultured Anaerolinea sp. | reverse complement strand
GCGAAGCGCCCAGTCGTTGCCGGGTCACTGTCAGGTGACCCCCAGGTGAGCGCTCTGCGGTAGAACAACCCATGGTCGATCGAAGGGATCCTGTCGTCGTGGTCGGGACCATGGTGAGAACGCTCCGGACGACGATCGGCTGGTCTCAGCGAGAGCTCGGTCGGCGAGCGACGGTGTCCCAGTCGATGGTCTGCGTCGTCGAGGGCGGTGCCCTTCGCGACCTGACATTCTCGACCGCTTCGACCCTGCTGAGCGCGATGGGTGCTCGCCTCGTCGTCGAGGTCGATGCCCCGTACCTCGGCGATCGGGAGCGGCAACGAGATCCGGCCCACGCTCGACTTGGGGCTCACGTCGTCACGAGGTTGCGGCGGGCCGGTTGGCAGACTCGGGTCGAGGTGGAGGTGGGCGGGGACCGATCTCGCGGCTGGATCGATCTCCTCGCGTTTCACCCGGTCAGCCGATTGCTGCTCGTCATCGAGCTCAAGACCGAGATTCACGACCTGGGCCAGATCGAGCGGAGCCTTGGCTGGTACGAGCGAGAGGCATGGGCGGCGGCGCGGCGATTCGGATGGCGCCCAACGCGGGAGATGGGTTGCCTGCTGCTACTGGCGACCGAGGCAAACGACCTGCGTGTCGGCTCGAACCGAGTGTCGATCGAAGCCGGCTTTCCGCTCAGGGCGCGGCACCTCTCGTCGGTCGTCTGCGGTGGCGCGGCACCTTCTGAAATGGGGCGGGCCATCGCGATGATCGATCCGCATTCACGCCGGCAAGCGTGGTGCGGTGCGTTGCGGATTGACGGCCGACGCTCCCCGGCACCTCATCTGGACTACGCGGCCTTCATGCGCTCGGTCGGGCTCGGGCGCTAGCCAGCCCCGCACTTGTCCGTGATCGATCTCATTCATCAAACGGGACGTGGCCACGCGCGGCCACACCTCAGATTCGACAGAAGCGGGGCACGGCCACGCCCAGACGAGCCCGATTTGATCAACCACATCGATCAGCGGCCGAGCCTGGCCGCGGCCCAGAGCCTGGCCGCGCGCTGAGCGGGCGTCGGGCGTCGCCGTCAGGGTGCCTTCGGGTCCACGAACCGGCAGCGGTCCCGGAGCGGACAGATCGCGTGTTCCGGGTTGCGGGAGTGGCAGATGACTCGGCCATGGCGGATCAGGTTGACGTGACCCTCGTACATCTGCTCGGGCTGGAGCATCGTCAGGAAGTAGTCGTGGGCATCATCCGCACCCACCTTTGGCGGGAGCAGGCCGACACGCTGTGAGACCCGCTCGACGTGGCGATCGACCGCCATGAGCGGCATGCCGAACGAGAACATCAGCAGCACCGAGGCCGTCTTCTTGCCGATTCCATCGATCGCCGTCAGCCAGGCCCGCGCGTCCAGGGGCGCCATCTCGGCCAGGAACTCGAGCGAATAGTCGCCGCGGGCCTCGCGAATCGTGCGCAGGGTCGCCTGCAGTCGGGGTGCCTTCTGGTTGGCAAGGCCCCCGCGTCGGATGACCTCGACCAGTTCCTGGACCGGCGCACCCTCCACCGCCGCCCAGTCGGGCGGCGCGCCGTCCGACAGCCCGACGCCACCCCAGCCCGGCCCGGGGACGTGTCGCTCGGGTGCCTGACCTGACGGATAGGCACCGCGCAGCCCTTCGAATGCCTGCTCGGCGTTCGTGTCGGCGGTGTTCTGGGTGAGGATCGTGAGGATCAGCTCGCTGGTCGGGTCGAGTCGTCGCTCCCAGGTTGGATGGCCGTGGATCGTGGCCAGGCCAGCGAGGACATCTTGGACCAGATCGGGGCGCGTCCGGTTCAACTTTCGCGCCCAGGCTTTGGAAGGGTCCGACGGACGCCGCCGCTTCCGCTTCGGCCTGACCGGCTGTCGGGTTGCAGCCGTCGTGCTCATCTCCGGATCATGGACCTAGTCCAGGACTTCGTCATGTCATGAGAACGAAGCTGCGATCCTCGCGCCGCAACGTACGAGCGGCGCCGCGCCGGCAGCGATCGCCTCGGCCAGCGGTACCGGCCACTCCCAGACGGGCACGACCGTGACACCCAGCGACGCGAGCGCCGCCACTCCCTCCGCCTCCACGCCGCCCCCGACCGCGATGCAGCGAACACCGGCAGCCTGGGCCAGCCGGGCGACGCCGAGGGCGGTCTTGCCAAACGCGGTCTGCGCATCGATCCGGCCCTCGCCGGTGATCACGAGGTCGGACGCCGCGAGCAAGGCGGCGAGGCCGGTTTCGTGGACAACGAGGTCGACGCCCGGCACCAGCTCGAGCATCCGGAAGCGATCCTTGAGGCAGAGCAGGCCGAAGGCCGTCCCCCCGGCGGCCCCCGCGCCGGCCGTGTCGCGTTCCGAGCGCCCGGTCGTCGCTTCGAGGGCATCGGCCCAGCGGTCCAAACGCGCATCGAGGCCGCCGACGTCCGCCGGGCTCGCCCCCTTCTGGGGGCCGTAAGTTGCGGCGGCACCATGCTCGCCCAGCAACGGGTTGGTGACATCGCAGGCAATCCACAACTCCACTTCGGCGAGCCGTGGATCGAGGCCACCCAGATCAATCTCGATCGGGCCGTCTCCATCGACGCTCACCCTACCTCCAAGCGCTTCGAGGATCCCCCGACCGCCATCGGTGGTCGCGCTTCCGCCGATCCCGAGGATGATGTCGTGGACACCGGAGCGGGCGACCG
>CAZOJS010000164.1:0-3911 GCA_964580175.1 uncultured Anaerolinea sp. | reverse complement strand
ATCCCGGAGGCGGAGCGCAAGTTCCTCGCCGGCGTGGGTGCCCAGTACGACAGCGAAGTCGTCTACCACTCCGTCAAGGAAGAACTCACCAAGCTCGGCGTCGTGTTCATGGGCACCGATCAGGGCCTGATCGAGTACCCGGACATCTTCCGCAAGTACTTCGGCACGATCGTGCCGCACGAGGACAACAAGTTCTCCGCCCTCAACGGCGCGGTCTGGTCCGGCGGTTCGTTCGTGTACGTCCCCAAGGGGGTCGAGGTCCCGCTCCCGCTGCAGGCCTACTTCCGGATCAACGGCGAGAACACCGGCCAGTTCGCACGGACGCTGATCGTGGTAGAGGAGGGCGCGAAGCTGCACTACATCGAGGGCTGCACCGCCCCGATCTACGCCACCGATTCCCTCCATGTCGCGGTCGTCGAGGTCGTTGCCCTGCCGGGGTCGCAGGTTCGCTACACGACGATCCAGAACTGGTCGAACGACGTCTACAACCTCGTGACCAAGCGGGCCCACGCGCACGCCGGCGCCAAGGTGGAGTGGATCGACGCGAACACGGGCTGTCTCACGGGGGACAGCCTTGTCCTCAAGAACAACGACGTGGTCCCGATCGCCGAGATCGAGCCCGGCGACTACGTCTACTCGCTAACGCCGGAGTTCGAGGTCGGCCGCAGCAGGGTTCTCAACAAATGGGAGAACCAGGCGCGCCAGGTCTACAACCTGGTCCTGAGCAATCACCGAGAGGTCCGCGCGACCGAGAACCACCCGTTCCTCGTCGCGCGAAAGGTGGGTCGCAGCCGACGCGTGGCCTGGCTGCCCCTGGCTGCAATCCTGCCCAAGGACGAGGTGGCGATCGTCGGCCAGGTGCCGGATCGCGGTATGCCCCACACCTTCGCGCCAGTGCCGGTTCGCAAGCGGCTTCGACGCGTATTCCGCGCCCCGGACGTGAGCACGGACGACCTGCTCTGGGTGCTCGGCTTCTACGTCGGCGACGGCTTCTTCGATGGGCCTAATCGTGTGATCTTCGCCGTGCCCGATTCAGACCCCGCGTGCGCCAGGCTCCGTGACCTCGTTCAAGACGTGTTCGGCCTTGAGCTCCGGCGGGGTCCCGGCGTGCAGCTGCGCGTGGCGTCAGGAGCCTTCGTCGATTGGCTTCGAGCCGCTGGCCTCGCGGGCAACGCGGACAGCAAGCGTGTACCGGACTGGGTCTTCAAGCTGCCGCATAGCCAGAAGCGGGCGTTCATCGACGGCTACATCGCAGCCGACGGCCACATCCGCGAAGGCCACCGGAATATCTCGATCACCAGCGCCAGCGCCGCGTTGCTCAGGCTGGTCAAGGCTCTGGGGATCTCTGCGGGCCTGAACCCCACCAAGATCTCGACTTGGACACGTCGCCAAAATCTTCCACTCGGGACGGGCGAGAAGACCTACACCACGAACTACCTGTACTTCGGCGATGAGGTGCTCGACAGCCCCGTCCATTTCGTTCCGGTCTTGACGATCGAGCCCGCCGGCGAGCACGTCACCTACGACATCGAGGTCGAGGGCACGGCGAACTTCATCGCGAATGGCATCTTTGCGCATAACTCCCGGAAGACCGTCAAGTACCCGTCCATCTACCTCCGCGGCGAGGGCGCCAGCGCCGATATCATCTCGGTCGCCGTGGCCGGTCGGGGGCAGCACCAGGACACCGGGGCGAAGGCGATCCATCTGGCCCCCAACACCACGTCCCGGATCGTCTCCAAATCCGTGTCCAAGGACGGCGGCCGGGCCACCTACCGCGGCCACCTCAAGGTTGCCCCCGGAGCTACCGGTGTGGTCGCCTCGGTACGTTGTGACGCCCTCATGCTCGACGACGAGAGCCGGAGCGACACGTACCCATACATCGACATCCAGGAAGACGACACGACGATGACCCATGAGGCCACCGTCGGAAAGATCAGCGCGGACCAGATCTTCTACCTGATGAGCCGAGGCCTGACCGAAAACGAGGCCCAGAACCTCGTGATCCAGGGGTTCCTGGAAGTCTTCACGAAGGAGCTCCCGATGGAATACGCCATCGAGTTCAACCGGCTCGTGAAGCTCGAGATGGAGGGGTCGCTCGGGTGACACCGACCTCCACCCCGTCGGGGGAGGCCGTTCCCGCCTCGAAGTCCGACACCGCCCCGCCCGCCCGGCCCGCGCGCGCCATCCGCCGCTCGCCCACCGACATGCCGTTCAGCTTCGCGACCGCCGACCTGGTCGCGCGGATCGTGGCCGAGCGCGAGGAGCCGGGCTGGCTCCTCGATGACCGGCTCGCCGCCGCCGCCGCGTTCGCGGCGCTGCCCGTCGAGTCGAACCAGCTGTACACGCCGTACGTGGATCTTCGGACAGCTGCCCTTGGCACGGTCGAGCCGTGGGTCGTGACGGCAGCGTCCGCGAGTGTTC
Source organism: uncultured Anaerolinea sp. (assembly GCA_964580175.1). Classification (GTDB taxonomy): domain Bacteria; phylum Chloroflexota; class Limnocylindria; order Limnocylindrales; family CSP1-4; genus UBA5189. The sequence goes on along the minus strand of CAZOJS010000164.1, from coordinate 1,490 downwards.
CACCGGCCGGCTCGCTGCCCGACGACGTGGACGGCACCATCGACCTCCGCGAGGACACGGTCATCGCGATCGCCCTGTCGGCCGACGCGACCGCGGCCGGCGTCACGCTGGAGACCTTCGGCGCGGCGCTCGCCCGCGACCCGGATGGACTTCGCGCCGACATCGAGGGTGGGGCCACGCTTCCCGGGGCAGACAAGCTCGCGCAACTGGCTCGCGGCTTCTGGACACAGGGCGCCCGGCTCGTCGTTCCCGACGGCGTCCACCTCGCCCGCCCGATCCTCATTCGCTGGCAGAGCGGCAACCCGGATCGCGCGCTGATCACCCGGACCCTCGTGCGCCTGGGCGTCGGGGCGTCGGCCTCCATCGTGGAGGAGCAGGTGCCATCCGGCCCCGAGGTTGATTGCTCCGAGGGGCAGACGGTTCCGCAGGGGTTCTTCCACGGAACGACAGAAGTGGTGCTCGGAGCCGACGCCCGATTGGCGTTCGCGTCGATCCAGGACTTCGGGCTCCGCCAGATCGCGTTCCAGCATCGCTACGCACGCATCGGCGAGGGCGCTTCCCTGCACTGGGCGATGGCCCAGCTCGGCGGGCGCCTCGTGCGTTCGCGCGTGGACAACCGCCTCGAAGGCGATCGAAGCTCGGTCGAACAGGTCGAGATCGTCTTCGGCACGGACGAGCAGCTGTTCGATCTGACCAGCTACACGACCCACCTGGGTCGCGACACCACCGGGAACCTGCTCTCCAAGGGCGCCTTGACGGATCGAGCGCGCTCGTACATGAAGGGCATGATCACGATCGAGAAGTCGGCCGTCGGGACCGATTCCTACCTCGGCGAGTTCGGGATGAACCTGTCCAAGGCGACGCGGGCCGTCGCTATCCCATCGCTCGAGATCGATCAACCGGATTGTCGCCGCGCCATGCACGCGTCATCGGTCGGCCCCATCGATCAGGGGCAGCTCTTCTATCTCGAATCCCGCGGCATCTCCCCGAACGATGCGCGCAAGTTCATCGTGCTCGGTTTCCTCGAGCCCGTGGTCGCCCGTGTTCCACTCGAATCCACCCAGGACCACCTGCGCGAGCTGCTCGACGCGAAGTGGGCCGCCGGCCAGACCGCGACCGACACCGGCGCCACCAACGCCGCGGCCTGAGCCGCGACCCGCGCGTGCGCCGACTCGACCTGCTGGCCCTTGCTGACGTGCCCGAGGGCACCATGAAGATGGGCTGGGTCGACGAGACCGAGCCCGTCATCGTCGTCCGCAGCGGGGGCGTGGTCCGGGCGTTCCAGGGGATCTGCACACATGAGTACTTCGAGCTCGACAAGGGCTTCCTGACCGGTGGCGGGTCGCCCGGCCCGGACGGCAAACCGGTCGGCACCCTGACCTGCGCGCTGCACCTGTCGCGCTTCGACCTCGCGGACGGCGAGGCCCTCGATCCGCCGGCCGAGCTCCCGCTCGCGGTCTACGACGTGGTTATCGAGGGCGGCCGCATCT
>CAZOJS010000163.1:0-15307 GCA_964580175.1 uncultured Anaerolinea sp. | reverse complement strand
GCAGGACGATATGACATCGTCTTCATGTCGGGCAACATCACCCACCTAGACCTGATGTGGGATAGCGCCCAGGAAGTGGACTGGTTCCAGCATCTGGCGGGACTGGGCCGCGTGGTCATGCTCGATCGACGCGGGATCGGGCTGTCCGATCGCTTCACGCCCGGAGAGGCCCCTCCGGTCGAGGTCTTGGTCGAGGATCTTGGGGCGGTCATGGAGGCGGCCGGCGTCACCCGACCCATCCTCTTTGGGTCGAATGCCGCTGCTCAGCTGGGATGCCTCTATGCGGCATCACACCCGGACCGCGTCCGGGGTCTAGTGACCTACGCCATGTGGACCCACCTGGCCGGGCGACACCTGCAGGAATGGCAAACGTATCTCGAATGGACCGCATCCCATTTCGGCTCCATCGAAGCGGCGCTGAACGAAGTCCGGGACGTCCAGCCGAGCCGCGCCGGAGACCCAGACCACCTCGCGTGGATGGCTAGACTGATGCGGAGCGCCTGGTCGCCGGGCTCATTCCGCCCGATGGTCGAGGTCCAGATGGCGCTGGACATCCGTGACGTTCTCCCGGCGATCTCTGTCCCGACCCTGGCCATGTACCGACCTGGCGACAGCTCGGTACCGGTAGACGACATGCGGTATTCGGCGGCGCTGATCCCGGGAGCCATCGTCGTCGAGCTGCCTGGCATGGACCACGAATGCTCGGCTGGGCCGATCGCACCCATGATCGACGCTCTGGAGAGCTTCATCGCGAGCCTCGACGGGGACCAGGTCCGGAGTTCCCGTCGCCTCGCGACCGTTCTGTTCACTGACGTCGTCGGTGCCACGGCGCGGGCTGCGGAGATCGGCGATGCAGCCTGGCGCGACCTCATCGTGGCGCATCACGTGATCGTCCGACGGGAGCTCGCCAGATTCTCGGGCACTGAGATCGACACCGCGGGCGATGGGTTCTTCGCGACCTTCGATGGACCCGCACGCGCCGTCCACTGCGCGCAGGCCATCGCGTCCGGGCTGCGAGACCTCGGGATCGAGATTCGCGCGGGCGTCCACACCGGCGAGATCGAAGCCATCAACGGCAAGGTCGGCGGGATCGCCGTCCACATCGGCGCCCGGGTCGCCGCGCTGGCAGCACGCTCCGAGATCCTCGTCAGCTCGACCGTGAAGGACCTGACTGCGGGTTCAGGCCTCGCCTTCGAAGATGCGGGCGAGCGCGAACTGAAGGGTGTCCCCGACCCGTGGCGGCTCTATCGGGTCGCCCGCTGAGCAGCGGCTAGCCTCCGAACGCGGGCCGGACGCTTGGCAGCAGCACGATGAACAGCCCGTCCCGGTCGGGATACCTGCCCTCCGGACGCTTCCAGGGCAGGAAATTGCGGACCATTTCGGCCTCATCCTGGAATGTCCCGGGTGGATCCGACGCACCCCAGATGGACGACACGGACGGGTACCACGGGTCGAGGACGTAGGCACCGCTGATGACCGCATCCGGGAAGAGCCGCGGGTCGGCATCGGCGCGATACCCGGTCATGACCCACGTGTGTGCCCCGCGCCAGGCGAGGAGGATGGCGGGTTGCTCGGTGCTGGAAATGGCGGCCGCCGCGCCCCGCAGAGCGTCCTCGCGAGTGGGGTACGCGCGGACCTGGTAGCCCACGGCGCCGTAGTCGGCCAGGGCGGCAACCATCGCACTGGGGCCCCACCCGCCATTCAGGCTGTCGTCATCGCGCTCCCACTCGTGGACTCGGCCGGCAATCTCGTGTTGGAGCGCATCGGAGGTGTCACCCAGGCCGAGCACGGCCAGGGTCATCTGCACGCCGGCCGGCGCGCACCACGTGTTTCGGAGTTCGTGGGCGAAGACCGCGTCCGGGTCCCGCGCGATCTCGACGTCCACCGGAAGGCGAGCCGGGGTCGGGCGGGGCGTCGCCCCCGGGCTGGGCAGGAGCGTATGGGTTGCGATCGGCTCGACGGTCGCCGTTGGCCGCGTAGTAGGCGCCTCGGTCGGAACGGATGATCGCTCCGGCAGGGGCCCGGCGGCGAGCCGCTCGACCCGATCGAGTACCTGCTGCCACTGCCTTCCCAGACCGAACGAATCGGTCGCGATGGCCGCACTTGCTCCGATCGCCGACGCGACGATGAGCAAGGCCGCACGGCGCCGGATGGTGCGGCTGTCGGTTCGGTCCGGGGTCGGCATCGGGTCCATGTTCCGTCAGTCGACGCCCAGGTGTCACTTGATGCGACGCGGGCGCCCCTTCAGCGCGGCAGCGCTGAGCATGCGACGATCCGACCTGCGTTCAATTGCCAACTCCGTGGAGGCCCGAACCGTGACCCGCTTCGAACCGAATCTCAGAATCCCCGGTCCCACCGCCCTGCCTCCGAGTGTCCGTGAGGCGGGCGGACGCCAGATGATCAATCACCGGGGGCCCGAGTTTGCGGCGATGCTCAGTCGAATCCAGGCTGGCATGAAGCCGTTCTTCGGCACGGACAGTGACATCGCGATCGTGTCCAGCGCTGGGACGGGTGGCCTCGAGGCGGCAATCGTCAATGTGCTTTCGCCGGGCGATCGGGTGTTGGCCGTGTCGATCGGTGCCTTCGGTGATCGGTTTGCCAAGATCGCCGAAACGTACGGCGCGAACGTGGATCGGGTCAACGCGGAATGGGGCTGGGCAGCCGACCCGGACGAACTTCGCGAACGGCTGACTGCCGCTCCGTATCGCGCCGTCCTGCTGACCCACAATGAGACCTCGACCGGCGTGATGAATCCGATTCGGGAACTCGCCGCGGCCATCCGGGCCACCGCGCCGGATGCGCTCATCCTCGTGGACAGCGTGTCGGGACTCGGTGCCGTGCCGTTCCAGATGGACGCGTGGGGCTGCGACCTCGTCGTCACCGGCTCCCAGAAGGCGTGGATGGCGGCTCCTGGGCTGGCCATGATCGCCGCGTCCGAGCGAGGCTGGGCCGCGATGGAGACGGCCCGCATGCCGCGTTTCTACTTCGATCTCCGGCGGCATCGCGAAAGTCTGCGCAGCGGTGAGACACCCTGGACGCCGGCGATTGCCGTCGTCTATCAAGTCGACGAGGGCCTCCGGTTGATGGCGGCCGAAGGCGCCGAGGGAATCTTTGCCCGCCATGAGGCCTGCGCCGCGGCCACCCAGGCCGGCCTCCAAGCCCTGGGATTCGAGCTCTTCGCCGACCCGGCACACCGCTCGAAGACCGTCACCGCGGCGACGATCCCCGAAGGCCTCGACTGGAAGCCCTTCAATGCCGACGTCAAGCGGCGTGGGGTGGTGGTCGCCGGCGGTCAGGGCAAGCTCACCGGAAAGGTCTTCCGGGTCGGCCATCTCGGCTCGGTGGTGGTCGAGGAGATCCTGGGGACCATGGCGGCCCTCGAGACCGCGCTGATGGCCGCCGGTCGTCCGGTCAACGTCGGAGCGGCGGTGGCGGCAGCGCACGCGGCAGCCATGGCCTCCGAGCGATCGGTCGCCACCGAAGCATGAGGATCCTCGTCGCCGAGCAGATCGCGAGCGAGGGTATCGAGCGCCTTCGGGCAATTCACGAGGTCGACGAGCGCTTCGGGCTGGACCCGGCCGGGCTCCAGGCGATCATCCCCGACTATGACGCGCTGATCGTGCGCAGCCGGGCCCGCGTCGACGCGGCCCTGATCACCGCCGGCCGCCGACTTCAGGTCATCGGACGGGCGGGCGTGGGTGTTGACAATGTCGATCTCGAGGCTGCGACCCGTGCCGGCATCACGGTCGTGAATGCCCCGACCGGCAACACGATCGCGGCGGCCGAACACACGATCGCCCTGCTCCTTGGCCTGGCCCGCAAGGTCGCGGCGGCCGACGCATCCATCCGCCGGGGAGAGTGGCAGCGGTCCGCGTTCCAGGGCGTGGAACTGCGCGGGCGCACCCTCGGCATCGTGGGTCTCGGCAAAATCGGTATGGCGATCACCGATCGGGCACGCGCCCTCGAGATGCAGCTGTTGGGCGCGGATCCGTACGTGACCGCCGAACAGGCGGCGCTGCACGGCCTGGAGCTGGTCGATCTCGACACCCTGCTGGCCCGATCGGACGCCGTCACCATCCACGTGCCGCTCAACCGCGCGACCCGTGGACTGATCGGCGCCCGCGCCGTTGCCAAGATGCGTCCGGGCGCCTTCATCCTCAACGTTGCCCGCGGCGGAATCGTTGACGAACAGGCCGTCGCCGACGCGCTTCGCTCGGGGCATCTCGGCGGCGCCGGGTTCGACGTGTTCGAGACAGAGCCTCCGATCGGGTCGCCCTTGCTGGATGCACCAAACACACTGCTGACCCCGCACCTCGGCGCCTCCACGGCGGAGGCGCAGGTCCTCGTGTCCAAGGAGGTCGCCGATCAGATTCTCGACGTCCTGGCCGGGCGGGCGGCTCGATACGCGGTCAACGCGCCGCTCCTGCCGCCGGAGGCAGCCGGCGCCATCGGGCCGTTCCTGCCCCTGGCCGAGATCCTCGGCCGCTTCTTCAGCCAGTTCGCCGGTGCCGGTGTCCGCACCCTGACCCTCGACGTAGCCGGCGAGCCTGCCGAATTCGAGACCGCACCCATCACGGCAGCGCTTCTCCGTGGGCTCCTCGAGCGGGTGACGACCGAGCGGGTCAACCTGGTCAACGCCGCCATGCTCGCGAAGGCACGGGGTATCACGGTCGTCGAACGCAAGAGCCGCGACGCCGGCTCGTTCAGCGCCCTGGTCACGGTCTCGGGCGTCGTCGAGGGGCGGACCGTGGCGGTTGGTGGAACGGTTGCCAACGGCCAGCCACGGATCGTCCTGCTCAACGAGTACCGCCTGGACATGGAGCCGAGCGACGTGATGATGATCACGCATCACGAGGATCGGCCGGGCATCATCGGCCGGATCGGGGTCCTGCTCGGGTCGGCCGACGTCAACATCTCGGCAATGCACGTGGCGCGCTCCGCGCCTCGTGCGGACGCGCTCATGATCCTGGCCCTGGACGACGATGTGCCCGAGGCGCTGGCCTTGAAGATCCGGGATCATGAGGCCCTGATCGACCTCTGGACGATCCGGCTCGGGAGCGAGCGATGACCGGCAAGCTGACGACGGGCTCGCCGCCGCCGCTCGTTCCGGCTGGGCTCGACGCCACGGTCGTCCTGCTCCGACACGGCGAGTCGGCCTGGGTGGCCGAGGGTCGCTTCCAGGGGCAGGGGGACTCGCCGCTGTCGCCTGACGGGCAGCGCCAGGCTGGCCTCGCGGCCGCCCGTCTCGCGCGACCGGACAGGACGCCGGCGCTGCCCATCCCGGCCGGGCCTCCGGTCGCGATTCGCCACTCGCCGCTCCTCCGCACGACCGCGACCGCGACCGCCGTTGCCGAGGCCATCGCGGCACCCAGCGCGATGGGTGCCGTGGTTCCCGTGATCGCGGATGCTGGACTGCTGGAGATCGGGCAGGGAGCCTGGGAGGGCCTCTTCAGCGCCGAGATCGAAGATCGCTGGGCGGACGTGCTGGCGGGCTGGCGGGATGACCCGTTGACGACCTGGGCGCCCGGCGGAGAATCGCTGGCCGATGTCGATCAAAGGGTCAGGTCGTCCCTGCGTGAGACACTCGCGGACCTGGGAAGCCGGGCGCCCGCCACGTTCACGCATGGCTCTCAGGTCCTGGGCTACAGCGGAGCGCCGTCCGGGGTGCCGTGGACGTTGATCGTCGGCCACGATGGAGCCTTCAAAGTCGCCCTACTGGCGCTGCTCGACCTGCCGCTCACCCGGTTCTGGTCATTCCCGTTCGCGCTGTGCGGGATCAGCGTGGTCGAGATCCGGGCCGGCCGTGCGCGGCTACGGGCCCACAACCTGACCGAACACCTTGCGCCGCTGGAAACGGAGCAACGGCGCGCGCGCGATGCCGAACGGGTCAGCTCCGGCGCCCTCTAGTTACTTCGGAGCTCCCGGGGCGCGCCGCCTTGAGCGGGGTCGCCGCGGTCGGCGGCGGAACAGCAGGCGCAGGAGTCCCAGGCGGATGCTTCGATAGGCCGCCGCCACGAGTCGCAGACGGTCCGGGCCGAGATCGCGCCGGCCATACACGATCTCAACCTTGGCGCTGGCCACCGTGGTGAGCTGTGGTCGGATCGCGGGTATGGCGTCACCGAGGGCGCCGGCATACTCGTAGATCGTCTGCGATGGCCGCGGAGCCAGGCCGAGGCGGCGTGCCCAACGCGCCACCGAGCCCCAGGCGTGATCCGGGTGCATCGGTCGCGGGCCACGTCGCCAGGCGATTGCGGACAGGACGGCGGCGCCGATCGCGAGGAGCACCGCCACCACGATGAGCGGACCGCTCGCCCGACCGCCGAACCCCGTGTCCCCGGGCACAGCCGTCCCCGGGGACCGGTTACCCGGACCGTCGGGCTCGCCGCTGTCATCGGGGCGATCCGTCACCAGACCGAAGGGCGGGCGTGGTGTCGGGGACGCCGGGGCTCCGGAAGGACGGGCAACCGGCTGCCCCACCCCACCACCGGTCGGGTCGAAATCCACCCAGCCGTAGTACGGGAAGTACACCTCGACCCAGGCATGGGCCGCGCCATTGCGCACCGTCTCCGTGCCGTCTGGAGACCGCTCGCCGGGGAGGAAGCCCTGGGCGAGGCGGGTGGGCACGCCGGCCTGGCGGAGGAGGATGGCCATCGTGCTGGCGTAGTACTGGCAGTAGCCGGCCCGGATTCGCGCGAAGCACTCAACCGTGGACAGGCCCTGACACGAGGCCTGGCTCTCATCCTGGACATCCGGGTCGTAGCGAAAGTTGGCCGAGTTGCGGAGGTAGTTCTGGAGGTTGAGCGCTAGGTCGTAGGGATTGTCCGCAGACCGGGCGCGAACCGTCTCGAGGATTTCGAGCGACGCCGGTCCGAGGGCCCCTTCGGGCACGTTCAGATAGAGCTGGCGGACCTCGGTGGTGTACTCCCGACTGGCGACCCGGAGCCGATTCTCGGTGATCCCCCGAGGCACGTCACCGGTCACCGGAACCAGGGCCGAAACAGCGTACTGCGTCGCCCCGTCGAACTCGACCGTGGCGAACCACTTCGCAAATCCCGTCACGCGGACCCGAGCGGCCTGGTCGACCCATTCCACGGTCTGCGGGCTGACCACATAGTTCTGGGCGAGCGATACCGGTGTGATCTCGATGCGAACGGCGCGTCGGCCTTCAAGACCGCTCGGGTCCTCTCCGGAGGATTCGAGCAGGGTCTGGCGGGCCTCACGCTCGATGGCACTCGATTCGCCCCAGCTCCAGGAGTTCAGCTCGAACTTGGCGTAGGCGCCGATCCGCCAATGGAACTGCTCGGTTTCCGAGGCCGGCAGATGCGCCACGAATGCGGTCCCATCATCCTGCGTCCAGGATCCGATGATCGCGGAGTGTTCCCCGAACACAACCACGCCGGGATTACGCGATTCGCCGCCCAGTGGTACGTAGCGCTGCAGCCACTGAGCGGCCTGGATGAGCGTACCCGGGACGCTCCCCCAGATCCCCTGTAGCGGCGCCGACGCTGCGGTTGCGGTCAGGAACAGTGATCCGACGACGGCCGCGCTGATGAACACCGCGCCGCCGCGCAGGTACAGCCCCGTCACCGACGCAGGATCGCCGATCCGCCGTCGAATCCAGGTCGTCCCCTCGTCCAGCGCGTGCGCCCTCGTGAGCAGGACGAGTCCGGCGAGCGAGAACAGGACGATGAGGTGGAGCTGGTCGTTTCTGGTCAGGGCCATGTTGGCCAGGAGGAGCAGCCCCAGGACGATGACCACATCGAGTGGCCGCCGGTGTCCGAACACGCCGTACGCGGCGTACTGGCCGGCGGCCCATAGGACTGCCCCGAAGGCGAGGAAGTAGTGCCCGTACTCGGAGGTCAGCGGAAGGCCACGGATGGCGAGGTCCAGCCACACGCCCGTGAGTACCTCGGCCATCTCGCGGTAGCGAGCGGTCAGCGCGGCGGGGCCGATGCCGGATGCGGAGTCTCCAAGTACGATCCCGCCGGCCACCACCGGCAGGACGAGCGCCGCGAATGCGACACCCAGGAGGTGCGTCGTCCAGCGCCCCCAGCTGAGCTTGGCCCCGACGATCCCGACCGTGATCCCGGCAAATCCGGCGCCGGGCAGGAAATCGGTGAGCGACCCGATGCCGCGAACCCATTTCGCGTCGTCGATGGACCAGGCCAGGGAGAGAACCATCAGCGCGATGGCCGCCAGGGTCACCCACCCTTCCGCCGGTCCGTCGAGAAGCCTGCGCGCCCAGCCGCCATCTCGGCTCCAGGGCGTGGTCGCGTCGCGGCCGGTCATCCCGCCAGGTACTCCCCGAGCTGCCCGCCCGGCGCGATCGTGTGGACCGTGGCGCCGAACTCGGACAGGGCGTGCCGAAGGAGGCGTGTCTGGCGCGCCAGCATCAGCTCTGCGTCCGGGTCCGGCCGAGCCGCCGGCAAGCCGGCCAAACGCCGCTCCTCGTCGCCGACCGACTGCTGGAACGCGCCGATGTCGAACGTGATCGCGACGCAGCCGACGCCCCGAGAGCGCAACGCGGCCAACGGCTTGACCCAGCCGGTGCCGAGTGCCGGCGTGATCACGACGGCGGTCAGACCACGACGAATCCGCGGGATCGTGGAGAGCAGCGACTCGGCCAGTGGCGTGGCGCCATCGCCTTCCACCGCAGCAAGCAGCTGCATGATCTTGAGTTGCTGGCGTGCCCCGCGGTCCGGTGGCAGGTGCGCCAGGCGATGGGCATTCACCGTCAGACCGACCGCGCGATGCTCGCGGATCGCCTTGTCCGCCACCGACGCAGCCGCGCGCACAGCGACTTCGACGGTCGATTCGTCTCCGTGGCCGACGTGGCCGTCGCGCGCCAGATCCAGCACGATCCAGGCATCCGCCGTCTGTTCGAGTTCGAACTCCTTCACCTGGATCTCGCGGTGGCGCGCGGTCGACTTCCAGTGGATTCGGTTGAAGGCGTCGCCGGGGGCCCACGGCCGGACAGTCGTCGCGAGGGGGGAGGTCTGCAGCGTTCGCTCCGGCATGGCGTGACTGCCGTCCACGCTGGCGGCCGGCAGGCGCCACAGGGGCAGGGCGTCGATCCGCGGATAGACCACCGCGGTCACGCCGGCACCAACGCCGGCGGACGACTCGAACAGCCCGAACGGATCGCCGGTCCGGATCTGGAGCGGATCGATTCGGAAATGGCCGCGCCGCGTCAACGGCGTCCGGACCAGCCAGGACCGCTCCGTCCGTGCTCCGAGACTGATCGCGCGGCCCGGCAATCCGGCAGGCAGCGAGGTCGGATTGTGAATCTCCAGCCAGGGCTTCGGAACGCGGCTGGTGTTGCGAATCGTGTAGGTGACGCGAAGACGGTCGCCGACATGACCGGATAACTGGTTGACCGCGTAGCCCGCCTCGAGGTCGGAGAGCCCGAGCCGGGTCAGGACGTAGGACCCGCCGACCACGAAGATGGCCAGATAGACGAGGTAGAACAGGAACGGCAGGCCGGTCGAAAACGCGGCGATCACGAGGATCGCCCCGATCAGCAGCAACTGCAGTCGTCGGACCATGGAGCCCTACACCGGTGCGCTCGGCGGCCGGTCAGCCTTCCGCGCTTCCTGCGTGCGCCCTGACCGCGCGCGGACCACCGTGGATGCCACCGGAACCCGTCGGCGTCACCCCCTCGACCGGCGTGGACTCGAGCAGCTCGGCCACGACCTGGGCGGGCTGAACATCGTGGATCGAGGAGCTCGTCTTGATGATCAGACGGTGCGCCAGCGCGGCCTCGGCCAGGGCCTTGACGTCGTCGGGGAGGACGTAGTCGCGGCCGAGCAAGCCTGCCAACGCCTGGCCGGCCCGATAGAGCGCGATCGAACCGCGCGGCGACGCGCCAAGGTAGACATCCGGGTGCGTGCGCGTGGCGCTGACGAGGCGGACGATGTAGTCGGCCACCGATGGGTCCACGTAGATCTCGCGAACGGCCCCCTGCAGCTCCCGCAGCCCGTCCACCGAGAGCACCTCGACGAGCCCGTCGATCGGATGCTCATGCTTCTGCTCATCGAGGATGAGGATCTCCTCGACCAGCTGCGGGTAGCCAAGCCGAATCCTCAGCATGAATCGGTCCAGCTGGGCTTCCGGCAACGCGAACGTCCCCTCGTATTCGATCGGGTTCTGGGTGGCGATCACGAGGAACGGATCGGGCATCAGCCAGGTGGTCCCGTCAACGGTGGCCTGTCGCTCTTCCATGCACTCGAGCAGCGACGATTGGGTCTTGGGGGTCGCCCGGTTGATCTCGTCGGCGAGCACGACCTGACTCATGATCGGGCCGGCCCGGAACTCGAATTCCTGGGTCTTCTGGTTGTAGATGGACATGCCGGTCACGTCGGACGGGAGGAGGTCCGGGGTGAACTGAATACGCCGAAACGAGCAGCCGAGGCTCTTGGCGATGGCCTTCGCAAGTACCGTCTTGCCGGTTCCCGGCACGTCTTCGATGAGCAGGTGGCCCCGGCACAGGAGCGCAACGAGCGCAAGTCGAACCTCTCGGTGCTTGCCGACAATCACGCGCTCGACGTTGGCGATGACCTTGTCGCCCGTCTCCTGGATCTTCGTCATGCGTCTCCCTCGGCTGGGTTTGGGCGCCCGGATGTCGATACGGGGCGCACGGCGTCGCTGGATGGTACGCCCGAGCGGTTCGAAAGGTTCCTGCCGTCACGGGCCGGGTCAACGGTCGACCGGATGTCATGGGCGCAGCCTCCGCCGTGAGCAACCGGCACCTGATGGGTCATCGGCCGGCCCAGGTCTTCCAGGCGCGCAGCAGGGAGCCGGCGATCGGGGCCGCCCGCTCCGCCCCCCGGCCACCCTCCTCGACAACGATTGCGATCACGACTTCCGGGTCCTCCGCCGGGGCGAACCCGATGAACCAGGAATTCGACTCGCCCGAGCCACCGAGCTCGGCGGTGCCCGACTTGCCGGCTACGGCCATGCCCACCACCCGCGCCCCGGTCGTGAATTGGCGGCCGAGTCCGCCTTCGACGGCCTGGCGCATCGCAATCGCGACGTCCCGGGCCAGATCGGGTGGCAGGACCTGCCGCCAGGGCTCGGGCTCCACGCTGACGCTCCCGGCCTGCCCGCTGAATGCCTGGACGAGATGGGGTCGCATGATCAGGCCGCCGTTCGCGACCGTGCTGGCCACGAGCGCCATCTGCAACGGAGTCACCAGGGTTTCTGCCTGGCCATAGGCTGCGCTGGCCAGCTCGACAGGGTCCGAGAATCCGCCGCCGAACCCCCCGCCGCCATTCGTGACCTGGGAGGCCGAGGTACGGAGGTCGAATGGGATGGGTGCACCGAATCCCAGCTTCTCGGCCCACGCGGCGAGGGCATCGCCGCCGGTCTCGAGGCCGGCCAGGGCGTACCAGATGTTGCACGACGCCTCGGTCGCACCGACCAGATCGAGGGCGGTGGTTCCGGTCGCCGGGTGATGACCATCCACCACGCGGTAGCCGGACACCAGCAGGCCGGCCTTCTCCGCAGCCGCCTGCTCCGGAAACGTCGTGTCGGCCGAAACGGAACCCGATCCGAGGGCCGCAATCGCGGTCACGATCTTGAACACCGATCCGGGAACGTAGAGTCCCTGCGTGGCGCGCGGGAGCAGCGGCTTGGCCGGGTCCGCCTGGAGCTGCGCGAAGGTAGCGCTGGATGTTGCTGGGTCGGCGATCGCGGAGGCATCGAAGATCGGCGTGGAAGCCAGCACGAGCACCTCACCGGTTCGCGGGTCCAGCATCACGACAGCGCCTCGATCGGCTCCGAGGGCCCGCACGGCCGCCTGCTGCAGGTCGGCGACCAGCGTGGTCTGGATCGACTGCGGATCCGAGGATCCGGACCTGAACTTCTTGACCAGTTCCTGGACCGGATCCGCTGCCGTGATCCCCGTCAGCTGTGCCTCGTAGGCCCGCTCGAGACCGGCGCTCCCGAAGGCGCGCGACGCATAGCCGATGACGCCGGACATCGAGCGCGACAGGTACAGCCGATACGGTTCCCCATTGGCATCCAGGACCGTCCAGGCGAGACGCTTGCCGGTCCGATCGGTGACTTCGCCGCGTCCCACGTTTCGACCGGCGGCGATGACCGCCGCATCGTCGGGCGCCGACGACAGTTCCGCGGACCGAACCACCTGCCAGTAGCCGGCTCCCGCGGCGAGCCCTCCAAACGCGACCGACAATGCGAGGCCCACCCGCCCCAGCGTTGCCCCAATACCCGGATGACGGATCCGTGGGCTGCTCACGATGCCCGTGGTCGTGCCACCCGGTCCCACGTCCTCAGCGGTCACGCGGGACACCGATTCCGGCGACGCCGGCTGGACCGTCCGTCGGGCGTCGTCGGGAGTTCCGCGCCGCGGTCCGACAGGGCGATCAGCAGGCCGATCACGAGGCCGTTGGTCAGGAGCGACGAGCCGCCGTAACTGATGAACGGCAGCGTGATCCCGGTCAACGGGATGAGCTTGAGGTTGCCGGCCGCGATGATGAAGGCCTGCACCCCGATGATCAGGCTGAGACCGGCGGCCAGGATCGCCCGAAAGTCGTCCGCCGCCGAGGCCGCAATCCGCAGACCGCGCTCGATGACGACCAGGTACAACCCGAGGATGGCCATGACTCCGACCAGCCCGAGTTCCTCACCCAGGGCGGCGAACGGAAAGTCCGTGTGGAGGGCCGGGATCGGCAGCCGGCCGCCGACCGTCGGCAGCCCGGCTCCGAGCCCCGTGCCGATCAAACCGCCGCGCGCAAAGGCGTGGAGCGACTGGACGATCTGGTAGCCCGTTCCGTCGGAAGTGGCAAACGGATCGAGCCAGATGTCCACTCGCACCTGGACGTGAGGCACAAGCGCATAGAGCACGCCCCCACCGAGGACGAGGGCGACGAGACCGAGCACCACGAACGAGGCCCTGGCCGTCACGACGTACAGGAGGAGCAGGAACACGACGAAGAACAGCAGGGCCGCTCCCAGATCTCGCTGCACGACGACGATGGCGAGTGCGATGGCCCACATCGCGGTCATCGGCGCCAGATACGGGAGGGGTGGAAGACGGAGCGGTCCGAAGCGGGTCGATTCCTCGATCAGGAGGGGCCGATTCTCGGACAGATAGCCGGCCAGAAACACGACCAGGATGACCTTGAGCAGCTCCGAGGGCTGCCCGCTGATCGGACCGACCGACAAGGTCAGGCGCGCCCCGTTGACATCGTGGCCGAAGACGAAGGTCAACAGCAGCAGGCCCACGCCGAGGGCAGCCCAGCTGTACTTGTAGAGGCGAAGCCAGGCGTCGCTGCGTACGACCGCGCCGATCGTCGCGATGAGACCGATCGACAGCAGCAGCCAGATGAGCTGGCTACGCCCGAGACCCAGTCCGCCGACGAGATCCTGGGGCAGGCGCTCCATCAGCAGCAGGCTGATCCCGCCGAGCATCCCGACCGTGGGCAGGAGCACCTGGTCGGTGCGGCGTCCGGCCAGCACGAGGACGGCGTGCGCGACGAACAAAGCGCCGATGAACCAGGCCAGGGCAGGACCGTCGGCCAGCCGGGGCGCTGCGGTCGAGTCCGAGCGACCAGTCAGCGCTTGCGTAGCGGCGAGCGACGCGCTCCCGATCAGCATCATCAGGCCCACGATCGCCAGGAGCCCGAACTCGCGCCCCCGGAACCGTGGGCGGACCGACGAACGACGCAGGCCGATCGTCACCGCGCTCACCGGCGGGCCCGCTCCAGGCGCGCCCGAACGTTTCCGAATTGGAGCTCGTCACCGAACACGAGCGGGGCGGTCCCGTCGACTGGACTGCCGTTGACGAACGATCCGTTCGTCGAGCCGAGGTCCTCGAGGTACCAGATCCGACCGCGATAGGTCAGCGCCGCATGCTCGCCGGACACGAACTCATCGTCGAGCACGATCGTGGCGTTGACGTCTCGACCGACGATCGTGACTGCATCGAGCGAGAAGCTGACCCCCACTGCGGGCTCCCCGCTCGGTGAGGCCAGAATCACCAGCCGACCCAGTTCAGCGCCCGGTTCGCGTGCCGCCGCTCGCAGGTCTCGAAGCAGGACGCGGACCACGGCCCACAGAAAGAGGTAGAGCCCGGCCAGGAACAGGAGGCGCAGAATCCAGATCGCGATGACCGTTCCGTCCATCTCAGTCCGTCTCCGGGTGCCGGACGTCGGCCGCGACGCCCGACAGCCCGTCGTCCACGGCAATGATCGTGAGGGTCGTGTTGCCAACCTCGACGACATCGCCTTCGCCCAGCGCGACGTCCGTCTGGCGCGCTCCGTTCACGCGTAACCCGTTGGTCGAGTCCAGATCCGTGATCACGAGGACGCCGCCCCGGGCCTGCAATCGGGCGTGCTGCCGCGAGACCCGATCGTCGGTCAGGTCAAGGGTGTTGCTGTGCCCCCGGCCGATCGTCAGGGGGCCTCCGTCGGTCACGATCGTCCGCTCGCGCCCGCCTGGCTCGCGGACGGCGATCGTTGCCCGCGGCGCACGGACGACCGGAGCTCGGAACACGCGGGTCTCGCCGAGGTCTCCAGCCGCGGGGCCAATCTGTGCGCCGGCGAACTCGGAGAAGTGCGCCTCCACCTCGATGTCACCCGGGCGTAGGGTCTCAGACCCGAGGATGGCGACATGGGGCCGCGCGGCGAGGACGTAACCCTTCCGACGAGCCCATTCGAGCGCACCCGATGCCAGCTCAACCGGGAGGGTGCCGACGCGATCAAGGGCGGCCAGATCGGCGCTCGGAAGCCGGACCGTGAAGCGGTCCGGAACGCGAACCAGACTGCGCTCGGCACGCCGGCCCAACTCCATGGCCCGTTCAATCCGGCGCTGAAGCTGCAACGGCTGAACTCGCGTACCGAAAAGCCGGGCGCTCGGCCGCTCAAGAAGACGCTCCAGGAAGCGCTCGACGGCCGACATCGGTCGGATCGGTGGCATCCGGTGGAGCCTACCAGAGGCAGGCTCCCGGGCGACGTCCCAGGGGCGTTTCCGGTCGGCGTTCTTTGGGCTACCGGGGGTACCCTTGTCCGCCCGGTCCGGTACCTGCTCGCGATCGGAATGCCTTGGAAGCTGGGATATACTCCGGGACCGTCGCGCTACGACGCGTCGCGCCGGGTATTCGAGAGCCGGGGGCCATGACCGAGACGCTGACCGAGTCATTCTGCGAGCGGTGCGGGACACGCTACACGTTCGAATCTTCCGCCCCCGGCCAGCGCCGCTTCGGGAGCCTCAAGGTTCTGGGCCGCGGGTTCAAGCACTTCGTGATGTCGGACGACTCGTCGCTCGACGAGTCGATCGCCGCAGCGCG
>CAZOJS010000162.1:0-8212 GCA_964580175.1 uncultured Anaerolinea sp. | reverse complement strand
GTCATGGCGAAGAGGTAGGAGGAGTCCGCGCCGACGATGTGGCGCATCGTGTCCAGAATTGAGCCGTAGGTTCCTGGGACGGCCACGCTCAGTTGCGCCGGGCTGAGCGGCAGGCACGTATCGATCAACCGCAGAGTCGCCCACACGTGGTGTCCGAATGCATCGCCGAGCACCGATCTGGTCATCGCTGGATCGTAGCCGCTCGCGTCGCGAGGCGCGGACGGAGATTGGTCACGGATCAGTCCGGAGGGCTGCGAGCAGCAAGGCTGCGGACAGCCTCAAGCCTGTCTCCGTGTTCCGGCGGACGGGCCAAGCTCGCTGCATTGCCGCGGCCAGGGTCTCCTCGGTCACCAGCACCGAGCCGGCGGGAACGGCGGCCAGCGAGGCCATGAGCCCGCGCCCAGCCGTGACCATTGGATGGTCCTCGCCAAGACACGACGCGAGATGCTCGACGGCGTCGGCAAGGAATTCCGGCGCCCCATCCAGCGCCGCCGTCATCTCGACTCCTGCCACATCGTCACACCACAGCCAGAAGCGCGACGATCAGATCCCGCCCCCTCCGCGACATCGAGAGGCTCAGGCCCGCTTCCGCGGTAGGTCCAGGAAGGGAAGTGTCGCGACCGTGGCCTCGACGCGGCCGCGGCGGCCCTCGACCGTCCACTCGACCTGGAGCTTCGAACCGGGTGCCTCGTACGTTGACGGTACCGATGCCAGACCGATCGCCTGCTTCAGGATGGGGCTCCAGCCGAGGCTGGTGACCTTGCCGATCTGGGCCCCGGCACGCGGCCCGAAGACCGGTTTGGACGAGCGATCCACCGACGCGGAGATTGCCGGCGGCAGATCCTGGGCCGAATACAAGCCCTCGATCCCATACCAGTCGAGGGTGATGCCGACGAGCCGGCGTTTCGGGCCGGTCGCGGCAGCCTCGCGGGCAAGCGCGAGCTTGCCGACGAAGTCGGCCTTCTTGAGATCCACCAGCCGGCCCAGACCGATCTCGTACGGCGAGTAGTTCTGCTCCGGGTTACGTGCGTGTCGAGCGGACGTGTAGTCCACCTCGAGGAGGATCAGGCCCGCCTCGAGCCGCACGACATCGAGCGCGAGCATCCCGGCCGGCCGAATGCCGTACGCCGCGCCGGCGTCCATCAGTGCGTCCCAGGCCTTCACCGCGCGCTCGGCGGGGATCCAGACCTCGTACCCGAGATCGCCGGTGTAGCCCGTCCGCGAGATGTCGACGGCCACGCCCGCCAGCTTCGAGGCGCGCCGTCGGAAGTAGCCGAGGTCGGGGAAGGACTCGCCCGTCGCAGCCTCCAGGACGTCCCGCGCCAACGGTCCCTGGAGTGCCACTGCGGCGACGGCCTCGCTCTCGTCCTCGATGTGGACGTCGAGCCCGCGCGCGTTCATGGTCAGCCAGCGGTACTGCGGATCGGCGGCGGTCCAGCGGTACTCGGTCCCGGCCAGCCGATGGACGGTGCCGTCGTCAATGACCTTGCCGTGCTCGTCGCACCAGGGCGTGTAGTAGACCTGCCCGACCTTGAGTTTCGTCGCGTCGCGGGTGATCACGCGGTCCACGAGCCGCGGCGCGTCCGGACCGGACACGCGGTACTTGTAGAGCGGCGAGACGTCGATGAGGGCGGCCGCTTCACGGACGGCGTTGTACTCGATGTCGTGGGCATCGGCATACACGGACGACGCGTAATAGCCGGACCATTCCCGCCACTGCATCTTCCGATTGAGGGGCGCGGTCCGGGGATGGAACGCAGTGCCGACGCTCACGGGACCTCCTGCCTGCTCAGTGGCAAGTATGCATCGGGTCTGCCCAGCTGGACGCCGCGATCGGCGCGGCGGGACCGGCGAGATCGGCGAGACCGCCTCAACCGTAGCCGAGGACGCGCACGCCCTGGACCTCGAAGTCTCCCGGATTGCGGGTTACGACAGTCGCGTCAAGGAACCAAGCCACTCCGCCGATGATCGCGTCACCGAGCTGGCGACGGCTCGATCTTCCAAGCCGCCGGCGCGAGGCCCCCGCCCAGATCGCCGCGTCGGGCGTCGTGGACACGTATTCCAATGCCGAGATCAGGGCCGTGATAGCCAGGATTGCGTCCGCCGGCCCCTTCGACAGCGCCTCGGCAACAATTGCGTCGCAGACGAACAGGTCATTCGGTTCGCTGAACAGTTCGCGTACGAGCTGCACCGCGGCCGGATGCCCGCTGGCGTGGTCGATCAGCAAGGTCGTGTCGATCAGGTACCGCATCCGACGCCGTCTCCTCATACGGTGCCCACAACTTGCGATCGCGCTCACTCGAGTCTCGGACTTCTCGCAGGATCTCGAGGGTCTCCTCGGGTGTCCTTCCCCAGGCATCCGAGTCCTTCAGGGCCCCGGCATACTTCTCCCAAACCATGCGCGCGTTGTCCCGACGGACCTGTTTGGCGACGAGGTCCGCAATGTACCGGCTTCGCCCACGGGGACCCGCGACGGCATCGACGAGCGCAAGCGTCTCCTCTGGCAGGGTGACATTGGTTCGGACGAGGGCCATGATCGGTTCTCCGTGTGATGTCTTTGCACACACCATAGCACACGATTCGCCGACTCGGTCGTCCGGAACCGCAAGGCGCAACGCCGGCGCGTCTGCCCGGACGCCGATTAGACTGCCTCGAGTCATTGCAGGCTGGATACGCGGCACGCCGCCGCGACTAACGAGGGGCGCGTGGCGCAGCGATACGATGCGGTCATCATCGGCGGTGGCCACAACGGGTTGATCTCGGCGGCCTACCTTGCCCGTGCCGGGATGAAGACGCTCGTCCTCGAGAAGCGCCATCTGCTCGGTGGGGCGGCCGTCACCGAGGAGCTCTTTCCGGGTTTCCGGTTCTCGGTCTTCAGCTACGTCGTCTCGCTGCTTCGACCGGAGATCATCCGCGAGCTCAACCTGCCGGCCCACGGCCTCGATATCCTGCCCCTCGATGGCACGTTCACACCGCTCCACAAGGGTGAGGGCCCCAAGGGCGCCGACGGCAAGTCGACCGGCGACTACCTGTGGCGCGTCAACGACCACGGTCGGACAGTTCGCGAACTGCGCCGCTGGTCGAAGAGCGACGCGGAGGCCTACGAGGAATACGGCCAGCTGATGGTGGACATGGCCCGGTTCATCAAGCCGATCCTGGGCATCGTGCCGCCGGACCCGGCATCCCTCGACCCGCGCCCGCTCCTCCCCCTGGGCGGCCTCGCCCGAGCGTTCCAGAAGCTGACCCAGCGCCAGCAGGCGGTGTTCGTCCAGTTGATGACGATGTCGGCATCCGACTTCCTCGACCAGTGGTTCGAGACGGATCCGCTGAAGGCCACGATGTCGGCATCCGGGATCATCGGCACGTACCAGGGCGTCAAGAGCCCCGGCACGGCCTACGTCCTGTTGCATCACTACATGGGCGAGATCGACGGAGCGTTCCGCGCCTGGGGCATCCCGAAGGGCGGCACCGGCAGCATCTCCAATGCGATTGGATCCGCGGCACGGTCGCTCGGCGTGGAGATCCGGCTCGAGGCCCCGGTCGCCCGGATCGCCGTTCGCGACGGCAGGGCCACAGGCGTTGTCCTCGAATCCGGGGAGGAGATCCTCGCGGACTCCGTGCTCTCGTCGGTGGACAGCCGGCGGACCTTCATCGACCTCATCGAACCCGGGACGCTCGACTCCGGCTTCGAGGCCGAGGTCAAGCGGTTCAAGTTTCGGGGCTCGTCCGGCAAGGTGAACATGGCCCTCGACGGGCTGCCGAATTTCACGGCCTTGCCCGGGCCCGGCGAGCACATGCGCGGTGCCATCTCCATCAGCCCGTCGATCGACGACATGGAGCGCGCCTACGACGACGCGAAGTACGGGCACTGGAGCCGCAAGCCCTACATCGACATCATCATTCCAACGTTGGTGGACCCGTCGATGGCGCCGCCCGGCAAGCACGTCATGAGCTGCTTCATCCAGTACGCCCCGTACAAGCTCGACCCGTCGCTGGGCACGTGGGATGACAACCGCGAGGCGTTCGGCGATGCCGTGGTTGACCGGATCAGCGAGTTCGCGCCTGATCTGAAGTCGAAGATCCTGCACCGCAACGTCCAGACACCGCTCGATATCGAGCGGACGACCGGCCTGACCGAGGGCAACATCTTCCAGGGCGAACTGAGCCTCGAGCAGCTGTTCTTCAGCCGCCCGGTCCCGGGCTGGGCGCGGTTCCGGACCCCGGTGCGCGACCTCTGGCTGTGCGGATCGGCCACGCACCCGGGCGGCGGGATCATGGGCGCCAACGGGCGGATCGCGGCGATGGAACTGCTGCGCTCGCGCCGCAGGAAGATCGCCTGATGACGGCGACAATCGCACACAGCGCGCCCAGGCCGGCGACCGCGCGCCCCTCCGCGCGGTGGGATGCCGTCGTCATCGGCGCCGGGCACAACGCGCTCGTCACGGCTGCGTACCTCGCGAAGGGTGGGCTGCGGACGCTGGTCCTCGAGCGGCGGGATCGGGTGGGTGGTGCTGCGGACACCATGGAGCTTGGCCCTCGGATCAAGGTCCCGACGCTCGCCCATACGGTCGGCCGGCTCCGCCCCTCGGTTCATCGCGATCTCGATCTGAAGCGACACGGCCTATCCCTCGTGGCCCCCGAGGTCCGGGCATTCGCCCCGTCGCCGGACGGTTCGGCGGTCGTCCTGTGGGGTGACGTGGCGAAGACGGCCGAGGGGTTGCGCGCCCGATCCGTCTCCGACGCCGATGCCTACGCGGGCTTCGATCGACTGGTCCGCTCGATGGCCAAATTCCTCGATGAGCTCGGACGCTCGGCGCCGCCGGATATCGATGCCCCGGGGATCGGCGACGCCATCGCGGGCCTGAAGCTCGGCAAGGCGTTCCGTGGTCTCGGCAAACACGATTCGCGGACGATCCTGCGGATCCTGCCGATGGCCGTCGCCGATCTCGTGGCTGAGTCGTTCGAGAACGACGCGATCCGGGCCGCCATCGCGTGGCGCGGCGTTCGGTATTGCGCGGTAGGGCCCTGGTCCGCCGGCACCGCCGCGATCATGCTGCTGGACTCGGCCGGCAACGACGGAGGTGCGGCCGGCGAGACGGTCTACGCGCGCGGCGGACCTGGCGCATTGTCAGACGCCCTCGCCGGCGCCGCCCGGGCTGCCGGCGCGGAGATCCGGACCGGGGTCCAGGTCACGGCCATCACCTCGAACGACGGCCGGGCGACCGGCGTCGTCCTCGAGTCCGGCGAGGAGATCGAGGCATGGATGATCGTGTCCGGGGCAGACCCGAAGCGGACGTTGATCGATCTCATCGATCCGGTCGCGCTCGGGCCGTCGCTCGGCTGGCGGGCCGGCAACATCCGGACACCGGGCGTCGTCGCCAAGGTCAACCTCGCGCTCAAGCGTCTGCCGATCTTTCCGGCGGCCGGCGAGAACGCGGAACAGCTGCTCCGCGGCCGGATCGTCGTGGCTCCCGGAATCGATGCCATGGAGCAGGCGTTCGACGTCTCGAAGTACGGACGGTTCAGCGAGATGCCGATCATCGAGGCGACCATCCCATCGCTCGCGGATCCATCGCTGGTCGAGGGCGCCCGAACCGGGACGCACGTGATGAGCGTCATCGGCCAGTACGCTCCATACGCGCTCCGGGACGGCGATTGGGCAAGTGATGCCGAGGCATTCGGGGATGCCGTCATCCGGACGCTCGAGTCGGTGGCCCCCGGGATCGGCGATCTCGTCACCCATCGACAGGTCCTGACGCCCGTTGACCTCGAGCGCGACTACGGGCTGACCGGTGGCCATCCGCTCCACGCTGAACCCGGCCTCGACCAGTTCTACCTGTGGCGGCCGCTGCTCGGCCACGCGCGCTACCGGATCGGCGGTCTCGAGGGCCTCTACCTCTGCGGCTCTGGAGCCCACCCGGGCGGCGGGATCACCGGCGGCCCGGGCCAGAACGCGGCTCGGGAAATTCTGTCCGACGCGAAGAGGCGGCGCTGACGATCAGACGCAATCTGGAGCAACGCCGCGGGCTACGCTGCACCCCATGAGCGTCCCATTTGTCGGTCGCCGCAGCGAGCTTGACGCCCTCGCGTCGCTCGTGCGGCGTGCTCGCCTCGACCGGGCGCCCACCGCGGCCCTCATCACGGGGGAGCCCGGTAGCGGCAAGAGCAGCCTTCTGGGCGAGCTGCTGCGTCAGGTAGCTCCGGCAAGGAGCTTCCGAGTCGCCGGCTTTGAACCCATGCAGTCCGTGCCCCTCGCTGCTGTGGGCGACTTGATCCGTCACCTGGCGAAGGCATCCAGCGAAGGCGCGGTCCTGGATCGCCTGGTCTTCCGCGGCCCCGAAGATGAGGATCGCGATCCACTCAGGATCTTCGAGGCTGCCCACCGGGCCCTGGCCGCCGAAGGGCCGATCCTGGTCGTGATCGACGACGTTCAGTGGGTGGACGAGCGATCGCTTGCGCTGCTCCACTACCTGCTTCAGGCGGCCGCGTCGACGCGCCAGTCAATCACCCTGATCGCCGCTTCGCGTCCGGCCCCCGCCGCGGCGTCGTATCGCGAGAGCCTTGGGGCCGATCTGCAGGACGATCGGCGGACCTTCATCGACCTTGGCCCGCTGCCGATCGCCGATGGTCGTCGCCTGGCCCAGTCGATTGATCAAGATCTCGACGACGACGCAGCCGGGGACCTGTGGCGGCGCGCCGGTGGCTCTCCGTTCTGGGTGGACGCGCGCGCTCGAGGTCGGGCAGCCGCCGATCGGACCAGCCTCATCTCCGATCGGCTGCGGGACCTCAGCAAGGATGCCGGCGCGCTCCTGGCAGCGCTGGCCGTCGGCGCTCGTGCGTTCGCGGACGAGGAGATGGCGGGCCTGCTCGACTGGCAGATCGATCAGCTGCGTCACGCAGCTCGCGAACTCGTTGCTCGCGGCCTTGCGACCGCGCTGAGCGGTGGTACACAGGTCGCCCACGACCTGATCCGCGAGGCCGTTAGCGAGGCGCTTCCAGCCGCGGCCCGCCGACGCCTCCATCAGCGGATCGGGGCATGGATCGAGGAAAGGGCCGGAAACGACCTGCCGATGCTTCGCGAAGCCCTCGACCATCGCGCTGCTGCCGGATTGCCGCTGACCAGCCTCGCCAAGCGCCTGCTCGCGTCCCCTCGGCGGCGCCTGCTCGGCGGCGACGATCTTCGACTGCTCGCCTCGGTCAGCGACGCTCTCGACCGCGCCGACCCGGATCGGCTACAGCTCAACCGCAGTCTCGGAGATCTCGCGGCCGTGCTCGGTGAGCAGGAGCTCGCGGAGCAGCGCTGGGCCGCAGTTGGGGACAGCTCCGCAGATCCCCACGAGCGGCAACATGCCGAGATTGAGGCAGCGAAGGCTGCCTATCGGCTTGGACACCGGACGGACGCGCACGCACACATCGAACGGGCCCGCCGGTCACTTCCGCCGGACGCCAGGATCACGGTCGAGCTGGACGCGCTGCAGGCCGAGGTCGAACTCTGGCTCGATCATGAGACCGCCGCCGGGAGTGCAACCGCCGCGCGAGCGCTCGCCGGCGCCCGCGAGCTGGCCAAGTCTGCCGGAAGCATCGGACGCCTCCCGGAAGCGGATCGACGGGCCTACCTCGCGGCGCTCGTTGTCGCCGGTGATGCCGCGCTGCAGGAGGACCGCGCGGACGAGGTGATCCTCCTGAGCGAGATGATCCTGCAGCTGGCCGAGGGACTCGACGAAGAGTCGTATGCTGCGGCGCTCATCCGGACGGGCTTCGCGCTGCGCCCGCTTGCTCGCATCGAGGAATCCGAAGGACACTACCGGAAGGCTTGGGACCTCTCGAAGGACCTCGTCTTCCCGACGCTGACGGTCGAGGCCGGTCACGGCCTGGCGCGCGGACTCCGCGACCTCGGGCACCTGATCGAGGCCCGGGATGTCGCGACCGAGACCGCCCGACTCGAGACACGGATCAGGAATGCACCGCGGCGTTGGGGCAGCGCGGCTTCCATCATCCACGCGATCGAGCTCTCGCTCGGCGATCCGGCGGCCGCTATTCGGAACCTTCGGCATGACGCCGAGACCGAGCCTGACCCACACTACCGGCTCGCGATTCACCAGACGGTCGCTCGCTGGCGGGCGCGATTCGTCGGCCCCAAGATGGCCCGTGAGGTCGACGCGGGCCTGGCCTCGGCGCGTGCGGACTCCCTACTCGCCCGGTGCCCACGGTG
>CAZOJS010000161.1:0-4721 GCA_964580175.1 uncultured Anaerolinea sp. | reverse complement strand
GTGCCGCGCACGATGGAGTCGTCGACTACCGTCAGACGCTGGCCGCGGACCACCTCTCGGAGCGGGTTGAGCTTCATCGTGACACCCCGATGGCGGAGTGTCTGCGATGGCTGGATGAACGTGCGCCCGGTATAGCGATTCCGGATCAGCCCTTCGCGGTACGGGACACCCGAGGCCTCGGCATACCCGGCAGCGGCCGGCGCCCCGGTGTCCGGGACGGGCATGACCAGATCCGTATCGGCCGGGGACTCGTCGGCCAGTTGCATGCCCATCCGGCGACGGACCTCATACAGACTGCGTCCTTCGAGATACGAGTCTGGTCGCGCGAAGTAGATGAGTTCGAACACGCACAGCGCCGGCGTCGCCTGGGCGAAGCGGATCGAGCGCGGTTCACGTCCCGACTGGAGGACGACGATCTCGCCGGGCTCGACGTCGCGGATGAATTCCGCGCCCACGATGTCGAGGCCGGTCGTCTCCGAGGACAGCACCCAGGCATCACGCGGCCCTTCGGCAGGCACCTCGTCCCCCCACAGCCCGCCCGGCGCGGCCAGCGGTGCGGCCACGTCCCGGATCCGGCCGATACAGAGGGGCCTGAAGCCGAACGGATCGCGGACGCCGATGATCTGATCGCGATCGAGGACCACGAGTGAGTAGGCCCCCCGAACGCGGGGCAGGAGGCTGACCAGCGCCTCGACCGTGTCGTCGCCGGGCTCGTCCGCCAGCAGCGCCGTGAGCACTTCGGTGTCGGTCGTCGCCGGCAGACGGCCACGCCCCCCGCGCAGCTGGCCAAGCAACTCCCGGGTATTGACGAGGTTGCCGTTGTGGCCGATGGCGACGGCCCGGCGTGGTCCGAGCCGGAGCGTCGGCTGGGCGTTCTCCCAGATCGTGGAGCCGGTCGTGGAGTACCGGCAGTGGGCGATGGCGAGATCGCCGTGAAACGACGGTAGGCGGCGCTCGTCGAGGACGGACGAGACCATCCCGAGGTCCTTGTAGAGGAACAGCTCTGCGCCGTCGCTGACTGCGAGCCCGGCCGATTCCTGCCCACGATGCTGGAGGGAAAAGAGCCCCAGGGCGGCGACATGCGCCGCCTCCGTCCCACTCCCGCGCGGCATCGCCACGCCGAACACGCCGCACATGTCAGCGGCCCTCGAATGCGGCGGCCGGCGATTGCCACTGGAGCGCGCGAACCAATCCGTGTTCCCAGGTTCGCTCGAGGTCGCGCACTGCAAGGTCGATCGGATCGGCAAGCTGGGAACCGCGGCCCTCGGCGGCGCCGGTCGCGCTTGCGTCGGCCAGTTCGATGACCAGGCGATCCCCGCCGACCGACCCGATCGCCTCCACCGGCAACCCATGCTGGCGGGCCAGCAGCTCAAGGGCCGGCTGATGGCGCACGCCGGTCGTCACGATCAGGCGGGTGGGGCTCTCACCGAACAGATCCACGGCGGGCGAGTGGCCGATTCGCAGCCGGACCGTAGCGCCGCGACCGCCCCACATTGCGCACTCGGCGAGACCGACGGCCAGACCTCCACCGGAAACGTCCTGCGCGGAGGCAACAAGCCCGCGCTCGACGGCAGCGCGAATGAACAGCTGAAGCCGGCGCTCGGCGTCGAGGTCGATGGTCGGCGGCCCGTCCTCGACCGCCAGGCCGGCCATCCGGGCGTATTCGCTCCCGGCCAGCCCGGGAGCCGCCTCCCCGATCAGGAGGATCGCATCCCCATCCGACACGAAGGCCGGTCCGACGGCCGTCCCGATGTCCTCGAGCAACCCGACGACACCGATCTCGGGCGTCGGCAGAAGCGCGCCGGTCGGCGACTCGTTGTAGAGCGAGACATTGCCGCCGGTGACGGGCAGGCCGAGTGCCCGGCACGCGTCACCGAGGCCACGCACGGCTTCCGACAGCTGCCAGAAAGCCTCCGGTCGGGTGGGATCCCCGAAGTTCAGGCAGTTCGTCACGCCAAGCGGCCGCGCCCCGGTGATCGCGACGTTGCGGGTGGCTTCCGCCACGCTCAGGACCGCGCCCAGCCAGGGATCCAGGGCGCCGACGGACGCGTTCGCGTCCGTGCTCGCCACCAGGCCCTTGGTCGTGCCCTTGACCCGCAGGACGGCCGCTCCGGCACCGGGCCCCGTCACCGTGTTGACCTGGACGGTGCTGTCGTACTGCTCGAAGACCGGCCGGCGCGACGACAGATTTGCACTCCCGAGGAGGGCGATCAGCACGGCTCCGGGATCCATGCCCCGCTCGGGCAATCGGTCAATCGGCTCCTCGGCCGCGCCCGGTGCGGGAGCCTGCCGATGGCGGGTCGGCGCGGTGGCGACCCGCTCATGGACGATGGCATCGGAGGTCAGCGCGGCGGCCGGGACGCGCACGATCTCACGGCCCGCCTCGCGGACCGCGATATCGCCGTCCGCAGTGACCGTCCCGATGACCGCGCACGGCAGGCCCCAGCGTTGACAGACCTCGCGGACTTCGGCCTCTCGATCGGGTCGGATCACCGCGAGCATTCGCTCCTGGCTCTCGGAGATGAGGACCTCAAACGCGGCCATGTCCGGCTCGCGACGGGGCACGGCGTCGAGATCGATGGCCATGCCGGTCCCTCCACGGTCGGCCGTTTCCGACGTCGCGCAGGTGATCCCGCCGGCGCCGAGATCCTGCAGTCCCTCCAGCAGGCCTCGCTCAATGAGCTCGAGGGACGCCTCGATGAGGAGTTTCTCCGCGAACGGATCGCCGACCTGGACCGAGGGGCGCTTGGATGGGTCGTCATGGGTGAACGTGGCGGAGGCCAGGACGGACGCGCCGCCGATTCCATCACGACCGGTGGCGCTCCCAAAGAGAACGACAAGGTTGCCGGGGCCGGGCGCGCGGGCGAGCGTCAGGAAGCGCTCCTCGAGCAGCCCGATGGCCATGACGTTCACCAGCGGATTGCCCGCGTAGGACGGGTCAAAGACCAGTTCGCCCCCAACGGTCGGCACACCGACGCAGTTGCCGTACCCGCCTACGCCCCGGACGACACCATCGACGAGATGGCGAGTTCGGGCGTCGGCGGGATCGCCGAACCGGAGGGCGTCCAGGACCGCGATCGGCCGGGCGCCCATCGTGAAGATGTCGCGAAGGATGCCGCCGACCCCAGTCGCGGCGCCCTGATACGGCTCGACAGCGCTCGGGTGGTTGTGCGACTCGATCTTGAACGCGACCGCCAGTCCGCCGCCGATCGAGATGACCCCCGCGTTCTCGCCGGGCCCGGCGACCACGCCTGCACCCGCGGTCGGCAGGGTCCGCAGCAGCGGCTTGGAGCTCTTGTACGAGCAGTGCTCGCTCCACATGACGCTGAACATCGCCAGCTCGACGTCGTTCGGGTCGCGCCCGAGCCGATCCCTGATCGCGTCGAGTTCTTCGTCCGTGACGCCGAGCGCGTGGTGGAGCGGGACGTCCGCGGGCGGCGAGCCTGCCTGGGCCAGCATCGTCATCGTGCTGTCAGGACTTCACGAGATTCGGACTGGGCGGCCGCTGCCGCGCTCTCGACAAACGAACGGATGAGGCCGAACCCGTCATCGGACCCCAGCAGTCCCTCCGACGCACGCTCCGGGTGCGGCATCAGCCCCGCGACGTTGCCGGCCGCGTTGCGAACGCCGGCGATCGCCCGGAGCGACCCGTTGGGATTGGCCGGGTCGTCGGACTCCGCGGCCACGCTCCCGTCAGCGCGCACGTAGCGGAACAGGACCCGTCCATCCGCCTCGAGCTGGTCGAGGGTGGCGGCATCGGCGAAGTAGCAGCCTTCGCCGTGCGCGATCGGCATCCGCAAGGGACGGCGCGGACCCGCGAGATGGGTAAATGGCGTGAAGGCCTGCTCCACCGCGATGTGCACGTCCCGACCGAGAAATCGGAGGCCGCGATTGCGCAGCATCGCCCCCGGCACGAGTCCCGCTTCGGCGAGAACCTGAAAGCCGTTGCAGATCCCGAGGACGAGCCCTCCGCCGGCCGCAAAGTCGGCCACGGAGCGCATGACGGGGCTGAACCGGGCGATGACACCGGCCCGGACATAGTCGCCGTAGGCAAACCCGCCCGGGAGGATCACGCCGGCCACGCCCCCGAGGTCGGCCCGCTCATGCCACAGCTCCACCGGCTCGGCACCGGCAAGGGCGAGGGCGTACGTCGTATCTCGATCGCAATTCGAGCCCGGGAAAGCGACCACGCCGATCCGGACGCTCATGCCTCATCCCGGGATGTGGCGGTCGTCGAGCTCGTTGCCTGGAGCAGCTCGATCCGAAATGCCTCGATGAGCGGGTTCGACAGGAGCTCCGCGGCCAGCCGCTCGGCCGTGACGGTGGCGGCGGCTTCGTCGGCGGCGGCAACCGTCAGCTCGACCCGCCGGCCGACCCGGACCCCGGAGACGCCCTCGATCGCGAGGTGCGCGAGGCTGCCCTCCACGGCGCGGCCCTGCGGATCGAGGATCCCCGCCTTGGGCATCACGTTGACCGCGAAGCGGAACGTCGCACTCATCGGGCGATCACGTCCTCCTGCAGGTAGCGCTCGAAGCTCGCGCCGGTGATCCGTTCGAACGCCGCTGTGTAGCGGGCCCGGGTGCCGCCCACCACATTGGGTGGGAGCTGTGGACCGGGCTCGGTCTTGTCCCAGGGCTGCGCTTCCAGCCAGTCGCGCACGAACTGCTTGTCGAAGCTCACCTGGGGTCCGCCGGGCGCGTAGCTCGAAGCGTCCCAGAAAC
>CAZOJS010000160.1:0-6097 GCA_964580175.1 uncultured Anaerolinea sp. | reverse complement strand
TCGACCCGCTCGACCCGCTCGACCCTCTGCTCGCGCCTCGGATGTGTTGCACGGCGTCTTTCGTTGACCCGACGTCATCAGTTGCCCGGTTGAATCGACCTGGTCCGCACCTGGGGCAGGAATCCATGACTCCGGGGCATTGGCGGAGGCAGTCGTGCCCGGGGCAGCCGTGCCGACAGTGGGCAAGTGCTCGGCAGCCGTGCCCGCGCCGATCGGTGCCGCCAGCCCAGCGAGCCCCGTGAACCGCCGCTCGAATCTCAGTCCAAGGCGCCGCGCGCCGCGCCGGGCGAGCATCGTCAGCGTCGGATCGTCGGTCTGGGCGAGGTAAACGACGCGACGGTAGTTGCCGAAGTACGTCGGCAGCAGCTCTGGATGGCGATCTATTCCCAGCCCGCGGATCACCAGCCGGTCGAAGTTGCGAGCCAGGAAATCGGTCAGGTAAAACGTGCCGGGCTCCTCGTCGGACATTGCGGCGAAGGCAGCGCGACCCGCGTAGATCTCGTAGCAGTGGGCCCCCTCGAGCCGCGCAACACCCTCCTCGTCGAGGACACGATCGAGCATGCCGCCGGTGCCGCAATCGGCGTACGCCACGAATAACTGATCGCGGCCGGTGGCGCGGGCTTTGCGGATCCGAGCCCGCACGGCCTCCGGAATGCGCTCTGGCCGGTTGTGGAGCGTAGCCGGGAGGCAGGTCAGATCGACCTCGGGAAAGCCGGCGGAACGGGTCAGCGCGACAAGCTCACGGGCCAGCGCACCGCAGCCGATGACCAGCGGCCGATCCGTCGATTGCCGGCGCGACGAGCCGGGTGTGGGCGAAGGCGCCGCCGAGGATGCAAGCGAGCGCGCTTCGGTCGCGCGTGAGGGAGCGCCCGTAGACGGCAACGCGCGCGCGCGCCGAATCGTCGCGCCGGCCTCAGGCGACTCGCGCACGGCGTTCGTCGACGAGCCGACGCGCAGTCTCGGACGCGACGGCCGCGTCGCGGCAGTAGGCATCGGCGCCAACGGCCCTTCCAAATTCCTCATTGAGGGGCGCGCCGCCGACCAGGACGATGTAGTCGTCCCGCATCCCGCGATCCTTGAGTGTCTGGATCACGACCTTCATGTACGGCATCGTCGTTGTGAGCAACGCGGACATCCCAAGAATGTCCGGCTTGTGGAGCTCCAAAGCGGCGATGAACTTCTCGGCATCTGTGTTGATTCCCAGGTCGTAGACCTCGAAGCCGGCCCCTTCGAGCATCATCGCCACGAGGTTCTTGCCGATGTCGTGGATATCGCCTTTGACCGTGCCGATGACGACCTTGCCGATCGGCTGGGCGCCGGTCTCGGCGAGGAGCGGCCGAAGGATGGCCATCCCGGACTTCATCGCGTTCGCTGCGAGAAGGACCTCCGGCACGAACAGGATCCCGTCACGGAAGTCGACGCCGACAATCCGCATGCCCTCGACGAGCGCCTCGTTGAGAACCCTGTCCGGGCCCCAGCCGCGGCCGAGCAGCAGGTTGGTGCCCTCGATGATCTCCGCGGCCATGCCGTCGTACAGATCGTTGTGCATCTGCTCGACGAGTTCGCCATCGGCGAGGCCGCTCAGATCGATGTCCGTGTAACCGTCCTGTGTCATCGAGTCTTCTGGCTCCCGTGCGTCGCGGAGGCCCCGCGCTGCCCGATCGTGATCGCCACCCCGGCCACCGTCGAGGGGCGGTTCCATCGTACGGACGGTGCCACATCGTGGAACGATGCCGTATGATGGAACAATTCGATCGACAGCCTAGCCGACGGGATGGTCAATGTCCAGAGTCCAGAGCATCGAACGAGCCTTTTCCGTGCTTGGTGCCCTCGCCGACGGGCCCGCTGGCGTTACCGACGTGGCTGTTCGGGTGGGCCTTGCCAAGTCCACCGCCGCGCGGATGCTCGCCTCCCTTGAGCGCGAAGGTGCGGTTGAGCAGGTCCCGGGCGAGACGCGCTACCAGCTTGGTCCACGCATTGCGGCGCTGGCGTCGGGCCGCCAGGAGACGCGCGGCCTGGTGGCGATCGCCCATCCGGCACTCGTCGAGCTGGCCGGCGTGACCGGAGAAGCCGCGGGATTGTCCGTCCCGGACGGCCGCACCGTCCACTACATCGACCAGGTCGACTCGCCAAACCCGGTCCAGGTCCGGGACTGGACCGGCTCTCGAATCCCGATGCACGCCGTTTCGTCCGGGCAGGTGTTTCTGGCGCATGTGTCGCCATCAGCCCTGGCTCGAATCCTGGCGGAACCGCTCGAGGCCTTCACGCCCAAGACGTTGACGAGCGCGGCAGTGCTCCTCGAACGGCTGCGGGCCGTGCGACGTGACGGCCATGCCTGGGTCCACGAAGAGTTCGCGGTCGGAATCGCCTCGATTGCCGCGGGCATCGCCGGCGCCGACGGGGAGCTGATTGCCGCAGTGCACGTCCACGGCCCCACGTACCGGTTCCCTGCGACGGGCGGGGCCTCGGCGGTCGAGGTCGCGGTTACCGCGGCCGCGGCGCGCATCGGGACCAGGCTCCGGGGCGGGGCGGCGTGACCCCGCGTCCGGCCGGCCTCGGCCGTACCCTTTTCGCCCTCACCCTGATCGGGCTCACGCTGCGGACACCAATCCTCGTCATCGGCCCGATCGTCGGAAACCTGCAGGCGGACCTCGGGATGAACCATGCAGTCGCCGGCCTGCTCGGCACGATCCCCGTGCTCTGCATGGGCCTCCTCGCGCCATTCGGACCTGTTCTCGCGGGCTCCATCGGGCCTCGGCGCGGCGCCGCGGTGTGCGTCGCTGGGATCGCGTTCTTTGGGCTCGTCCGCGCCATCGCCCCTGAGACGTCGAGTGTCCTCATCGCCACCTTCGGCATGGGGATCGGAATGGCTCTGGCCGGGCCAATCCTGTCGATGACCGTGCGCGGCCGGACACCCGGACACCCGGCTGCGGGCACGGGTGCCTATGTCGCCGGAATGATCATCGGGGGCTCGATTGCTGCCGCTGCGGTCGTGCCGCTTGCCGACTGGCTTGGTGGGTGGCGCCCGGCGTTCGGCGTCGTCGCGGGGGCGGGTGCCGTCTCGCTCGTGGCCTGGCTCGTGCTCCTGTCGCCGGACGGCGGTCGGCGCTCGCGACCGACGCTGCCCAGGCTCCCCTGGCGGCGCCCATCGGCATGGCTCCTGGGCCTCGTCTTCGCATCCCAGTCGACGCTCTTCTACGGCGCCATCACGTGGCTGGCGAGTGCCTATATCGAGCGTGGCTGGAGCGCCGGTGAGGCGGCCGGACTGATCGCGTTCTTCAACGGGATCGGCCTCGTCGCGAGCCTCGCCGTGCCGTTCTTCGCCGACCGGATCGGAACGCGGCGAAGTCAGATGACGGGCGCCGGAGTCCTGGCCGTGATTGGAAGTCTTGCGATCGCCCTGACGCCCGGTGAGGGTGCCGGCTCAGCCATCCCGTTTGCCGCGACGGCGCTGCTGGGATTCGGCATCGGCTTGTTCTTCCCGCTGGCGTTGACCCTGCCAGTCGACATCGCCGCCGAACCGTCCGAGGCAGCCTCGCTGACGGCGGTGATGCTCCTGGGGGGCTATCTGCTCTCCTCGGCCGTGCCGGTCGCGCTCGGCTTCCTGCGCGACGCGACCGGGAGCTTCGATGCGGTTCTGTGGGCACTCGTGGGAATCGCGGTGGTCATGGTCCCGCTGGGTCTGTCGCTCGGACAGGGCCGACTCGATCGCGCCGGGGCTCAATAATCGAGGATCCGGATCCCCGACCCGTGGCGGCAGGACCTACATGCGCGGCCGACGTCTCGAGAAGGAAGACGACGGCACCGGAACGTCGGGCTGTCGATCGGGCCGGCGCGGCTCCAGCGAGGCGGGATAGGGTGACCCTCACCCGTCAGTAGGCAAGCGTCCGGATCTCCGGCCGTTCGAAGTCTCGGCGGTTCCGCGTCACGATGACGGCATTGAGCTCGACCGCGACACCCGCGATCAAGGCATCACCCAAGGCGCGCTTGCCGCCGGCAGACTGCCGCTCGTATCGAGCGGCAGCGGCGCGCCGGGCCGCTGGCGGGGTGGTCGAAACGTACTCGAGGGCGTCGAGGAGGTTCGAGATATGGCGAAGGTCCTCGGGTTCGCCGCGAGACAGCGCTTCGCAGGTCACGACATCGCACGTATAGAGTTCGTGCCCTTCCTCAAACAGCCGTCCCAGAAGCTCGATCGCCGCCGCGTCCCCAACCGCGTGGTCGATGAGCAACGTCGTGTCGAGGAGGTATCTCATCTCAGTCGCTGACCTCGGAGCGGAGCTCCTCGACCCAGGCAGTGACCTCCTCCCGGGTTATCGGCCGTCCATCCTTTGGAACGAGCGAGCCGGCTGAAGCATCGATTGCTCTTAGGAGCCGATCTCGCTTGACCCGCTGCGCGACGGCGTCCGCCACATAGCGGCTCCGGCCCCGGGGGCCAGCAATCGAATCGACTTCGCGAATGAGTTCTTCGGGGAGGGTCAGGTTCGTGCGCGCGAGTGCCATCGGTTGCTCCAGTGTGCGTGACTATGCGCACAGGCTAGCACATTGCCGTATCCGGCGGCTACAATCCGGCTGCCACTTGACAACCGCCTGTCCGCGGTCATATTACGCATCGCGATATACCGAACCGCGCCACAAGGAGGCTCATCCATGGTCATCCGGCTTGCGTGGATCGCGGCCATCACCCTCGGCCTGACGGCCGGCGGGTTCGCGTTCCACTTCCCGGGGAGCTACGGCGAACCGGTCTGGAGCGTCCCCGCGGGGATCTTCGGCTTCGTCCTCGGCGCCGTGAACGGCCTGTTCGTGGGCGTACTGGTATGGATTGCGCTGCGGCTCTCCCGACGAGTTGGCGGCCGCGTGGTCGTGACGATGGCCGTCATCGTCGGTGCCACGCATGCGATCAACGACGGCTCGTCGACCGAGCTCCCGTTCGCCGTCTTCCAGTTGCTCGCTGGCCTGGTGGCCGCGGGCACGGCTGGCTGGATTCTCGTGGCGCGCCGGCCGGCGACGCTTGCGATCGTCGGAGTCGCATGGACAGTCGGTCTGATCGCCGGTGGGTGGTCCGGGGACATTCTCGGCCTGCCGTTCACCGAGACCCAGCTCGGCTGGTCGCAGGATCACGCCTGGGACGGGCTGGTCGCCGGCCTGGTCTGGGGCACCGCGACGGCGATGATCGGGCTCCCGAACGCGCTCATCGGGCAACCATCGGCGATCACCCGCGGAGAAAGTCTCGATGGATCGGACGATCCGGCCTAAGCGGGACAGCGCAACTACACGGCTGCTGCTGAACGCCTACACCCCCTGGTCATCGGCCCCATCGCGAGGTTCGTCTGGAGTCCCACTACTTCATCCGGTGCGGTGATGCGTCTGCCGCACCATTCGCTGTTCGAGCGCGCTCGTCCCGTCACCCAGAACGTCGAATCCGGGTGCGTGACCAGCTCAGTCGTGTCGAGAATGTACCCCTAAACGACTCATGGCCCGGGCGAGACGACGCATGGGCCTGGCCCATGACGGGCAACCCGCCGCTCGCTGGGTATCCCGGGAATGTCGATCGAGGT
Organism: uncultured Anaerolinea sp.; assembly: GCA_964580175.1. Taxonomy (GTDB): domain Bacteria; phylum Chloroflexota; class Limnocylindria; order Limnocylindrales; family CSP1-4; genus UBA5189. The sequence goes on along the minus strand of CAZOJS010000160.1, from coordinate 542 downwards.
GTCAGCCCCTGCTCTCGAAGAGCAGCGTGTCGAGGCCGCGCGTCAATCCGGCGCGCCCGAGGACGAGACGAACAGCGAGGAGCGTCCCCGATACATATGGGGTGGCCGACAGGCCCGCATCGTGACGGATCGTCAGCCGCTCGTCAGGCAGGCCGAAGATGACCTCGGTGGACACCGAGAAGCTCGGCAACCGGACCGAGTGAACCGGGACGCCGGCGACCGCCGCACCGCGGGCCTCTCGCGGGCCGTCGATCTGGTCCAGGGGTCGGCCAAGAACTGGCGCTCGGACCTGGGCGAGGCGTTCGGCGAGCTCGCGCGCAGTCCCGCTTGGCACGTCTGCCTTCGTGGCGCTCGCGTAGTCGATGACTTCTGCCTGTGGGAGATGGCGAGCCACGAGCATCGCGGCCGCCTGTGCCATCGCCGCAGTCACGGAGAAGTTCCCCGCAGAGATGACGCCGACGCCGTACTGGCGGGCTGCCGCGTCGATCTCCGCGTAGTCGGCCGCGGTCAGGCCCGAGGCGCCGATCACGACGGCTACGCCG
>CAZOJS010000159.1:0-2796 GCA_964580175.1 uncultured Anaerolinea sp. | reverse complement strand
TCGACACGATGGATCTTCCCACCGCGCTCGATGAAGACGTTGTGTGGGCCATTGACCATGACCTCGGTGATCGTGGGGTCGGCCAGGAGCGGCTCAATCGGCCCCAGCCCCGTGACTTCATGGATGATCTCGTCGATCAGGCTCAGGCGCTCCGGGCGCGTCACCGAGAAACCTTCCCTGGCGATGATCCGGTCGATGATGTCCGCGATTGCTCTGCCGACATCGGCCCCGTCGGCTGCCTCGACCAGCGCCTGGAACCCGCGGATTACCTCGGCCTGGGCACGGGCACGAATGTCGGCCAGGAGCGCCTCCCGGCCGGACAGCCGCGCCGCCCTTGGAGCGGCCGGTTCAGGGGCCGCCGGCTTGTCGGCCGGTGCTACTTCGACGGTCGCGTTGCCTCCAAGCTGAGCCTGTTCAACTCGCCGGAGTAGCGACATGACCGGAACCTCCCCCGCGTGGCGACGCGATCCCCACGTGATTGGCGCAAGGCTGGCGCGGCGAAGAGCTATCGCGCGCCGCACTCCCTGACGTTGCGCAGAGGATACCCCGCCTCGGTCGCCGACAGGAGGATCAGTTGGCGGGCGATCGCCGAGCCACGCGAGACGGCCTCAGCGCGGTCGCTCCCTCCGAACCTGGACCTGCTGGCCGCGGATGCGGGCCCGTCGAAGCGCGTCGGCCACGCCGTCAACGACGCCGGCCTGGACGTCGACGAGCGCGAAGTCGTCGAAGATCTGGATCGCTCCGACCACTGATCCGGGAACGCCGGCCTCGTTGGCGATGGCGCCCACGAGATCGCCCGGCCGAAGACCAGCGCGTCGGCCACCACCGACCCAGAGCTGAACCCAGCCGCCGTCCGGAACGGAGGGATGGGGCGGTCCCGAGGGACGGGCCCCGCGCGGCACGGAGTCGCGACCGACGGACCCACGTCCGGCCGGACCGCGTCCCGGCGGACCGCCAGGCGGCCCAAGATCGGCACGGCTTGCGGTGCCCGATCGACCAATCGCACCGCCACGGCCGGCAGGGCCCGGCCTGCCCTTGGGCTGGGCATCGTGCAGGAATGCCGGAGCCAGTTCGACCTCATCCGCGCCTGGCCCCGCGCCCTCAACCATCGACACGGCCGCAAGGGCGATGTCCACGAGATCGAACTCCTCGGACAGCGGTTCCACCACCCCCCGCAGGCGGTCGTTGCCGCCCGCCAGGAGGGCCTCGCGGAGGTTGCCGCGCAGGATCTCGACCCGTCGCTCGCGCAGGTCGGCCACGGTCGGCAAGCGCTCGATCAGCAGCTTCGTCCGGGTTGCTGCTTCGATGTTGCGGAGCAGCCGATGCTCCCGCGGCTCAACGAGCGTGATGGCGACGCCCTCACGGCCCGCCCGGCCGGTTCGGCCGATCCGGTGCACGTACTGGTCCGGGTCCGACGGGACGTCGTAGTTGACGACATGACTGACGTGCTCAATGTCGAGACCGCGAGCCGCGACGTCGGTGGCGACGAGCACGTCGAGCGAGCCGTCTCGGAAGCGACCCATCATCCGGTCCCGGGATTCCTGGGCGAGTCCGCCGTGCAGAGCTCCGGCATCGTGGCCGCGCCCACTGAGCGCCTCGGCCAGATCGTCGACTTCGCCGCGCGTCCTGGCGAAGACGAGGGCCGACGTTGGATCCTCGACGTCGAGAATCCGGCAGAGAGCCGCCAGCTTGTCCGGTCTCCGCACGACGTAGGCGGTCTGGCGGACCTTGGCCACACCGGCGTGCGTTCCGCGATCCGCGTGGACGCTGACCCGGGCCGGCTCGCGGAGGTGGCGGCGGGCGATCTTGGCGATCGTCGGTGAGATGGTCGCTGACAGCAGCACGGTCTGACGGGCGATCGGCGTCGCGGCCAGAATCGTGTCCAGATCCTCGGCGAAGCCCATGTCCAGCATCTCGTCGGCCTCGTCGAGGACGACAGTGCGGACCCCTTCCAGGTTGAGGCTGCCCCGCTTCAGGTGGTCGACCGCTCGACCAGGCGTCGCGACCACCACGTCCACGCCACGGCTCAGGCCACGCAACTGCTGATGAATGGGCTGGCCACCGTAGACCGGCACGACGCGTGTTCCAAGCGCCTTGCCATAGGTCTGGAACGCCTCCGCGACCTGCATCGCCAGTTCGCGGGTCGGGACCACTACCAGCGCCGACGCTGGACCCGAACCCGGGCGGCCGACTTCGAGGCGGCTAATGATCGGCAGGGCAAATGCCGCGGTCTTGCCGGTTCCGGTAGGCGCCTGCGCGAGCAGGTCTCGTCCGGCGAGCAGGATCGGGATCGCCTCGCGCTGAATCGGCGTGGGTTCCTCGTAGCCGAGACCGGCGATCGTCGAGAGAAGTGGCTCGCCCAGCCCGAGCGCCTCGAAGCCGCCTGGGTCAGCCGTCGGCCGCGGTTCGCTCGCAGGCTGCCGTTCGCTCGGCGGCTGCGGTTCGGTCCCTGGGTCGTCTGCCATCACCGACAGTGTGACGGCTTGCGCCCGGGCGGGCGATTGGGCGGTACGACGAGCCGGTCGTCGGCCCGCCGTACCGCAGCGTCCCGCCGGCTACATCGCGTTGAAGGTTTCGACCACCTGGATCGATGCGCCGCCGGCCAGAACCGGGCAGCCCTTGGCGAGCTCGACCGCCGCGTCGAGCGAGTCGGCCTTGAGGATGCTGTAGCCGGACGGACCGGAGGCATCATCGGTGACGGAGCCATCGGTGCCGATCAGTCGGGTCCTGGAGGCCGGGTTGCCGCCGTCCATGACGGCATCACCAAGCGCCCCGAACCAGTCGTTCCACGCCTGC
>CAZOJS010000158.1:0-10002 GCA_964580175.1 uncultured Anaerolinea sp. | reverse complement strand
GGGTTCGGCGGCCAGAAGTGCTCGGCCAACTCGCGGGTCTACGTCGAGGCGCCCGTGCACGACGACCTGATCCGGCTCCTGGTCGAGAAGACCGAGAAGATTACGATTGGGAACCCGATTCCTCGCGAGAACTGGCTCGGTCCGGTGATCGACGCGAAGGCCGTGGCGCGTCATCAGCAGGCGGTCAAAGAGGCCCGTCGCGATGGGCAGGTGTTCACCGGCGGCGAACATCTGACCGACGGCGACCTGGCCCGTGGCTTCTACGTCGAGCCGACGATCGCCGGCCTCCCGGCCGGGCACCGACTGTTCCAGGACGAGCTGTTCGCCCCGTTCACAGCCGTCTCGAAGGTGGACTCGCTGACCGAGGCCCTGGCTCTTGCCAACGACTCGAGCTACGGACTGACGGCCGGCGTGTACAGCGAGGATCCCGCCGAGGTCGAGCGTTTCCTCGATGAGGTCGAGGCCGGGGTGCTCTACGTCAATCGCCGCGCCGGCGCGACGACCGGCGCGTGGCCGGGGGTCCAGGCGTTCGGTGGTTGGAAGGGCAGCGGCTCCACCGGCAAGGCCGGGTTGTCGATGTACTACGTCGCCCAGCTCATGCGGGAGCAGAGCCACACCGTCGTCGACTAGAGGCGGCGCCACAGGGCGGCAGGCGCCGTCGCGCGGATGCTCTGTCGGTCTTTCCGGCCACCGGAGCAGCTGGATGCGAAGGAGCGGCATGAATCACCGGTCCGGCCGCGGCTGAAGCCGGCGGCCATGACTCCCGTCCGGCCGCGGCTGAAGCCGGCGGCGATGACTCCCAAGCATGATAGGCAGCGTGAGGCTCGGGGGCAGCGCGTTGGATGGCCGCAGGCGGCAGCCGCGGACGGCGTCGCGCACGATTGCCTGACTCCGGAACATCGTTGCGGCCCTGAGGGGCGAGTTTGAGTCGCCGCATCGCCTCAGAGGCAGGAATCCATGACTGCGGGACATGGCGCACGTGGACCGGGCCCCTGGGCGCGCGACTCCCGGGCGTGACCGGGCGCGTGCTAGACTCCCGGCCTATCCAGAGTGCATAAACCCTATGCGTTGAACCACGCCCAGAGGTGTTCCGTGGCCCAGGCCCCGTCCCGGCTCGCGCAGGCGCGGCCGGTCCCCGACATCGTCACCGAGATCCCCGGTCCGAAGGCACGGGCCCACGTCGCGTACGACGAGCTGTGGACCTCTCCGAGCCTGCCCCGCGCCTACCCGATCGTGCCGATCCGTGGTGAAGGCCTGATGATCGAGGACATCGACGGCAACCTCTTCCTCGACTTCGCGGCCGGGATCGCAGTGACCTCCACCGGCCACTCGCACCCGCAGGTCGTGGCCGCGATCAAGGAGCAGGCCGCCGACCTCATCCACTTCTCGGCCAGTGACTTCTACCTGCCGATCTACGCCGAGGTCTGCGAGCGACTCGCGAATCTCGCCCCGATCAAGGGCGGCCGGGCCCGCACCTACCTCGGCAACTCGGGCGCCGAGGTCGTGGAGGCGTCGATCAAGCTGGCCCGCTATGCCACCGGTCGCCAGAACGTGGTCGCGTTCCTGGGGGCGTTCCATGGACGGACCTACGGCGCGGTCTCGCTGACCGCTTCGAAGGCGAAGTACCACGCCCACTTCGGGCCCCTCCTTCCCGGCGTCTATCACGCCCCGTTCGGCAGGGTCGAGGACCTCAAGTGGTTCGACGAGGTGCTGTTCGACAAGCTGGTTCCGGCCAACGAAGTGGCCGCGATCATCGTGGAGCCGATCCAGGGCGAGGGCGGCTACATCGTCCCCGAGGATGGCTTCCTGGCCGGCCTCCGGGCGCTGTGCGACCAGCACGGAATCCTGCTTATCGCCGACGAGATCCAGTCCGGCGTCGGGCGGACCGGGGCGATGTGGGCCGTCGATCTGTGGGATGTCAAACCGGACATCCTGCTGACGGCCAAGGGCGTCGCGTCGGGGATGCCGCTTGCCGCCATGGTGGCGCGGGCGGACCTGCTCGAGGTCTGGGGGGCCGGGGCTCACGGCTCAACGTACGGCGGCAACCCCGTTGCGTGCGCCGCGGCCCTGGCGACGCTCGACCTTATCGAGGACGGACTCGTCGAGAACGCGCGGCTGCGTGGCGTACAGGCGATGGCAGGTCTGTGGGACATCGCGGGTCGATTCCCGGCTCTCATTCGCGCCGTCCGCGGACGCGGTCTGATGATCGGGATCGAGTTCGATACGCCGGCACACGCCGACGCTGTTCAGTCGGCCTGTTTCCGGCGAGGATTGCTCGTCCTCGAGTGCGGGAAGACCGTGGTCCGCATGTCGCCGGCACTGACCGTGTCCGCCGACGAGGTGGCGACCGCGCTCCGAATCTTCGGCGAAGCCGTGGCGGAGGTTGCGGCGCAGTAGGTCAGCCGGTCAATCGACAGGGCAGAGCCGCCGGATCCCGTCTCCGGCGGCTCGTTGCTATGCCCGAGATCAGGCGGGGGTGGAACGCATCGATGGCCACAGGCGCATCGACTGGACGTACAGCACCATCAGGATCCCTACACCCATCACGGGTGCACCGATCCGCTTGATTTCGGCAAGGTCCTGCCCCAGCCCCACCATGAACACAATCAGCCCAAGGTTCATCGCCCAGAAGCCGAGCGTGGAGACCCACCGCGGGGCGCGGTCGGCCGCGCCGTCTGTGAAGCTGATGATCAGCGCGAAGACCAGGTTCGTGATCACGCCGATGAACGCGGCGTGGTCGCTGGCCTTGATCAGGTTGAAGTTGACGCTTTCAGGGTCACCCGCCTGGATGAACAGGAAGATCAGATACAGGAAGATCGCGATCGCAACGAACACGAACAGTGTTGCCGCGGTCAGGTGGCGTCCGGCGCTCCCGGGCAGGAGGCCCGGCCTGATGCGCCAGGCGAACAGGCCGACGGCAACAAGTTGCACGAGCAGATAGATGCCGCCGACGGCCTGCGTCGCTTCAGCGCTCAGGAAGAGCAGGGTCACCGTCAGGAGCACGCCGCCGAAGAACAGCGCGCCGTACTGGACGAGCCCGGCTTTCGGGAGTCCCTTCGTGCCCACGACCCGCCACTCGATGAGGCCCATCGCCACCAGGATCAGGTACGAGAAGACCATCGCGCTGGCGTGAGCGCCGATCGCATCCTGCTTGAAGATGATCGTCCCGGTCGCACGTTCGAGCTGGATCAGGACGCCGATAACGGCGCCATACGTGAATGTCGTGAGGCCGAGCGCCACGGCCAGTCCCGGCAGTGTACGGGTCGCCGACCACGCCTTCCAGACCCAGACCAGGACCCAGAAGATTGCCACCAACAACACCGTCCCGCCGACGGCGCGGGCGGGCAGGTTGCCTGAATAGAACGCCGCGACATAGATCGGGATCAGGATCAACAGCGCCATTGCCAGCCGCCGATCGACGGCGCCGAACATCCACATCGCACTGGCGATCAGGGCGAGTGAAATCCAGCCCAGGGTCCCGGAGTGGACGTGGGTCAGGATCTGGTCACGGGTGAATGTGACCGCATCTGCGCCGTTCAGGATCCCGATCACGATCGTGATCAGGAAAAGCGCCATCGCGACGAGGTACATCCGCGAGATGGTCACCCCATCGTGAGCTCTGGTCGATCCGTCCATTTCCACGTTCCTCCTCTCCCGGCAAACGCCGGGTCCCTCTTGTGGAACATCCTAGTAACCCGAGTTCGCCGATGTTGGCGATTCTCGCGCTCCATCAGCAGGCCAGGGCGCCCGTGCCGGATACTGGACTCATGCCCACTTCGAAGGTCGCTTCCATGCGTGACGCCATCGCCGAGCTCGTGCGCGATGGGGATACGGTTGCCATTGAAGGGTTCACGCACCTGATCTCGTTCGCGGCCGGCCACGAGATCATTCGGCAGAGGAAACGGGATCTGACGCTGGCTCGCCTCACCCCGGACCTGATCTACGACCAGATGATCGCGGCCGGGGTCGCCCGCAAGCTCATCTTCAGCTGGCTAGGCAACCCCGGCGTCGGTGGCCTCGGCGCCATCCGCCGGCGAATCGAGCCGGCGACGAGCGGCGGTGAGGCGCAACCGCCGCGCCTTGAGATCGAGGAGTACAGCCACTTCGGGATGGTGGGTCGGTACACCGCGGGAGCCTCGAATCTCCCGTTCTACCCGATCCGCTCGTACTTCGAGACGGACATGCCGGCGGTCAACCCGCTCATCCGGGAGATCGAGTCACCGTATGGCGACGGCAAGGTCTACGCGGTCCCGCCGCTCAAGCCGGACGTCACGATCGTCCATGCGCAACGGGCGGACTCGATCGGCAATACGCAGGTCTGGGGCCTGCTCGGATGCCAGAAGGAAGCCGCATTTGCGGCGGAGCGCGTGATCGTGGTCGTCGAGGAGCTCGTGGACGAAGCCGTGGTCCGGGCGGACCCAAACCGGACGATCATCCCCGGCCTGATCGTCGACGCGGTGGTCGTGGAGCCGTTCGGGGCGCATCCCTCCTATGTCCAGGGCGCCTACGACAGGGACAACCGCTTCTACCTCGATTGGGACGCGATCACCAGAGACGAGTCGGCCATCCAGGCGTGGCTTCGGGATTGGGTCTACGACCTCGATGGTCGCGCTGCGTACGTTGAGAAGCTCGGCGCCGAGCGTGTCGAGTCCCTCAAGCCGGGATCCGCGCCGTCGGGATCGGTGGACTATGGGGAGTACCGGTGAGCAACGCAACGGCACAAGGCTTCGGTGCGCCGTTTTCCAAGTCCGAGATGATGATCGTGGCCGCGGCCCGCGAACTCGCCGGCCAGCGTGTCTGCTTCGTCGGCGTGGGCCTGCCCAACATCGCCGTCAACCTCGCCAAGCGGACCGTTGCTCCGGACCTCGAGCTGGTCTATGAGGCCGGGGTCTTCGGAGCGCGACCTGCGCGACTGCCACTGTCTATCGGAGATCCGACGATCGTGACCGGCGCAACCGCGGTCGTCTCCATGTTCGAGCTGTTCAGCTTCTACCTGCAGGGGGGGCTCATCGACGTCGGTTTTCTCGGCGCCGCCCAGATCGACCGTTTCGGGAACATCAATACGACGGTCATCGGGCCGTACGACCGGCCAACGACACGCTTGCCGGGCAGCGGCGGCGCCTGCGAGATCGCAATCAATGCGCGGCAGGTGTTCGTGATCATGCGTCAGAGCGCCCGCTCGTTCGTCGAGAAGATCGACTTCCGGACGTCACCCGGCAACCTCGGCGGCGCCGAGCAGGCGGAGCGGATCCGGCGCGAGGGTGGCTGGCTGGGTCGCGGCCCCTCGGTGGTCGTCACGGACCTCGGGATCTGGCACTTCGACGACGATGGCGAGATGCGCCTCGACTCGCTCCATCCCGGCGCGACCCTGCACGAGATCCACGCGACGATCGGCTGGGAACCCCGTATCGCGCCCGATCTGGCGATCACGGCCGCCCCGTCAGCCGAGGAGCTCCGGCTGATCCGTGAAGAGCTCGACCCGGGCGGGGCTCACGCCGGGTAGGTAAGGCCGGGTTCCGCCGATGCGCGGGCACGTACGACAACGACGGGGCACGGGGCGTTGTGGACGACATGATCGGACACACTGCCAAGGAAGAAGCGACCCACGCTGCCGCGTCCGTGGCTGCCGACCACCACGAAGTCCACCTGCTCGCTGCGAGCGGCATCGACGATCGACTCGCCGGGCTCACCCTCCCAGATGAGGAAGGTCACCCGAACACCGGCAGCTCGACCATGAGACACGAGTTCCTGTGCCCTGGCTTCGCGTCCGGTCCGAACCTGATCCACGCGGGCCTGGAACCGACCGCCGGGAAGCCGAAGCAGCCTGGGATCGATGACGCTGACGATGAGCAGCTCCGCACGCAGCTCGCGGGCCAGGTCGAGCGCCTGCAGACCGGCCTGTTCCGATGCCGGTGACAGATCAGTGGCAAGCAAGATCCGGCGATGTCCTGCGGTCGCCTCCCGGACCTGCTCCTGGGCCACCATGACGCTCAAGTCGTCCGGATCCGACACGTCAACGCGGTGGATCCGGCAGCGTTCGCGGCCGCCAGTGCCGCGGTCGTGCCGGTCTCACGCTGGATCGCCGCTGAGGCGGGATCCTGGACGACCAGCGCGGTGACCATCCCGAACATACCGTCTGCGCCTTCGGCGTGTTGGAGGATGTGGCAGTGGAACGCCCAGGCTCCTGGCTCGGTGCAGTGGATCACCACATCCCATCGTTCGCCCGGGTTGACGCCCAGCGTGTCGCACAGGAAGCCCGCAGATCCGAGATCGTGGCCGTCGCGCGCGACAACCTGCATGGGTACCCCGTGCAGGTGCCACGGGTGCATCATGTTGCCCTCGTTCATGAAGCGGATGAGGATCTTGTCGCCGAGGTTCGCCATGATCGGCGTCGTGGCAGGGAAGCCACGCCCGTTGATCGTGAATCCGCCCAGTGTGTCGTTGCTGATCCAGACGATGTCCTGGGTCACCCCGTAGCGGCGCTCGGGTCGCATGGCCGGGTCCTTCGGATGGACGATGAACGCGCCCAGCAGCCCGCGCCCGACCTGATCCGTGGCGTTGTGATGCGAGTGGTACATGTGCGATCCGCTCGGATCGGCGATGAACTCGTAGGCGAATGACTCGCCGGGCTTGATCGGTTCCTGGGTGACATGCGGGACACCGTCCATGCTGTTCGGCACGCGCTGGCCGTGGAAGTGAATGCCCGTGGTCTCGCGCATCCTGTTCGTGAAGACGGCCCGGACCCTGTCGCCCTCGATGACGTCGATCCGCGGCCCGGGCCACGTTCCGTTGAATCCGAGCCCGTCGAGCGGCGCCTTCTTCGCGTCGATCCGGTGCTTGATCTCATCGATCGTGAGATTGAAGACCTTGACCCCGCCATCGAGCACGGGATCTCCGTACGGCTGGTTGCCGAGCCCGTCGACCTGGCCCGACTCGCCGGCGAGGAATCGCTGGACGACGTCGAGCGCGTTCGCGTCATGAGCCTCGTAGTCGGGCGACCCGCTCGGCATGACGTGCCCCGGGTCGGCGGTTGGTGTTGCGCTGGCGGGAGCGTTCGAAGGCCCGGGCGACGCGCCGGCGGCCGTTCCCGGCGTCGGCCCGTAGGTCCAGGCAGGAGCGGAGCCCGCCGGCGCGCACGCGGCCACCACCGCGGCAATGAGCCCACCGCCACTGATCGTGGCTGCCCGCAGGAAGCCGCGCCGGCTCAGGGCGGGGGCAGGGGATGGATGGATGGGAGCGGGGGCGGCATCTACAGTCATGACCGCATCGTGGGGACCTTGATCCTTGTCTGGAAGTGACACCTGGCCCATTCCGGAGGGCCGGTGGTCCCACGCAATTAGGTCTGCTCCCCCCGCACGGGCCCAGAGGCGCCCGCCGCCCTCAAGGTCGATCCCGCCTGGGGTACGCTGCTACCCTCAATTCGTGCCCGACGACCCCATGCCTCGCGCGCTGGCCGACGCATCCAGCGAGGAATTCCCGGTTCAGGCCGCGATCGTCGCACTCGAACGCGCCACGCAGGCCATCGCGGGAGAACTGGACCTCGATCGCGTCCTGCAGCTCATCGTGGATAGCGTCCGCGACCTGGTTCATGCCCGCTATGCCGCGCTGGGCATCGTCGATTTCCGCGGACGCATCGAACGGTTCATCACGAGCGGGATCAGCGCCGCGGAGCGCGCGGCCATTGGGCCGCCCCCAAGCGGGCACGGCCTGTTGGGCTTGATCATCCGGGAGTCGCGGACGTACCGCATCCCGGACATCGGCAAGCACCCCGCTGGCTTCGGGTTCCCGGCCAACCACCCTCCGATGCGGTCATTCCTCGGCGTCCCGGTCCGGACGGGCGGGGAGCCGATCGGCAACTTCTATCTCACCGACAAGGTCGGCGTCGACGAGTTCGGCGAAGGTGATCAGCGCCTCGTCGAGTTGTTTGCGCAGCACGCGGGAATCGCGATCCAGAACGCCCGCCTGCACCAACGTGTCCAACGTCTGGCGGTGGTCGATGAGCGTCTCCGGATCGGGCGAGACCTGCACGATGGGATCATCCAGGGCCTCTACGCGGTCGCACTGTCCCTCGAGGACGTGCCGGACCTCATGGCCGAAGATCCGGCCGACGCGTCCTCGCGCGTTGACCGGGCGATCGATCGATTGAACTCGTCCATCGGCGAGATCCGGTCCTTCATCACAGATCTCGGGACCGGTGCCGATGACATGGCGTTCAGCGCGCGGCTCGCCGGCCTGACCGATGAACTGCTGCTGACCTCGGGTGGACGGATGGCGGTGGATCACGACCTCGCGGATGCCGACGAGGTCGACACCGGCATGTCCTTCGAGGCGTCCCGCCAACTCCTGCAGATTGCCCGCGAGGCACTGAGCAACGCCTTTCGGCACAGCGGCGCAGAGCATGTCCGCCTGTCATTGCGCGCGGAGGCCCGCCTTGCTGTACTCACCGTTGAGGACGACGGAGCGGGATTTGATCTCGCGGCACCGCGCCGCCCCGGACATTTGGGGCTCGCGAACCTCCACGATCGCGCCGCAGCGGTGGGAGGGGCACTCGAGATCGAGAGTTGTCCAGGCGTCGGGACCCGTATCATCGTCCGACTTCCACTAACAGAGCCGGAGCATCATCCAGCGTGACCGACGACAGCGCTCCTCGCCAGCTCCGCCTCCTCGTGGTCGACGATCACGAGGTCGTCCGTCAGGGCCTCGTCGCGTTGCTGGACCGGCGCGAGGGCTTTCAAGTCGTTGCCGAAGCCGGGACCGTGGCAGAGGCGGTGGAGCAGGCGACGCGGCACAAGCCCGACATCGTCATCATGGATGTTCGCTTGCCCGACGGCTCCGGGATCGAAGCCTGTCGCGAAATTCGAGCCGAGTTGCCCGCGACACGCGTCGTGATGCTGACCTCGTTTCCCGATGAGGAGGCGGTCCTCTCGGCCATCGTCGCCGGCGCGGCCGGATACCTGCTCAAGCAAATCCGGGCGCGAGATCTGGTGTCGGCGCTTGAAGCCGTCGGCCGCGGCGAATCCCTCCTGGATCCGGCCGTGACGGAGAAGGTGCTTGAGCGCATCCGCCGGATCGCGACCGGCACCTACACCGACGAGCTCGCCCAGCTGACGTCGCAGGAGCAGAAGATCCTGTTGCTGGTAGCGGAAGGCATGACCAACAAGGAGATCGCGGCCGAGGTCTTCCTGTCCGACAAGACCGTCAAGAACTACGTCAGTTCGATCCTCTCCAAGCTGAACCTCGAGCGACGGGCGCAGGCGGCGGCCTTCGTCGCCAAGCACCGACTGGATCGCGGCGCGGGCTGACGGCGGATCGGGTCGACCTTCGGCCCGCGACAACGGGACGTCCGGACCCGAGCTTCCCTCGCGGCGGGCCGTATCCTCGCCATATGCGGATCGTCTCTGCCCACGAGGCCGTCGCCGGCATCCGATCCGGCGACCAGATCTATCTGCATGGCGCCGCGGCCACTCCGTCCGTCCTGCTCGACGCGCTGGTGGCCAGGGCGCCGGAGCTCCGCGACGTCCGCGTCGTCCATCTGCATTGCGAGGGGCCCGGCCCACACCTGGCGCCTGAGATGGCCCCGCACTTCCGCCACCGCGCCCTGTTCATCGGGCCGAACGCACGGGCAGCCGTCAACGAAGGCCGGGCCGAGTACATCCCGTCGTTCCTGTCCGACGTGCCGCGCCTGTTCGAGACGGGTCTCCTCCCGCTGGACGCAGTTTTCGTCAACGCCACGCCGCCCGACGCGCACGGGTTCTGCTCGCTCGGGACGAGCGTGGAGGCGATCCACGCCGCGATCCGAGCCGCCAGGACCGTCATCGTCCAGTTCAACCGCGCCGTGCCGCGCACGCTGGGGGACAGCTTCATCCACGTCGATCAGATCGATCTTGCCGTGGAGTGCGACGTCCCGCCCTATGAGCATCGGATCGGCGAGCCGGGCGAGACAGAGCGGCGGATCGGACAGTTCGTGGCCGACCTCGTGCCCGACGGCGCCACGATCCAGAT
>CAZOJS010000157.1:0-9380 GCA_964580175.1 uncultured Anaerolinea sp. | reverse complement strand
CCGCGCTCCTGACGACGACGATGCCGTACATGAAGGTCGTCATCCAAACGCTCAAAGACCGCGGGATGCGCGACGACTACATCGTGCTCGTCGGTGGCGCGCCGCTGAACGAAGAATTCGCAGCCGCCGTCGGGGCCGATGCCTACTGCCGCGATGCCGGCGTGGCCGCCGAGACCGCCCGTCGGCTCATCGACGAGCGCCGCGCCAGTGCGGCCTGAGCGGGCTGCCTCGCCCGACACTCCACGCGATCACGAGGCGCCCCGCCTCCTGATCATCGGTTGCGGCGCCCTCGCCCGAGAGCTGCTGGCCCTCACCCGGAACCTGCCCGGCGTGAAAGTCACCGGCATCGACGCTCGGCTGCACATGCGCCCGCACCTGATCGCCGACGCCGTCTCCGCGAAGATCGATCAGGCCCGGCGTACCTACGGCCCCGACATTCGGATCTTCGTCGCCTACGCCGACTGCGGCACGGTCGGGACCCTTGATGCCGTCCTGGAGGCGGCCGGTGTCGAACGAATCGGCGGCGCGCATTGCTTCGAGTTCTACGCGGGCGCGGCGACCTACGAGGCGCTCCAGGACGAGGAGCCCGGGACCTTCTACCTGACCGACTTCCTGGCGCGCCAGTTCGAGACCCTGATCATCGCCGGCTTGGGCCTTGACCGACATCCCGAGTTGCGCGACGCCTATTTCGGGAACTATCGGCGGCTCATCTATCTCGCCCAGTCGGACGACCCGGACCTGACGGCGAAGGCCCAGGCCGCGGCGGTGCGCCTCGGACTCGAATTCGAACGTCGCCCGACCGGCTACGGCGATCTCGCCACATCCATCCAGTCCGCCGCCGCAGGAGCTGCCTGATATGCCAATGCTCTCGATCATCTGGTGGCGTGACATCCCGGCTCAGGTCGTCGCCAGGGACGCCCGGCGCTCGAGCAAGGTCGTCCTTCATCAACGGTTCCAGGTCGCCATCGACAAGGCCGCCAATCGTGCGGGCAAGCGCGAGTACAACAGCTACATCGAGGAATGGCACAAGACCTTCGCCGAGTGCGGCGACGATCTCGAGGCCGTCGTGAAGGCGGAAGCTGAGCGCCTCGAGGCCGAATACACCAAACACCACCTCGCCGAGTTGATCCAGTCCGGCGGTCTCGCCGGCGGACCCGCCCTGCCGCCCGCCATCACATCGGAGACCTCCGCGCAATGACCGAAACGATCCTCAGCTCCGCTTCGCGCGAGGTCGTCATCGGGTTCGATCGCCCGTTCGTCATCATCGGCGAGCGGATCAACCCGACCGGCCGCAAGCTCCTCGCCGAAGAGATGAAGGCGGGCGACTTCAGTCGGGTCGAGCGCGACGCTCTTGCCCAGGTCGAAGCCGGCGCGCACATGCTTGACGTCAACGCCGGTATCCCGCTGGCCGATGAGCCGGCGATCATGGCCAGGACGATCCGGCTCGTTCAGAGCCTGACAGACCTCCCGCTGTCGATCGATTCGTCGATCGTCGAGGCCCTCGAAGCCGGTCTCGCCGTCTACCGTGGCAAGGCTCTCGTCAACAGCGTGACCGGCGAGGAAGAGCGTATGGAGCGGGTGCTCCCGCTGATCAAGAAGTACGGAGCGGCGGTCGTCGCCATTTCCAACGACGACACCGGTATCAGCGAGGATCCCGACGTCCGCTATGCGGTCGCGAAACGGATCGTCGAGCGAGCGGCGGATCATGGGATCCCCCGGTCCAACATCGTCGTCGATCCCCTGGTCATGCCGATCGGCGCGATGCGAACAGCCGGGCAGCAGGTCTTCCGGCTCGTGCGCCGCCTCAACGAGGAACTCGGCGTCAACACCACCTGCGGGGCGTCCAACGTCAGCTTCGGGCTGCCCCACCGCGAAGGTATCAATGCCGCGTTCCTGCCGATGGCCATCGCATCGGGCCTGACGTCGGCCATCACGAATCCGCTTTCTGCCGAGGTCCGATCCGCGATCAGGGCCGCGGATGTCCTCATGGGCAATGACTGGCACGCCGAGCAGTGGATCCGGGTGAACCGCCCGCCGGTCCCCGAGGCGGGCATGGGGAGTGGGCCCGATGGAGCGGCCGCACCCGGCGACCGCGGGCGACGCATCAACCGCCGCGCACTCGCACCGTCAGGTGGTGCATCCGGAGGCGGCAACTCGTCATGACCGCAGGACCCGATCCACTCGTCATCTTCACACCGTCCGGGCGACGCGGCCGGTTCGCCGACGGGACGACGGTCCTCGACGCCGCGCGATCGCTCGGTGTCGATCTCGATTCCGTTTGTGGCGGGCGTGGCCTGTGCGGGCGTTGCCAGGTGCGGCCTGCCGAAGGCGAGTTCCCCAAGCACGGGATCGTCTCGTCCGGGGGCCATCTCTCGCCGTCTGGCGCGGACGAGGCCGAATTTGATCGCCTGCGCGGGCTCGCGGCGGATCGGCGCCTCGGGTGCCGTGCCGCCATCCACGGCGACGTGCTCGTCGACGTGCCGCCGGAGAGCCAGGTCCATCGCCAGGTTGTCCGGAAGGGCGTTCCGGTTCGCGACTTCATCATCGATCCGGTCGTCCGGCTGTACGAGGTCGAGGTCGATCGCCCGACCCTGGAATCCCCCGGCGGCGATCTCGCCCGCGTGCTCGGAGCACTCAGGACTGAGTGGGGACTCGACGGCCTCGATGCGGACCTCGAGGTCATCCGAGCGCTGCAGCCCGCACTCGAGGCGGGCGCCTACCGGGTCACCGTCGCCGTCCACGATGGGCACTCCATCAGCGCGGTCTGGCCCGGCCTCCATGACCGGGCGCTCGGCGTGGCCATCGACGTCGGATCCACGACGATCGCCGGCCACCTCGCCGACCTCGCCGACGGCGCGGTCCTCGCTTCGGACGGCGTCATGAACCCGCAGATCCGGTTCGGCGAGGACCTGATGAGCCGCGTTTCGTACGCGATGCTCCACGACGGCGGAGCGGTGCAACTGACCCGGGCCGTCCGCGATGCCCTGGCGTCGCTGGTCACCGGACTCGCCGAACAAGCCGAGGTGGACCCCGCGGACATCCTCGAGATCACGCTGGTCGGCAACCCGATCATGCACCACCTCGTGCTGGGCATCGACCCGATCCCGCTCGGGTCGGCACCGTTCGCGCTGGCGACCGACGCGGCCGTCCGGACGACGGCCCGCGAACTGGAGATCGCCGTCCACCCGGGCGCGCGGGCGTACCTCCTGCCGTGCATCGCGGGACACGTCGGCGCGGACGCGGCGGGCGCGATCCTGTCCCAGACCCCCTATCTCCGCGACGAGATCACGTTGCTCGTCGACGTCGGAACAAACGCCGAGATCGTGTTGGGCAGCCGGGCACGCCTGCTCGCCGCGTCGTCCCCGACAGGGCCCGCCTTCGAGGGCGCCCAGATCAGCTGTGGTCAGCGGGCCGCGCCCGGCGCGGTCGAGCGCGTCCGGATTGACCGGGTCACCCTGGAGCCGCGCTTCCGCGTGATCGGGTCGAGCCGCTGGTCGGATGAGATCGGGTTCGCGGCTTCGACGCGGCGGACGGGCATCACCGGGGTCTGCGGGTCGGGGATCGTCGAGGTCATCGCGGAGCTGTTCCTGGCCGGCGTGATCACCGCGGACGGGACCATCGACGGGTCGATGGCGGCCCGCTCGCCGCGGATCGTGGCAGACGGACGAACCTTCTCGTACCTGCTTCGAGAGGCGACGCCGCCGTCCGGAACGCCGGGCGAGGCCGACTACCTGCCCGGCAGCCCGCGCCTCACGATCACCCAGAACGACGTCCGCGCGATTCAGCTGGCGAAGGCGGCGCTCTACGCCGGCGCGCGGCTGCTGATGGACCACCTCGGGGTCGAAACGGTGGATCGCGTGGAGCTGGCCGGCGCGTTCGGCAGCCAGATCGATCCGCTCCACGCGCTGGTACTCGGGCTCGTGCCCGACGCGCCGCTGGACCGCGTCGGCCCGGCCGGCAACGCGGCTGGGACTGGAGCGCTCATTGCCCTGCTCTCGGGCGAGGCGCGCCGTGAGATCGAATCCGTTGTTCGAACGGTCGAGAAGATCGAGACCGCCGTTCAGCCGCGGTTCCAGGAGCACTTCGTGGATGCGATGGCGCTGCCACATCGAATCGCCCCGATGCCGTTTCTCTCAGCGGCCGTCGAGCTTCCGGGTCGTCGCATTGCCGGCCAGGGATCGGCTGGGACCGGCACTTCAGCGGGCCCCCAGGGCGGTTCGCAACATGGACGACGAGTCAATCGAAGGCGAGCGACGGCCGCCGCGACGGAGGAACGCTGATGCATGAAGGACCGCGCCATCGAACCGGGGGCCGCGCCGGGCGGATGGCGGCGAGACTCGCCGCCCATGTGGAATCGGCGCCGTTCCTGACCCGCGCCCTGAAGCCGTTCGAGGTGCTGACCGAGGAGGGCCTGGCGCTCCTCGAGCACAACGCCGACACGATCCTCGAGGAGGTCGGAATCGAATTCCGGGGGGATCCGGATGCGCTCCGTCTCCTGCGTGAGGCCGGCGCCGACGTGACCGGGGAACTCGTCCGTTTCCCACGCGGCATGTGCCGGAAGATCGTCCAGGCCTCGGCCCCGCGCACCTTCACCCAGCACGCCCGAAACCCTGAGCGGACCGTGCAGATCGGCGACCCCTACACGGTGCTCGCCCCGAACTACGGCTCGCCGTTCGTGCGCGACCTCGACAACGGGCGCCGCTACGGCACCATCGAGGACTTCCGGAATTTCGTGAAGCTCACCTACATGAGCCCGAACCTCCATCACTCCGGCGGCACGGTCTGCGAGCCGGTGGACGTGCCGGTGAACAAGCGTCACCTCGACATGGTCTATTCGCACATCAAGTACTCGGACAAGCCGTTCATGGGTTCGGTCACCCACCCGTCGCGGGCCGAGGACACCGTCGAGCTGGCGAAGATCGCCTTCGGCGAGGATTTCGTCCGGGATAACGCCGTCGTGCTCAGCCTGATCAACGCGAATTCCCCGCTCGTCTGGGATTCGGCGATGCTCGGGGCTGCTCGGGTGTACGCGAGCGACAACCAGGCGACGCTGATCACCCCGTTCATCCTGGCCGGGGCGATGTCCCCGGTCACGGTGGCAGGCACAGCGGCGCAGACGCTGGCCGAGGCCCTGGCCGGCATGACGTTCGTGCAGCTCACGCGACCAGGGGCACCGGTGGTGCTGGGTTCCTTCGCCAGCTCTATTTCGATGCAATCCGGTGCGCCGACCTTCGGGACGCCCGAGCCCGCGCTCGTGCTGTACACGATGGCCGCGCTGGCGCGGCGACTCGGGGTCCCGTTCCGGTCGGGGGGCAACCTGTGCGCCTCGAAGGTCGCGGACGCGCAGGCCGCCTACGAGAGCGCGGCCACGTTCCAGCCCACGATTCTGGCCGGCGTCAACTTCGTGCTCCACGCCGCCGGCTGGCTCGAGGGCGGGCTGGCCATCGGCTACGAGAAGTTCATCCTCGATGCCGATCAGTGCGGCATGGCCGCGGTCTTCGTCAACGGCGTCGACCTGTCGGAAAACGGGCAGGCCCTCGACGCGATCAGGGAGAACGGCCCGGGCCTCCACTTCCTCGGCAACAGCCACACGCTTGCCAACTTCGAAACCGCGTTCTACCGATCCCCGATCGCCGACAACAACTCGTACGAGCAGTGGCTCGAGGACGGCGGCCTCGATGCCGCACAGCGGGCCAACAAGATCTGGAAGCAGATGCTCAACGAGTACGAGGCACCGCCAATCGACCCCGGCGTCGATGAGGCGCTCCAGGAGTTCATCAACAAGCGGAAGGCCTCGTTCCCGGATTCCGAGGTCTGAGCGTGGCGTTCCTGCGGCGTCTCGGGGGTCGGAGCCGCCCCGGTTCCGGGCTCAGCACGGCGGCGCGCGGCGGCCTCGCCGCCATCCTCGAGGCCCCCACCTTCGAGCTCATTCCGTTGAAGAACGTGCGCGACCAGGCGGCGTTCCTGCCGCCAGGTGCCACCGTGTCCGTGACCGCCTCGCCGGCCAAGGGCATCGAGGCCACCATCGATCTGAGCATCGTCCTCGAGGCGCAGGGGTTCCGCGCGATCCCGCACCTGTCGGCCCGCATGGTCCGCGACCGCGCCCACCTCGGCGAGCTGCTCGCTCGCCTGGCCGACGCCGGGATCGACCGGGCGTTCGTCGTGGGCGGCGATGCGGAGGATCCGGGGGATTTCCTCGACGGGTTGTCGTTGCTGCGAGCCATGGCGGATCTCGCCAACGGGCCCAGGGACATCGGCGTCCCGTGCTACCCGCAGGGTCACGCCGTGATTCCGCAGGCCGCGTTGTTCCAGGCGCTCCGCGACAAGGCAGCGTTTGCGTCCTACATGACGACCCAGCTGTGCTTCGACGCCGTTGCAATCCGCGCGTTCATCGCCGCGCGACGCGCCGAGGGGATCACGCTGCCCGTGAAGATCGGCATCCCGGGCGTCGCCGAGATCCCGAAGCTGCTGTCCATCAGCGCGCGGATCGGCGTCAAGGACACCGGCCGATTTCTGTCCAAGAACGCCCGCTTCGTCGGCGAGCTACTGTCGGCCGGCGGCATCTACCGCCCGACCGGCCTGCTGGAGAAGCTGGTGCCGGTGATCGCCGATCCGGCTGCCAACGTCATCGACCTCCACGTCTACACGTTCAACCAGGTCGAATCGACCGAAGCGTGGCGCCGCGAGTACCTCGGAGTGCTGGGCGCGTCCGGCGGGTCAGGCACATGACTCCGGAACAGCGCGAACTGCGTGACGCCCTGGCGGCCGCGCCGGGGCGAGCCGCCGCCGCGGCGGCGCGAGCCTCGCCGGGCCCGCGGGACACGGCGCTCGCGCCAGGCGAGTGGTCCGCCCGGGAGAACATCCTCCACCTGACCGCGGTCGAGGGCGACGTGTGGCACCGACGCCTGGACGCGCTCGCCATAGAGACACTCCCGCACTGGCCATGGGTCGAGCCTGGCCTCTGGTCGGGTCCGGGTGACGACTCCCTTGAAGGTGCCCTTGCGGCGTTCACCGCGGCGCGGGCCGCGACCATCGCCCACCTCGACGCGCTGGATCCCGAGCGTTGGGCGTGCCAGGGCCGCCACGACACTTACGGCGTGCTCGATGTCGCGGCGCTTCTCCGTATCGCCCTCGACCACGACGTGGACCACCTCGCGCAGATCAACGGGCCGTAGGTTCGCTTCCGCGACCCCGGCGTCGCCGGCGCCCCCGAAGCGGCTCGAGCCGGGCCCGCCGTGAACGATCACCATGGTCGATGCTCCAAAAGGGGAGCAGCTAGCCGGATACTCCCCACGAGCCGCAGTCCTGCCTCGCCGCACCCGCCGGATACTCCCCACCTGAGTGGTAGTTGGGCTTTCGGATGAACCGGAAGCGTCCGGCCATCATCACGGCGGGCCACCTGAACACGAATCGGCAAGTGCAGCACCCGCGCGACGCTCGTGGTGGGTCGGCCGCGCGCCCAACACTCATGACACGGGTAGGCGGGGGGGCAGGGAGGCCGTTTGGGGTCACGCCAGGTCACACGGGGCGATCCGCGGCGCGGGCCAGTGCCTTGCCGCGGCATTCGGGCCAGCGCAGCGCCGCGGCGCTCAGACCAGCGCCGCGGATCCGCGGCGTGCAGGCCAGCGCGTCCACTGACTACTGCCAAACGATCAGCCCCGGACGCGCCCGCCTGACGGGTCGTACGGCGCCCGGAATGACGCACCGGCCCCGAAACGCTCGTTGGCGATCTCGATCTCGTAGCGACCCGCCGCAAGCCATTCGGCCGTGACCGGCCCATCGTCCCGCCGGATGTAGCCGAGCCCGATCGATCGTCCGACGGTGTGCCCGAACATCGCCGAGCTGATCCGGCCCACGAGCACATCGTCCCGCCAGACCGGCTCGTTGTGAAAGAGCAGCGGTTCCGCGTCGTCCAGCAAGAAGACCGCGAGGCGCCGCGCAAGTCCAGCCTCGCGCTGACGCAACAGGGCCTCCCGCCCCAGGAACCCGCCGGGTTTGTTCCATGCTGCGGTGAACCCGAGTCCAGCCTCGAGCAGGCTGTCCTCGTCGGAAATGTCGTGGCCCCAGTGCCGGTACGCCTTCTCGATCCGGAGCGAGTTCAGGGCGTGGTACCCGGCATGGCGGAGTCCGAACCCGTCGCCCGCCGCGACGATCGTGTCGTACACGTGGGTCGCAACATCGGTCGGGATGTACAGCTCCCAGCCGAGCTCGCCGACGTAGGTGATGCGCGCCGCCCGGACCAGGGCGTAGCCGAGGTCGATCTCGCGCGACGTCGCGAACGGGAAGGCCGTATTGGAGAGGTCGGCGTCGGTCAGCGCGGCGACGAACTCACGCGAACGCGGGCCCATGATGCTGAGCACCGCGAAGGCGTTGGTCACGTCGACGGTGGTTACGTGGGAATCGGCAGGGAGCCGACGGCGAAGCCAGTCGAGATCGCGAACGATGGATGTCCCCGAGGTGACCACAAGGAACGAGTGCCCGTCGAGACGGGTGACTGTGACATCCGACTCGATCCCTCCTCGCTCGTTGAGCCACTGCGTGTACACGATCCGGCCAGGTTCGACGGCGATGTCCGCCGTGCATAGCGCGTTGAGCGCGGCCTCGGCGTCTCGCCCCTGGACCAGGATCTTGCCGAACGACGTCTGATCGAAGATGCCGACGCCCTCGCGCACGGCCCGATGCTCCTCGGCCGAGTACGCGAACCAGTTCTGCCGGCCGTAGCTGTACTCGTAGCGCTGCTCGACGCCCGGGGGCGCATACCAGTTGGCCCGCTCCCACCCGGCGAGCTCCCCGAAGCACGCCCCGCGCGAAGCGAGGCGATCGTGGAAGGGCGTGCGCCGAACGCCCCGCGCGGTCTCGACCTGGCGGAACGGCCAGTGCATGTCGTACAGGAGACCGAGCGTTTCGGTCGTCCGATCGTGCAGGTAGCGCCGGTTCCCCTGGAACGGCATGAACCGCCGGATGTCGACTTCCCAGAGATCCATCGGTGGATGACCGTCGACGATCCAGTCGGCCACGACGCGTCCGGCACCTCCGCCGGACTGGAAACCGACCGAGTTGAAGCCGGCCGCTACGAAGTACCCATCCAGGCCGGGCGCCTCGCCGAGGATGTACCGATCATCCGGCGTGAAGCTCTCCGGGCCGTTGAAGAAGAGTTGAATCCCGATGTCGCGCAGGAGCGGGAGGCGCCGCGCCGCCTTCTCCATGTACGGCGCAATGTGGTCCCAATCCTCCGGCAGCCGCACGAAGGACGCGTCCTCCGGGATCCCGTGGGTTGCCCACGGCTTTGCGCCCGGTTCGAAGAAGCCGACCATCAGTTTGCCGGTGTCCTCGCGGAAGTACGCCGTGTCGTCCGGGGAGCGCAGCACCGGCAGGTCGCG
>CAZOJS010000156.1:0-5616 GCA_964580175.1 uncultured Anaerolinea sp. | reverse complement strand
AGCAGACCGCGACTTCGCCGACGCGGGTCTCAGAAGTCCTCCCCAGCGCGCATTTGCGCCAGTGCGAGAATGTTGCCCTCGGAGTCCTTGAACCACGCGTTTGCGTCGCCTTCCGCATCCGTGAGGATCCCGTCGACCGTGCGTGCGTCGCCGAAGTCGTACTCCTCGAAGACCACGCCGCGGGCCCGAAGGTCGGCGACCTCGGCGCGTAGATCCGCCACCCGCCAGACGGCCACGGTGTTCTTTGCGCTCCCGGCCGACGGCGTCTGGTACACGCTGAACTGGGACTTGCCCGAGCGGTAGATCAGCAGCTGCTCCTCGTACTCCTTCCAGGGAACGAAGCCCAGCCTCTCCAGGTACCAGCTCCTCGCGCGACCCAGGTCCGACGCGGCGATCATGGCGCCAACACCTCGCAGGCTCGGGTCATCCATCTCGTCGCCCGGCCGGAGATGCGGCTCGACGATGCTGATGTAGTTTCCGTCGCCGTCCCGGAACCAGGCGTTCAAGGTGCCGTCGTCATCCGTGGCAATGCCTTCGACAGTCTTGAAGTCGTCGAAGTCGTAGTCCTCGAAGACGACCCCGCTCCCGCGAAGTCGTGCGACCTCAGCCCGAAGGTGGTCGACGCGCCAGATCGCGACCGTGTTCCGGGCGGTGCCGGCGGAGGGGGTCTCGTAGACGGTGAGGATTCGCCCTTCTACTGCGTACACGAGCAAGCCGTCGAACTCACGCTCCGGCAGCCAGCCGAGCTTTTCCGTGTACCACGCTTTCGCTCGGGCCAGGTCGGCACTGGCCAGACTCGGATGGATCACGAATTCCGCAAGCACCGGGTACCTCCTCTGCGCTGGCCCCTAAGACTACCGGTTGGTGCAACGAGCGGAAGGGCAGGAGCAAGATTGCCGATGGTCAGCTCCGCGGGTACGCGTGGAACCCGCGGCCCGTCTTCTGACCGAGATGGCCGGCCGCGACGAGGTCCACGAGCACGTTTGGCGGCCGGAAGTGCTCGCCGCCGATCCCGTCATACAGCACGTTCATCACGTTCAGGCAGACGTCGAGGCCGATGAAGTCGGCCAGCTCAAGCGGGCCCATTGGGTGGTTCAGGCCGATTTTCGCCCCGCTGTCGATGTCGTCGGCCGTGCCGGTCCCTTCTTCGAACGCCCGCATCGCCTCGGCGAGGAGCGGCATGAGGATCCGGTTGACAATGAATCCGGGCCTGTCTGCCGAGACGATGAGCTTCTTGCCGAGGGCCTCCGTCAGCTCCCGGATCAGTGCCTCCGTCGCATCGGTCGTGGCCGCCCCACGGATCAGTTCGACCAGCGGCATGACCGGCACCGGGCTGAAGAAGTGCATCCCCACGAACCGCTCACGGCGGGCGGGCGAGACCGCGGCGGCGAGCTTGTCGATGGAGATAGAGCTGGTGTTCGAGGCGAAGATGGCTGCCGGCGACGCGATCCCGTCAAGCTCGCGCCAGAGCGCCCGCTTCACCTCGAGGTCTTCAAAGACCGCCTCGATGACGAGGTCGGCGTCACGGACGGACGCCAGGTCCGACGTCGTTGCCACGCGCCCCAGGATCAGGTCCCGGGTCTCGCCGTCCAGCTTGCCCTTGACCACCGCGCGATCGAAATTGCCGGCAATCCGGTCCCGTCCGGCGATTGCCCGCGTGACGTCCGGCTCGTACAGCGTCACCTGCTTCCCGATCGCGGCGTGAACCTGGGCGATTCCGTGACCCATCAGCCCCGCGCCGGCGACGAATACCCGCTCGATGGACATGGGGAAAGCCTAGCAGCGCTTAGAGACCCAGCGCCTTGAAGGCGCCTCAGCCGGACTCTGGCGCACCCTGGCGCGCGAGGCTGCCGCCGCGAAGCAGGAGCCAGGCGGCGCCGGTCGCCGCCACGACGGCCGACACAAGGAAGGTCGCCGGATAGCCGGTCACCCCGGCGAGCAGGCCGAGGACGGCCGGAGAGAGCCCGAACGCGACGTCGATGAACAGGCTCGTGGTGCCGACGACCGCGCCTCGCTCGGCTGGCGGGACGCCCATCACCGAAAGCGCCACGATCGCGGGGAAGGTGTACGCGACGCCGGCCGCGAAGACGATCGTCGCGATCCACAGACCGATCTCTGTTGGGGCAATCCCGGCGATTGCCATGCCCGCCGCGTTGAGGACGAGCGCCGTCCCGGACAGCCGTGCCGCGCCGATGCGATCTGGCAGCCGCGCACCCACAATCCGCAGCCCGATGACGATGAGGGCGAATGCGGCGAGGTACTGCCCGACCCCACCGAGACCCAGGTCGTCGGCGAGCAGCGGCAGGAAGGCGAAGTAGGCGCCCATGCCCCATGCCCCGCACAGGATGAGGAGCCCAGGGATGATCCCTCGCCGATGGAGCAGCCGGGTCCCGTCGCCGCTCCGGCCGCGCGATTCCCGGGGCAGCGTCTCGGGCGCAATCCAGCTGAGCGCGACGGCGACGAGGCTGATGAGGGTGGCGCCGATCCAGATTGCCATGTAGCCCGACGCGTCGAGCAGGAACTCCGCGAGGATCGGCCCGATGGCAACCCCGAGATAGAGCGCGGTTGAGATCAAGCTGACGGCTTCTCCGCGTCGACGTTCGGGGGCCAGGTCGGTTGAAGCGGCCAAGCCGCCGACAAAGTAGATCGCCTCCGCCGCCCCGAGCAGGAGGCGCATCACGACCAGGAGCGCGAGCGAGTCGACGATGAGGTGCCCGGCGGCCGCCACGACCTGGAGCATCGCCCCGCTGACGAGCATGATCCGGCGCCCCCGTCGATCGGACCACCTGCCCGCGAACGGCCGCAGGAGGAGCGATGACACGCTGAACGACCCGACGACCAGGCCAACCGCGGCAGCGTCGCCGCCCAGCGGACCGGCCGTGAACCTGGGCGTGGCCGGCAGGAACATCCCACTCGCCACGAAAAACCCGAAGACGGACGCGGCAATCCCGAGAAATGCGGGGGTGATCAGCCGCTCGTCGCGCGCCGTGGCGGGCCCGGCGTCCGGTGGCGTCTCGCCCGTCATCGCCGCAGGCTGGCGAGGAGGTCGTCCACCGCTGCGAACGGATCAAGGGTGTGCTCCGCCACGGCCTTGAGCGTCGCCTCGGTCGACGCGCGGCGCTCCGGGACCAGCAGGGCGGCGCGTATCCGATCCCCGAGGACAGCCCAGACCTGGGCCTCGGCCCGGGCGAGGCGCGCCGACGAGATGTCCGGCCCGCGCCCGGCGGCGCGGTGCCGGTCCAGCGCGGACAGCAGCTCGACGACGCCCACCCCGGTCGTAGCGGTCGTCACGAGAACCTGCGGCCGCTTGGGCCGCGCCCGGTCTGTGGGTGCGCTGCCCACCCGTGCCACCGCCACCAGCATCGCCCGGAGCTGCGAAGCGGTCCGCTGGGCACCCGGCCGGTCGCCCTTGTTCACCACCACGATGTCGGCGACTTCGAGCAGGCCTGCCTTGATCGCCTGGACCTCGTCGCCCATCTCGGGAGCCTCCAGGACCACGGTCGTATCGGCCGCAGCGGCGACCTCGACCTCACTCTGGCCGGTTCCGACCGTCTCGAGCAGGACGAGATCGAATCCACAGGCGTCCATGACACTCGCCGCGGCGGCTGACGTCGATGCCAGCCCGCCGGCGTGGCCCCGGGCCGCCATCGAGCGGATGAAGACGTCCGGGTCCGAGGCATACGACTGCATCCGCACGCGGTCGCCGAGAAGCGCACCGCCGGTGATCGGGCTGGACGGGTCCACGGCGATGACCCCCACGCTGCGGCCCCGCGTCCGCACCTCGGCGATGAGGGCAGCCACAAGCGTGGACTTGCCGGCGCCCGGCGCGCCCGTGATCCCGACGATGTGGGCCTTGCCGGCTCTTGGGTAGAGCAGGCGAAGTGCCCCCTCGGCCACGGGAGTCCGGTTCTCGACTCCGGTCAGGAGCCGCGCCAGGGCCAGGCGATCCCCCGCCATCGCGGCCTCGGACAGCTCCCGGGCACGGTCGGCCGGGTCCGTCGCCTGCACGCTGGGCGTGCTCACCTCAGTCGCGAGCGCGAACGTTGGCGCGCAGGAAGTCCGCGACCTCGGCGATCGTCGTGCCCGGTCCGAAGATCCCCGCCACCCCCACCGCGCGCAGGTCGGCCGCGTCGTCGTCCGGGATGATCCCACCCAGCACGACCATCACGTCGGTCAGGCCGGTCTCCTGCAGCATGCGGCAGACCCGCGGGACGAGCGTCATGTGGGCACCTGACAGGATCGACAGACCGACGACGTCCACGTCCTCCTGCAGCGCGGCCGTGGCCACCATCTCGGGCGTCTGGCGGAGACCCGTGTAGACCACCTCGAAGCCCTCGTCGCGTAGGCCCCGGGCGAGGACCTTGGCGCCCCGGTCGTGGCCGTCCAATCCGGGCTTGGCGATGAGCACCTTGATCGGGCGGTCCGTCATGCCACGGACTGTACCGCACGAACCTCGGCCCGCGTCGCAACGTCGGAACGCGCCCGTGCCTTGTCCGGCTCGCGCGGGTCACCGGCGTCGACCGGTCGATCCGGCGGGGCGTCGGTCACAGGACGACGAGACCATCCCCGCCCGGATCGAGGCCGCGGGCCAAGGCTGCGAGACAAGGACGCGTCCCGATCGGAAAGCGCCGACCGAGCTCGAGCACACGCGCGATGACCGCTCGGTTGTGGCGCGTGTCCGCGACCAGGAGGATGGCCCGTTCGACGCCAAGGTCGCGCTGCTTGCCCGCGATGCCGCGTTCCAGGACCTGGATATCGTCGAGATGTGTCTCCGCCTCGACCAGGACCTCGAGATGATCGCCGTTGATGACGGCGTCCGCGCTCCGACGATCCCCTTCGATCGGCATGGGAACCTCTGCACGCCATCGAAGGCGCGGACCGAGTCTCGACTGAAACCGCGCGAGGAGTGCCAGGTGGGCCTTGTCACGCACCGGATCGCCGTCGGGATGGAGGGACACGCTCAGCTCGTAACCAAGGATGGCCGCGAGACGCGCGGCCATATCGATCGTCAGGGCCGCCGGTTCACCTCGCTCGGCCCTCGCCACACGGGCGTGACCGACGCCCGTGCGCCGCGCAATCTCCCGAAGGCTGAGGCCGCTTGAGCGGCGAGCGTTCGACAGCCCTTCCGCGGTCCGCTGTCGGAGCATCCGCCCGCGGCGCGCACCTCGTTCAGCGGGAGTTTCTCGGATTGCCACGATCAGAGCATGGCCGCGGCCAATTAGCGGTCGCTCACCTCACGGGACCCGTCCGCCGCGAGGGGGCGCTCCGCCGGAGCATCACGCGCCGGCCGCAGGTCCACCGCCGCGAGGGGAGAGTGGATCGAGAACCGACCGTCCGACGAAGGAGTGACCATCCGAGAACACTGCAATGGCGGCTTGGCCGTCAAGTGGTCCATCCACCGACCGTTGGACGCCAGACAGTTCGTCCGTGGCTCAGGAAGTGCCCGACCTTCGTCGTATGGTCGACAGGTCGACCGCCGGAGCATCGCGGGTCGACCGCCCGAGCTTCGTCGGATGGTCGACAGGTCGACCGCCGGAGCATCGCGGGTCGACCGCCGGAGCAGCACGCGCCGGCCGCACCGTCGACCGCCGGAGCAGCACGCGCCGGCCGGAGGTC
>CAZOJS010000155.1:0-2836 GCA_964580175.1 uncultured Anaerolinea sp. | reverse complement strand
GAGCGTCCGACGGCACTCGCTGGTCCGAAGCGCCAGCCTCGCCGAGACCAATTCGCGCAGGGATGTTCCGAGCGACACACCGGCGAGTTCTCGCCGCGCCGCCAGCACCTCCTCCGCAAGGAGGGGGTTGCGACCAGACCGCTCGGCGGTCAGCAGGAGGAGTGCGGCCGTGGGACGGTGGCCCTCGATGCCGGCGATGAGCTGCACGAGCTCATCCCGGGCCAGCGGTCCGAGTTCGAGCCGATCCGCTGGATCCGCCGCGTCCGCGATCGAGGCGACGTCGACGAGGAGCGGCGAGCCCGCAACGAGCCGATCCGTTCCATAGGTCGCCATGAAACAGATCCGGGTCGGGCGCATGACCCGCGCGAGGAACACGGCAAGCGAGCGCGTGGCGGTGTCGGCCAGATGGAGATCCTCGATCACGAGGAGCACCGGGTGCCGCTCGGCGACGCGCTCCAGGACGCCCATGACCGCCTCGGCGATCCATGCCGCCCGGCGGTCTGCGCCAACGCGCAGCGAGGTTCGCGGAGGACCGGCCTGGATCACCTCCGGGATCAGCAGCGACAGCGCGTCCGTGCCCTGTCCCAGGATCCGACGCCGCTCGTCCGGCTCGAGGCTCTCGAGGTAGGCCCGCAACCCCTCGATAACCGGCGCGTACGGCTCGAGCGTGCGCCCTGCGTGCGCTTGCCAGCGGAGGACTACGAACGGCTCCCCGAGCCTGCCCACGCGCCGGACGCTCTCATCGATCAGCCGGCTGACGCCGATCCCGCCGGGCCCGGAAATGAGGAGCCGACGACTTCGTCCGTTCGCCGCAGCCTCGAGCGCGAGGGCGATCCGGGACAGCTCGCGGTCCCGTCCGACGTATCGCCCGCTGGAGAATGCAGTCGCCACGCTCGCATCGTGCCACAGGCCGCAACCGGGGACCGGATGCGCGGGCGGGTCCGCATCGTTAGGCTGGCGCGGTGCCCGACCTACGTCCGAGCCCGCACCCGCGAAACCACCTCAACGAGCTGACCGGCGAAGAGTGGTTGTACTTCACGAAGTCGCTCTGGACGACGGCGTATCCGTCCGAGCTGGGGCACGCGCTCCGACGACGGCACGGAGCCAACAAGCCGCCGCGCCTGATGGCCAGGCTCATCGAGTTCTTCTCGATGGGCGGCGAGACGGTGCTTGACCCGTTTGCCGGCGTCGGGGGAACATTGCTGGGCGCGGCCATCGCGAGGACCCCGCGCAGGGCGATCGGACTCGAGCTGGCGCCGCACTGGGCCGCCGTGTTTCATGAAGTCGTGGCGGCATCTGCGGCCGAGCGAGACGGGGCCGGGCCACTGCTCGCCGACCTCGGGCAATACGACCCCGGCGGGCCGCGTACGTTCGATCCGTCGGGCTGTGACTTCCGCCTCGGCGACGCGCTCGCCCTCCTGCCGGAAATTCCCGACGAATCGATCGACTTCGTGGTGTCGGACCCCCCCTACAACGTCCAGCTGCCGATGACGATGGCCGGCGGTGCGCTGTCGGTGGTGCATGCCAATCGCCGAACCGGCTACGCGATGGTGACCGACGACTCGGCCGACCTTGCCAACGCGCCGGACTACCCGACCTTCCTGGAGCGCATGACCGAGGTCCTCGTCGAGCTGTATCGCGTGCTCCGTGACGGACGCTACGTGGTTCTCATCGTCCGCGATGCCTATCAGGGCGTCCGCTACGTGTTCACCGGCTCCGACCTGGCCGCGCGGGCCGCGATGGTCGGATTCGTGCCCAAGGGCGACATCATCTGGTACCAGGCCGGCTCACGACTGCGGCCGTACGGCTACCCGAGCGGGTTCGTGCCCAACATCGTCCACCAGCACATCCTGGTGCTGCGCAAGGAACCGATCCGTCGGAGCCGTGCCAAGCGTGGAGACCCGGCCTAGGTGTCCTAGGTCGTCCGGCCCTGGAGACCCCGGGCAACGAGCAGGGCTGCCAGCGCGTTCTCGGCCTCAACGGGTGGTTCGAAGCTCGACGAGGACGACTCGTGCGCCCCGCTCGGCGACGCTTGGGCGAGCGTGGTCCGATGCACCCAGCCTCGCCGCCCATCTGGACAGAGGACCGCCACGAAGGCTCCCCGGCGCTCTTCGACCTGGACCTCGTCGCCGGTGGTCAGTTCGCCGATCCGGGTTGAGCGCAACTCATCAGGCTGATCGAGCAGCGGCGCCACCGCGTAGCGCACCTTGCGGCGCTCGCCGGCGCTCGACGAGCTGGCCGACTGGAAGGCGAAGGCAAGCTGTGGACGTGCCGGCGCGGGGTTGCGAATCGGATCGGTTCGCCGTGCCTCCAGCAGAGATGGGCGTCGCCAACGGGGCATGTCGGCCTCCAGATCGACGGTGGGCGCGAGCTGGGAGTCTGCGGCTACCTGGGGACCCGCCGCGGCGACTGTTCGCATCACGGCGTCTGGTAGCGGTGACTCCTCGTCGCGACGGCGCCGACCGAACAGCATGAACGCCATCCAGGTCGTGACCGCGACCGACGATGCGACCATGGCCGGGACGGTCGGCAGGTAGCCGGGCCCCGCCAGCCCAAGCGCCGCCATGCCGCTGTCGAACGAACCTTCGACCCATGGTCTGAACCGATCAGTCTGGACCGAACCACCTGCCGGACCGGCGGCGGGTCCGTCGCTGCCGTCGGGGGTCTCGCGCGTAACCGACCCGGAGTATTGCGCTCCAGCGGGACCGGTGCCGACCGTGCCGCTGTATTCAGTGCCGGTCGATCCCACACCAACGAATTCGGTCCCGTCGGATCCGCCGCCGTTTGCCCCCGATCCGGGGCCGGAGGGGCCCGGTCCGCTGCCGGAGGAGCCGGA
>CAZOJS010000154.1:0-4623 GCA_964580175.1 uncultured Anaerolinea sp. | reverse complement strand
TCACGCAGGAAGTCCGCCCCGACGATGGCCGCCGCGTCGACCCGAAGACCGCGGACGGCCAGATCGACGGTTCCGATCGGGGTCACGCTCGCAACCCCGGGCACCGCCGCAAGGGCTTCGCCGACGCCCTCATCCGCCGCAACTGCGCGGATGCTCGTCACCACTTCGTCGCCGGGAACGACGTCGATCAGCCAGGCTGATGCGCGCTCGCGCGCAGCCTGGGCGGTCCAGCTGAGTGCGACAACCATGGACAGACCGACAACCAGGGCGCCCAGGGTCAGCGCCGCGCGGCTGCGGTCGCGGGTCAGCGAGCCGCGGGCCAGGCGCTCCTCGAGTCGGACCACGAGGGCGAGCGGCCAACCGACCAGGCGCGCCAACGGCGGCAGGATGAACGGCGTAGCCAGGGTGGCGACGAGCAGCGTCCCGTACACGGCCAGCGCGCGATCCACGCCCACGGCTCCGGCCGCCGGGGGCCAGACGAGGAGCGCCATGATCCCAACCAGGGCGAACACCACGACGAGCCAGCCGAGACGGCCCCGCCGTGCGGCCGGCAGGTCCAGCTGCGCTCGAAGGGCCTCGACGGGCGAGATCCGGGCGGCTCGGATGGCGGGCTCGATCGCGGCCACAACGGTGATGCCGAGGCCGACCGCGAACGCCACTGCGAGGCTGGTGTTGCTGACGGGGTCGACCGAGGCAACGAACCCGGTCAGCGAGCGGATGGACCCGGCAACGAGGGCGCCGAGCGCCGCACCCATGAGCACTCCGAGGAGCGAGCCGAGCAATCCGAGGATCGCCGCCGCGGCCAGAACGAAGCGGACCACCTGGCCCCGCGTCGCGCCGGCAGCGCGTAGCAGGCCGACCTCGCGGGCCCGCTCGGCGACCGTCATCGACATCGAATTGATGATCAGGAATGCCCCCACGAAGAGCACGATGGCGGCGATCAAGGCGGCCGTTGCCTGATAGTCGGCGGTTGAGGCGCGAAGGCCGGCCGCGAGGTCGGCCGGAGATGCGAGCACGTACGGTTCGGCGCTCAGTCGATCGGCGAGAGCGTCGGCCACCAACGTGCTGGAGGCCCCGGACTCGAGACCGAGATCGACGCGGTTGACGCCGGCCAGGCCGAACACCGCCCGCGCAGTGTCCAGCGGGACGATCAACGTTCGCCCGGCGGACCCCGCGAGAGGTCCGGTTCCGGCCAGAATGCCGATCACCCGGAGGTGCGCGGGCGCTCCGACACCCTGGATCGTGACTTCGCTGCCGACGACATAGCCGTCGGCGGCCGCGAGGGTCTCGGTGATGATCGCGGACGCTTCGTTGGGGCGAACCAGCTGCGCGCCGGCAAGCAGCGCCATCGGGTGGAGCTGCCCATAGGGACCAGGATCCACGCCCAGCACCGTGACCGGGCCTGTGACGGGCCGGCCGGTGATCGGTGCCAGAAACGTCCGCCGTTCCACCGTCGGGGCCGCGATCGCGACGCCCTCCGTGGCCCGGATCGTGTCCACGGTCTGGTCGCTCAATCCAAGCTCGAGGAAGGCGGAGACCCGGAGGTCGGCCCGCCCGACGAGGTCTCCGACGGTGCGATCGATCGCCGCGTCGAGGCCGGCGCCCATCGTGAGCGATGCGGACAGTACGCCGACGCCCAGGGCGACCCCGACGATCGTGAGGAACGAACGCAGCGGCCGGGCGGCGAGCGTGCGCGCCGCCAGCCGGTTGAGACCCATGTGGCCTACAGGCCGAGCTTCGCGAGCCGGGCGATCAGCGGGGCGGCCGAATGATCCTTACGTCGGCCGAGATCGATCTCGTCCTGTATCCGTCCGTCCCCGATGACCAGGACCCGGTCGGCGTAGGCGGCCGCGCGCGCGTCATGGGTGACCAGCACGATCGTCTGTGCGGACGACTCACTGGTCCGCCAGAGCGCATCGAGCAATTCTCCGCCGGTCGTGTAATCGAGATTGCCGGTCGGTTCATCGGCCAGGAGCACGGATGGTCGGGTCACCAGGGCGCGGGCAACGGCGACACGCTGCTGCTCACCCTGCGACAGCTGGTCGGGCCGGTGGCGCTCCTTGCCGGTCAGTTCCACGAGCGCGATGACGTCGCGGATACGCTCCCGCAGCTCACCCCGGTTGCCATCCTGACCGGCGATCGTGAAGGGCAGGGCGATGTTCTCCTGGACGCTCAGCAACGGGATCAGGTTGAACGCCTGGAACACGAAGCCGGTGCGCTCGCGACGCAGGAGGGTGGCTTCATCGTCCGACAGGCGGCTGATGTCGCGGCCCTCGAAGACGACAGAGCCCGTCGTCGGGCGATCGAGACCGCCGAGCAGCTGCAGGAGCGTGCTCTTGCCGGATCCCGAAGGGCCCATCAGGGCGACGAATTCCCCGGGCTGAACGGCCATGGTCACACCGCGGAGAGCCTCGACCATCGTGTCGCCGAGCGGAAACTGCTTGGTGAGGTCGTGCGCTTCGAGGATCGCCGTCATACGCGACTCCGAGGTTCGACTGGCCTGAGGCGATGGTGGCGCCAGTGTAGCGGGCGCTCGGAGCACGACGGATCAGGGCCCGAAGTACGCCCCCGCGACATCTCCGACGATCGTGTCGACAAGATTGCCGGCTACGGCGCCGTCGATGACCCGCAACCCTTGCGGCGCCGCGACATCCCCCGCTCGTGGCGCTGCGGGCGACCTTGGCCCGGCCGGCGACGACTGGGACGCGCCTCTCGGCCGGTCCGGCAGCCGTGAACCGAGGGTCCCGAGCTGCTCTGCCGGATCCAGCTCATCCGGGACCACGGTCGGTGGTGGCGTTGGCGTTGCTGTCGGCTCAGGTGTTGGCGCCGCTGTCGGGGCCGGAGTCGGGACTGGCGTCGGCTCGGGTGTCGGGACAAGCGTCGGTGCCGGCGTCACAACCGGGGCCACGGACGGACTCGCGGTTGGCTTCGGGGTCGGGGCCGCCGTTGGCTTGGGGGTGGGTTTCGGCGTCGCGGCCAGGGCCGATCCGCACTTCTGCGCGAAGAGCACGGTCCACATGTGCTTCCCGTCCGGGCCTTTGTACGCGCCGACACCCAGGACGGTCCAGTCCGTCCCGAGAATGTTGGCGCGATGGCCAGGCGAGCCCATGAAGCCGTCCTGGATGGTCGGGGTCGCGATGTCGTCTGGAAAGTTGTTGGTCCCGATGTTCTCGCCGGCAGCCACATAGCAGTAGCCGATCCGTTTGAGCTCGTCGAAGACCTTTGTGTTGTCGGGCGGGATCGTGTGGCTGAAGTAGTTGCGCTCGATCATGTCCTGAGACCGCCAGCGCGCGACACCGGCGAGCGTCGAGTCGACCGTGAGGGCCTTCAATCCGGCTGAGGCGCGGGCCTGATTAGTCAACTGAACCAGGAGCGCCTCGTCGCTCGACGAGAAGCTGTTGGCGTCCCAGGCGAAGACCAATCCAGGCGTGGCGAAGGTCACCGCAAGCGCGACGAGCGCGGCAAGGCCGCGGATCCGTCGGACGGTCCGGGCGGGAAGCCATCGGGCCCGGGCGCTTGCGGTCGGCATGTTGCTCGTTCTGACTCCAGTTTCGGGGCAGGGTCGGCCTCCACCGACCGGTCGGCAACGAACGTAGGACTGCCGTGGCCAATCCGGACCCGCCTCATCGTCCCGGGTCCCTGGAGCCCGAGGTACCAATTTGCTCACCGAACCGCACCCGAGACCACCGGACCAATCGGACCGGGTTGACCTCCTGGGTCCGCCGGCATCGTCCGGGCCGTGGCTGGACGCGGTCCTCCGCGGGCGGCCGGCCACGTGCGCGAGCGGGCGGTTCCCGATCAGGCGGCATCATTCGGGTACACTGCGCGGGCCCGCGATCCAGACCGGGTCCGCGTCGCGCATGGTGGCCTTAGCTCAATCGGCAGTGCACTGGATTGTGGCTCCAGAGGTTACGGGTTCAATCCCCGTAGGCCACCCCACCACCTCGAACCAGTGCCCCGGCGGGCCGCCATACGGGACGGGATGTTCAGCGGATGACCGAGCTCGATTTCAACGCCTTCGATGCCCTGACGTTCGACTGCTACGGCACCCTGATCGACTGGGAGACCGGGATCCTGGCCGGCCTTGGAAACGCCCTCAATCGACATGGCGTGACGGCTTCCGACGACGAGCTCCTCGAGCGCTTCGCGGTTGCGGAGGCCCGACTCGAGGCCGGTCCCTACCGGAGCTACCGAGACATTCTCGCCGCGGCCCTCACGGAAGTCGCAGCGGCGCTGGGCGTCCGCCCATCGGCCGTGGAACAGGCGATATTCGGCGGTTCCGTGGCGGACTGGCCGGCCTTCCCTGATTCAGAGGCGGCGCTGAGGACCCTCGGCGAGCGATTTCGCCTTGGTGTGCTGACCAACTGTGACGACGACCTGTTCGCGGCATCGAATCGCCGCCTCGGGGTGACCTTCGACTGGATCATCACGGCAGAACAGGCGCGTGGCTACAAGCCCCGCATCGCCAACTTCGAGTTGGCTTTCGAGCGGATTGGGCTGCCCCGCGAACGGATTCTCCATGTGGCCCAGAGCCTGTTCCACGACCACGTTCCCGGCAAGCAGCTCGGGCTGACGACCGCGTGGGTCGACCGCCGCGACGACCGCCCCGGATTCGGAGCGACG
>CAZOJS010000153.1:0-3832 GCA_964580175.1 uncultured Anaerolinea sp. | reverse complement strand
GACCCGCTCGCCTCGCGCTCCGCCAGGCGGACGAACTCGTTGAGCTCGCCGCGGAAGCTGCCCTTGTACGACCCGAGGGCGAAGATGCGCGCGGAGATGGCCGGGATCAGCCCCTCGGTCCGGAACTCCTGGGTCAGGTGTGTGCCGGTCGTCGTCGGCTCGAACGTGACGCGCGTCTCGCCCCGAAGCATCCGGTTGCCGAAGCGAGTCCTGAGATAGCGCGGACGCTCGGCCTCCAGGATCTCCGATGGGCTGCGCATGCCCCCGAACCAGACTGTGTAGCGGGTACCGGCCTCACCCGGCGGGCCACTTACGTCGGTTACCTTGCTGACGCCGCCGATCCACTCGCGCCAGCGTGCGACGTTCGTCCAGAGGTCGAAGACCTGCTCGACCGTGGCTGCAATATCGACCGCAAACTGGTACGTCGCCATGACTGTTCCCGACGATAGCACTCGCCGGGCCGCGCCAAGCTCGCTGATCCGGGAGACACTCCGCCGAAGTCGGCTTCCCGTCGTCGTAGACTCGCGGCGAGATGCGTGACGCTTCGTTGTTCGAGCCACCTGCAAGCGGCAGTCTCGCTGCGCTGCAGACCACGCTGGATCGGCGCTTCTGGCTGATGGCCGCGCTGGCCACCGTGGGATCGCTCCTGCTGCTCGGCGTGCCGACGGCCGTCATCCCGAACCCATTCTTCATCCGGCTGATACCGACCGAGATATTCAACGTGGTCGTCTGGCTCGCGTCGGCGCCCCTCATCGGGCTGCTGACCGCGACCTACGTTCGGCCGCCAGATCACGCGGGCGGACACGAACGCGATGAAACCGGCACCGGACGGGCGACGCTGGGCGGCATTGCCGCGTACCTGGCGATCGGCTGCCCGATCTGCAACAAGGTGGTCGTCGCGGCGCTGGGCGTCAGCGGGACGCTCTCCATCTTCGCGCCGATCCAGCCGGTCATCGGGGCGGCATCCGTCGCACTCCTCGGGGCCACGCTTGTCTGGCGCCTCCGCGCTCGCGCTCGAGGGTGCACTCGATGCGTGGCCTGACCGTCGACCGTCGTTCGGTGCTCGCGGCCATCCTCCTTGGCGAGAACAGGGTTCAGCGTGCCCAATAGAACCCAACGACGGAAGAGCCAGCCGCTACGAGCCGCCAGAGGTCGCGATACTCGGCCGTCGCCACGTAGGCGAGATGCCCGGTTACTCGTTCTAGCCGGCGCGGCGCTCGCGGGCATCGTTGTGGTCGTCGCGTTCGCCCTCACGCGGCCGGGCGTGGCGGCGACCACGGAGGCCTGGAGCCGGCTCGACACGCAAGATGTTCACTCGCTGGCATTTGTCGACGGCGACCCGCAACGACTGCTCTTCGGCCACCATGGCGGGATCCTCGCGACCGCGGACGGCGGACAAACATGGAACCCGCTGGACACCCGCTCCGACGCAATGGGAATGGGTGTAGCCGTCGGTGGGTCAATCGTCATCGCCGGCCACGAGGTCCTTGCCGAGAGCGGGGACGGCGGCCGAACCTGGGCAGACATTCCAGCGGATCTGCCGAGCCTGGACATTCACGGGTTCGCGCGCGATCCGAGTGATGCGGCCCGGATGTGGGCATACCTGGCGATCGGCGGGATGTGGGAGAGCCTGGACTCCGGCCGGTCGTGGCTGCAGGTTCAGGAGCAGAACGTCGGCTTCCCCGTCGCGATCGCGACATCCTCCGGTACCGGCCTCATCGGCGTCACGGCTGCAGGGATCGCACGCTCGGACGACGGCGGTCGCACGTGGCGAACCGTCACCGACCCGCAGTTGTATCCCGTAACGGGCGTGGCCGCGACGTCGGACGGGTCGGTGTTGATCGCAAGCGGGGCGGACCGGCTGGCTCGCTCGGATGACGGCGGCCTGACGTGGTCGATTCTTCCGTTCGTGGGTCAGCCCGCCGTTGTCGCAATCGCGGAGGATGGCCGCTCGCTGGCGCTCGTCACCCGCTCGACCGACTTCTATCGCTCCGCAGATGGCGGGCTCACCTGGCCGGGCCCCTGACCGGCCGCCCGACTGGACCCCGACCGGCGCCGGGCCTCACGGATCGGGGAAGAACCCCGGGGACGTAAGCGAACCGTCGTCGTACGCCGCCAGCCAGTCGATGGTCATCTGGCGGTAGCGTGTGAGCCCCTTGTAGTCCGCGAGCTCATTGGGCAGGGTCTGCAGGACCCGGTGCATGCGGCGAGCCCACTTGGGGACGGTGACCAGCTCGGCCATGCTGATGAGGTAACAGCGGATCGGGAAGACGATCGCATTGGAGCGCGGCAGCCGCCAGAAACTCTGGAGTTCCACCCGCAGGTGGACCTTGTCGCCGACGTTCTCCGGGGTCACCGTGGTCCGATCCGGACCCCAGCTCGGATAGCGCTCCGGGCTCGTGTCCAGCCGCGGGTTGATGGTCATCGTCCAGTTGAGCCGACGGACCGGCTGGCCCTGGCGGATGTTGAGCAGGAACTTGAGCGCCCGATCGAACACGCCGATCTCATGCGCCAGGGGCACGGGTCCATGCCACTCCATGAAGTTCATCCCGACATCGAAGTCGAGGGACCAATCCGCCTGCGTGGTGACCATCCCGGCGTCCATCCAGAGGTTGCCGTCGCGCTGATCCACGATGCAGAAGTCGCCCTGGCTCTGCCGGGTGATGTATTCCAGCGGGCCGTAGGGCAGGGTGGACAGATCGCCGAACGTGAACGTGTCGTCGATCCCCAGCGGCCGGTTGACCCAGCGCCATCGGTCGCCATCTCGATGCAGTTCGAAATGGGCCGGGTACGCCTTGGCCTGCGCCTCCATCAGCAACTCGAGGAGGTCCCAGCCCGCCAGGGTCATGTGGGGCAGCGACTGACAGCGCAACGGGTCCTCGGCCAGGACCATGGCGCGATCCTGCATCTCGGCCACGTAGTGCTCGTCCACGTCGATCGGGTGCTCGTAGGCCGTCCCGATGGGCCCCGGCGTGTGCGGCTCGATATTGACCGCATACATGTAGCGGTCCTCGTGAAACGGGAACGGGAAGCGCAGGATCCCCGCCGGGCTGTTCCGGAACGTGAAGTCGTCCCGAAAGGTCTCGTCCCGAAACTCGATCACGTTGCTGACCATCCTCGCCTCCTGCGACGGCCTAGCGTTGCAGGACGAGGGACTTGCCCTCGAACCGCGAAACGCACGGCATGATCTTGCGCCCGGACGCCTTGTCGTCGGCGGACAGGAAGTTGTCGTTGTGGAGGATCGAACCATCGCACGCGATGACCTGCGTCTCACATTCACCGCAGGCGCCCCCGCGACACATGTAGGGGGCGTCGATGCCCGCCGCCTCAATGGCGTCGAGCATGCTCTGGTGCTCCGAGACCCGAACCGTCTTGTTCGACAGCGCGAGCGTCACCTCGTAGGGCATCCCCGAAGCCGGGGCCAGGAACCGCTCGCTGTGCAGGCTCTGCTCCGGCCAGCCGGCCGCCCGAGCCGAGGACAAGATCCACTCCATCATCCCGGCGGGGCCGCACGCGTACAGGTGCGTTCCCAGCGGCTGGCCGGCCAGCAGCCGGCCGAGCGGGATCCGTTCAGCCTTGTCGTCACAGTAGATGTGGACTCGCTCGCCGTAGCGCGCCTCCAGGTCATCGAGGTAGGCACCCTGGGCGCGCTCGCGCACGGACAGGTGCAACTCGAAGTCGCTGCTCGCAGTCGCATGCTGGACCAGCTGGGCGAGGAACGGGGTGATCCCGATCCCACCGGCGATCAGCAGGTGCCGGCGGGCGCGCCAGTCGATCGGGAAGAGGTTGACCGGCGGGCTGATGAGCATCCGATGACCGGGCTGCACGGCGT
>CAZOJS010000152.1:0-6492 GCA_964580175.1 uncultured Anaerolinea sp. | reverse complement strand
CGCGCAGTCACGAAATGGACTGGCAGGCACGGATCGCGCGCGTTCGAGCGGGTTTCGTCGCCTGGCGATGTCGGGGACTGGACCGCCAGTCCAGGACATGACGAGTCACTTCGATTTCATGGACTGCTGGTCCACTCGGCGCCGCTGGTCCACTCGGCGCGAGCGCCGGCGGATCCAGCAGTCAGCGCTCAGCCGGCGAGGACGAGCTCACTGGAGTCGTCGGCACGCCGCTCCACGCGACCCACGCGCCAGTGCGGGATGCCCCGGGCTTCCAGGTCCGCCTCGACGGCCTCGATTGCCGTGGGGACGACGGCCGCCAGCAGGCCCCCCGAGGTCTGCGGGTCGTGGGCGAGTGCCACCAGCTCCAGGGCGACGCCGTCGCCCACGGTCAGGGCAGGCAGGACATACCGG
Organism: uncultured Anaerolinea sp.; assembly: GCA_964580175.1. GTDB lineage: Bacteria > Chloroflexota > Limnocylindria > Limnocylindrales > CSP1-4 > UBA5189. The sequence continues at coordinate 6,081 of CAZOJS010000152.1, read as the reverse complement.
CGGTTGTGCGCGGCACCTCCCGTTTCGATGCCGGCGCGGGCCAGGTCCAGGGCACCGTCGAGCGCCGGGAGCGACCCGCCGTTGAAGATGAAGTTCGTGCCAGATCCGCGGGCCATCTCCAGGCCGTGGCCCAGCAGCCCAAAGCCGGTGATGTCGGTGGCGGCTCGGACGCCGTGCTCAGCGAAGACCTCCGACGCCATCCGGTTGAGCGTCGCCATCTCTTCGATCGCGGCTGCCAGGTGGGCGTCGGTCGTCATTCCCTGCCGCCGTCCTGAGACAAGCAACCCGGTCCCCAGCCGCTTGGTCAGGATGAGGAGATCGCCAGGCTGCGCGCCGCCCTTGCGAAACAGCCGGTCCGGGTGCGCCGCCCCGATCACCGCCAGCCCGTACTTCGGCTCTGGATCCTTGATTGTGTGCCCGCCCGCGAGCGTCCCGCCCGCTTCGCGGACTTTGGCAGAGGCACCGTCGAAGATCGCCGCCATGGTGTCGCGTGGCAGGTCCTCCGGAAACGCGGCAATCGAGAGCGCAAACAGGACGCGTCCACCCATCGCGAAGACATCGGACAGGGCGTTGGCCGCGGCAATCTCGCCGTACTGACGTGGGTCATCCACCAGCGGCGGGAAGAAGTCGAGCGTGCCGATGATCGCCAGGTCCGGGGCGACGAGGTAGGCCGCGGCATCGTCGGGCGGATCGAGACCAGCGATCAATTCCGCGGGCGCCGTATGCGCCCCAAGGCCCGAGAGTGCGTCGGCGAGCAGGTCCGCGCCGAGCTTGGCGGCGCAGCCGCCGCAGTCGGTCAGCTCGGTGAGGCGGATCCGGGGCTGGTCGTCCCGGGCAGGGGCGTCGGTGGCCATATCCGGATGATAGGCCGACCCGCGTTCGACCTCGGACTGCGGGTCCGGCGGCCACGCTCGCGCTGATCGCCGCGCCGGCCGGTGCCTCGTCGGCAGCCGAGCGTGCCGCCGGCTGACCCGGCCGGCTTCACCGAGCGGCTAGCATGATCGGCGGGAGTGGGTTCGGGCCGGTGCCCGGTCCGGTCTTCAAAACCGGTGGCGCGGCGCTTGGCGTCGCGCGGTGGGTTCGACTCCCATGCGCTCCCGCCATTGATCGCGAGAGGAGGGCGAGTGTCCACGACCGACCGGCCAAGGCCGCCGAGCGTCGAACGGATTCTCGCCGCGGCGCGATCCGCCGCCGGCGCGCGCGATCCTGAGGCGCTCCTCATGGCAGCGCGGGAGATCGCCGGCATGGAGCGCGTTCGACTGGCGAACGGCACTGCGCCGCGTGACGTCATCGAGCTCAGTGCGGCGGTCGTCGCGAAGCTGGCGGCGTTTGACGGGCCAGTTACGCCTCCGAATGCGGCCCATGCCCATCCAGTCGCGGTCATCAATGCAACCGGGGTCATCATCCATACGAACCTGGGCCGGGTTCCCTGGGCGAGGGCGGCGATCGAGGCGGCGAGATTGGCGGCCGAGGGCCCGATCCTGCTCGAGCTGGACCGGCAGTCGGGTCGGCGTGGCGCGCGATTCCGCGCGACCGAGGACCACCTTGTCGCGCTGACCGGCGCGGATGACGCTCTCATCGTCACGAACAACGCCGCCGCCATTGCCCTGGCCGTCGGTCTCGCGGGACGCGGCAGCGGCGTGGCCGTGTCACGCGGAGAGCTGGTCGAGATCGGCGGCGGGGTGCGCATTCCGGAGATCCTGCGACGCGCCGGCGTCCGTCTCATCGAGGTCGGAACGACCAACCGCACCCGCGTGGAGGATTTCGAGGCCGTGCTCGCGAGCCCGCGGCCGAGGATCCGGGCCGTCCTCCGTGTCCATCCCTCCAACTTCGTACAGACCGGGTTCGTGGAGAGCCCAGATTCCGGCGAACTAGCCGGTGTCGCGCACTCATACGAGGCTATCGTCATCGACGACCTCGGCAGTGGTGCGCTGCTGCCCACCGAGCACGTCGGCCTCGCCCACGAACCAACACCCCGCGAGCGACTGGCGGCGGGAGCCGACCTGGTGACCTTCTCCGGCGACAAACTGGTCGGCGGACCGCAGGCCGGGCTGATCGTCGGCCGCGGCGATCTCATCGCGAAGCTGCGCCGGGACCCCTTGGCGAGGGCGATGCGCCCCGACAAGACGATCCTGGCGGCGGTCGCGGCAACGCTGGCGCTCTATCGGGCGGGTCGGGCGATGGCCGAGATCCCTGTCTGGCAGATGCTCTCGGCGCCCGTCGAAGAGACCCGACGGAGGGCAGACGCGCTCGTCGAGGCGCTCCCCGGCGGATCCGCCGAGGTCGTCCGGCTTGCCTCGACCGTCGGTGGCGGGTCGCTCCCCGGCGCAACCGTGCCGTCGTTCGGCCTCGCGTTGCGGGCCGCGGGCGGGCGGGCGGCGACAGTCCTTCTGGCCGCACTGCGGGCCGGGGAGCCCTGCCTCATCGGCCGGATTGAGCATGACCGGGTGGTGCTCGACCTTCGGACCGTGCCACCACACCACGATGCGATGCTCGCGATCGTCGTGGCCCGCGCCATGGATCGCTGATGCCGACATGACCGTCGTCATCGGCACGGCCGGGCACATCGACCACGGCAAGACGACGCTCCTGCGTGCCCTCACCGGTATCGACGCTGACCGACTCCCCGAGGAGCAGCGTCGCGGGATGACGATCGATGTCGGCTACGCCCACCTGGACCTCGACGACGGCACTTCGATCGACTTCGTGGACGTGCCCGGCCACGACGCGTTGATCGGCAACATGCTGGTCGGGGCGGGCGAGATCGATGGCGTGATGCTGGTCGTGGCCGCGGACGATGGGCCGCGGGCTCAGACGTTCGAGCATCTCGAGTTGCTCGACGCGCTCGGGCTGCGGGCGGGCATCGTCGTGGTCACCAAGGCCGATGAAGTGGATCCGGGACGTCTGGCGAGCGTCGTGGCGGCCACGATCGAGCTTCTCGCCCGAACAAACCTGGCTGGATCCCCGGTCCTCACTGCGTCTGCCACTACCGGTGACGGCGTCATGGCCGTTCGAGGGGCCCTGCTCGAGCTCCGGGATCGGATCGAGGCCGAGATCCCGGCCCGGCCGCCGGGGCCGTTACGCCTGGCGATCGATCGGTCATTCACGGTGCGAGGCCGGGGGCTGGTCGTGACCGGGTCCTTCCGCGGGGAGGCGCTGCGGAGGGGCGATGCGCTTCGGCTCGAGCCGTCCGCGGCCGGAGTTCGGGTGCGTGGGCTCCAGGTCCACAACCAGACCGTGGAAGCGACGACGCGCGGACGCACGGCGCTCAACCTGGCCGGTGGGGCGCCGGAGCGGTTTCCGCGCGGCGGCGTGCTCACGTCCGGGCCCGGCATCGAAGCCTCCCCTCGGGTGCTCGCGGCGCTGAGCCGTCCCCGCGACATCCGCACCCGCAGATCGCTGGATCGCCCCCCTGCCTGGCCTCCCGCCGACGGCTCCACCCTCCGGTTTCATCTCGGAACCGCCCAGGTCGCCGCCGTCGTCGGGCGGCGCGGCCGCGAGGCCGTCGACTTGCCGGACGGGCGTGTAACCGCGCTCCTCCGGCTGTCGGAACCGGTCGCAACCTTTGTTGGCGACCGCGGTGTCCTTCGCCGGCCATCGCCGGGGGACGTCGCAGCTGGCGTCCTCGTGCTCGATCCCGCGCCTGCGTCCGGCATCGCGCGCCGCCGCGCCGGTCCGGAACGCCTCGCCGTGCTGGTTGCGGCGATCCAGGATCTTGATGCCGACGCTACGGCCGATGCCCTGATCGGCCTGCATGGAGCGCTCGCCGGGGATCGGATCGCGGCTGCCGGCGCGTCGTTGGGCCATGCGCCCAGGGGATCTTCATCGACGACGACGCCCGGGCTGGTCCTGGCCGCTGACGTCCGGGCCACGCTTGAAGCTGCGGTCCTCGATTTCGTGGCGTCCTTCCATCGCGATCATCCGGTCGAGTCCGGCGCCCCACTCAGTGCGCTGCGGACCGCGCTCCGAGCGGCGCTGCGACGGCAGGTGACGGTCCGGCGCGAGGCCGCCGGTCGGGCCGACACGGCGACCGAAACGATCATCGAAGATCTCGTCACGCGCGGAAGACTGACCAGGGATGGCGACCGGCTTCGCCAGCCGGGCCGGGTCGGCGGACCGCCACCCGCGCTGGCGACCGCGATGGACCGGCTCGAGGCGCTCCTGAGCGCTCCCGCGCCGCCCGATCTCGCCGAGGCTTCGCGGATGGCCGGTTGCCCGCCAGAAGGCGTTCGGTCGCTCGAATCGGCGGGACGGATCATCCGGGTCGAGGCGGACCTTGCCTGGGCGACGCCCGTGTTCCATCGGCTGTCCGGCATCGCCCTCGGGCTTGCACGCGCGAGACCGCTGACCCCGGCGGTGCTTCGCGACGCGACGGGCACGAGTCGCCGCTACGTCATGCCGCTGCTGGAGGACCTGAACCGGCGCGGGATCCTGACCCGGACACCGGCCGGCCACGTTCCTGGACCACGGGCTCCGCGCGAATCGACGATCGCAAAGTGACGCAGCCGGTCCGGATGCTCGATGACGTTACGGGGATCATCCTGGCCGGGGGGCGCAGTTCTCGTTTTGGATCGGACAAGCTCACGACCGACATCGACGGTCGCTCGATGCTCCAGCATGCGATGGACGCCGTCGCGGCTGTTGCGCCCTGGATCGTCCTGGTGCAGGCGCCCGGAGCCGGGCCGCCGCCGAAATCGGCGCTTGATCCGCGCGTGGACATCGTGCACGACCTGACGCCCCACGAGGGTCCGCTGGCGGGACTGGCGGCCGGCATCGCCGCGGTCCGGACGCCCATCGCGCTGGTCGTCGGCGGGGACATGCCGCGGATGGTGCCGGCGGTCCTGCAACTGCTGGCCACGACGGCCGGCCCCGACCGACCTGCGGTCAATCTCGAGGTACCGCGACGCGTTCAGCCGCTGCCGATGGCCCTGTGGGTCGACAGAGCCGGCCCCGCCATCTCCGTCCTGCTGGCCCGCGGCGAGCGATCGCTGCGGTCCTTGCTCCAGGATCTCGGCGCGTCATCGATCCCGGCGCCCGTCTGGCTCAGCCTTGATCCGGCGGGCGACACCGCGCTGGACATCGATCGACCGGTAGACCTGCGCCGCGGGCGCTGATCCTCAGCCGGTCTCGAGCGCGGCGGTTTCGAAGACGAATTCCCCGCCGATCATGGTCGCGACCACCTTCGTATCGCCGATCCAGCCCGCGTCGGGCGCATCGATGTTGCGGTCCAGGATCACGAGGTCGGCCAGGCGGCCAACGCCAAGCCAGCCAGCCTCGTCCTGGCGGTTCACGAAGGCGGAGCCGACTGTTGCGGCGCGCAGCGCCTGATCGATCGTGAGCCGCTCCCCAGGGAGGAATGGCGCGGCGTCCCGGTGTTCCGGCCAGACGCGCCGGACTGCCACCTCGATCTGCGGAAACGGGTTTGCGGTGCTGACGGTCCAGTCCGAACCGAAGGCGAGCCGTGCGCCCGCGCGAAGCAGTGACGCGAACGGGTACTGCCACGCTGTCCGCTGTGGCCCGAGGATCGGGATGGTCAGCTCATTCATCTGCGCCTCGTGGACCGCCCAGAGGGGCTGAGCATTGGCGACGGCGTCGAGCGCCGCGAAGCGTTGCAGGTCGTCAGGGTGGATCAGCTGGATGTGGGCGATGTGGTGCCGTGCATCACGGGAGCCGTTGGCGATGCGCGCTGCCTGGATGGCGTCGAGGGCATCGCGGACGGCCCGATCGCCGATGGCGTGAAAGTGGAGCTGGAACCCGCGGCCATCGAGCTCAACGGCCAGCCGCTGAAGCACGTGCGGCTCGAAGCCCGTCATCCCGGTACCGCCGGTGGGATCGCCATGGGCATCCAGGTATGGCTCCAGGAGCGCGCCGGTCCGACTCTCGAGGATGCCATCGACGAAGAACTTGACGGACGTGGCCGTCAGCCGCGCCGGGCCGGGGTGCCCCGGCCCAGCCAATCGTCCTGCGGCGGCGATGGCCTCGCGCGTCTCGACCAGGCCGTCGATGCCTCCGAAGCCGTCGGTCCCTTCGACGCTCATTGAGAGCACCACACGCCCGGTGAGGGCGCCGGACTCAGCCACC